>JAPOXB010000133.1 GCA_026707335.1 Chloroflexota bacterium
CGGCGCCGGCGGCGGCGCGACCGCCGCCGCGCCGGAGCTGCGCTCCTCGATCCAGGGGGGCTGCAGGTCGTGGGGCAGCCAGGCGTGGGGCAGGGCGCGCACCGCGGTCCACAGGCCCAGCACGGCGACCACCGCGACCACCACGCTGACCGGGGCGACGGCGTTCGAGAAGCGTACGCCCTCGCCCTGCCAGGCCTCGGCCCGGTCGAGCAGGCGCACGCGCGCGACCAGCGCGGCCGCGGCGGCGGCGAAGACGGGGAAGCGCAGCAGCTCGATGCCGGGCGCGTCGCTCAGGGCGAAGACGAGCGTCGTGCCGAGCGTCAGCACGATCGGCCAGGGGCGGCGCCCGCGCAGGGTCAGCACGACGCCCCCCGCGACGGCCAGCCAAGCGCCGCAGAGCACCAGGAAGATGAAGGGGATGGGGTTGGTGATGGCTTCGCCGCTCAGCAGGCGCTCGCCCCAGTCGCCCAGCCGCAGGCCCAGGTAGTTGAGGTGGGGCCACAGGCCGGCGGGGGCGCGGAAGCGGTCGACCGCCCAGAGCTGCCAGAGGACGACCGGCGTGCCCATCGCGACGATGCAGAGGGCCTGATAGCGCGCCCGCGGCGGCCGCGGCAGGATCGACAGCGCCAGCCCCGCGGCGAACGCCAGCCCCACGGTCAGGTGCAGGTCGGGCATGGCGGAGTTCCAGCGGGCGGCCCAGATCGCGCCCGGGACGAAGAAGACGACCAGCGCCAGCAGGCCGGCCGTCCAGACCGTGGGGTGGAGCGACCACGGGGATCGACGCGGCGCGGGGGCGGGCGAGATGGGGCGCGGCGCCATCATCGGCCGGCCCGTCCCGATGCGAGCGCCTCGGCGATCGGCGTCGTGGGCGTGACGACGTATTCCTCGGCGGGGAGGTCGCCGGGCAGCGCGCGCCGCGCCGGCGCGGGGCCGCGTCCGCGGTCGCTGCTGAGGCGCACGAGGACGATCTGCGAGGGCTGCAGGCCCAGCATCCGCCCCGTGATGCCGACGCCGGCCGGCGCGGCCGTGATCGCGATCAGCAGGCCGTTGCGCGACTGCACGCCCAGCCGCGAGACGAGCAGCCGGCTGAACGGCGTGCCGCCGCGCGGCTGCGCGTAGGCGAGCTCCTCGAGGATCGGCCGCAGTTGGCCGCGGCCCGGCACGGGCGGCAGCCAGTGCTGCCGCGCCCCCGAGGCGAGGAAGCCGACCGGGCGCCCCTGCTCGAGGGCGTGCTGCGCGAGCGCGGCGGCGGCGATGACGCCGGCCTCCAGCGCGGCCGGGTCGGCGTGCTGGTCGGCGGCGCAGAGGTCGAGCGCGATCCAGCAGACGCCCGCGTCGGGGTCGTCCTCGAGCGTGCGCACGACCAGCCGGCTCTGGCGCAGCGAGAGCGGCCAGTGGATGCGCTGCGGCGGGTCGCCGGGGGTGTACTCGCGCACGCCGGCGACGATGGGGCCGCCGGCCACCCGGCCGCGGGCGCCGCTCGCGCCGCGCCGCCCGGCGGGCAGGATGAAGTGCGGCAAGCGCGGGCAGGGCGGGTAGACGACCACCTCTCGGCGCTCGCCGACGGCGCGCCGGCCCTCGAAGATCTCGAGCGGGTCGGGGCTGCTCACGCCGGCCGGTCCCAGCGCGTAGACGCCGCGCAGGGGGCAGCGGATCGTCGTGCGCAGGTGCGAGCGGCCGTTGGGGCTCAGCGACGTCGTCCAGCCGATGGCGGGGCCCAGGTCGCTGCGCACGCGCAGGTCGATGCGCGGGCGCGGCAGGCGCAGCCGGTTGCGCAGCTCGACGTCGATGGTGAGCGTCTCACCGGCCGTCAGGCGCTCGCGCGAGGGCAGGATGGACACCCGCAGGCCGCGCGTGCCCAGCCGGGCCCACAGCCCCGCGACGATCAGCCCGGCGGCCAGCAGCACCCCGACCTGGGCCAGCAGCACCGAGTCGGCGGCGCTGCCGCCCGCGACGACGAGGGCGGTGAGCAGCGCGGCGGCGACGGGCCGGCGCAGCCGGGGGGCCGGCGCC
>JAPOXB010000093.1 GCA_026707335.1 Chloroflexota bacterium
CAGGATCTCCAGCGCCACGGGCAGCTTGGCCAGCGCCCGGCCCATCGCGCAGGCGTAGCGCTCCCGGCCCTCGTCGCCGTCGGCGGCGAAGGCCTCACCCCGCTCCTCCACGACGCGCACGTTGCGCAGCCCCAGATCGTCCACCAAGTCCCGCAGGTAGTCCGCCCGGCGCGTCCGCGCCTCGATCAGCGTCACCTCGCGCTCGGCGGCCACGATCGCGATCGGCAGGCCCGGCGCGCCGCCGCCCGATCCCACCTCCGCGATGGGTCCGTCCGGGAGCGTCGCGGCGATCGCCCGCCATCCCGCCAGCGGCTCGGCGACGTGCCGCTGCACCGCCTCGCGCGGGTCGCGGATCGTGGTCAGGCCCAGCCGATCGTTCTCCCGCAGCAGCGTCGCGACGAAGCGCGCCAGCTGGCCGGGCGCCCTACTCCCGCCGGCCGCGTCGCCGTCGAGGCCCACGGCGGCGAGCGCCTCGTCGACCGCCTGCCGGACGTCGAGCTGCGCGACGGCGTCCGTCCCGGCGGGCGCCGCCGCGGAACTCGGGCAGCCGGGCGCGTCCGTGCTGCGTCGCATTGAACTGCTCCCCATAACGTCCGGTACGATGGTAGGAGCGCACGCACGCGAGGGAGACATATGACAGACATCGACCGTGTCGCCGACGACGCCGACGCCCCCGAGACCGCCAGCCTGGAAGAGGCGGCCCCCGGGGGGCTCGAGGAAGAGATCATCGAGGGCGAACCCGGCGGCGACGCGGACGCCGGCGCCGTCACGCTCGGGCGCGCCGCCTCGATGTACTTCAGCGCCAACGCCAAGAAGCTCAATCAGCGGCAGCGGGTCGCCGTCACCCGTTTCGTCTCCTGGGGCGGCAGTGATCGGGCGCTGGACAGTCTCACCGCCCATCAGATGACCCGCTTCCAGGAGGAGCAGGGCACGAACGTGGCCGACCTGAGCGACCGGCTGCAGCCGGTCAAGGCCTTCCTCTCGTTCGCCAAGAAGAAGGACTGGATGGAGGCCAATCTCAGCGTGCACCTGCGCGTCAAGCGCCCCGTGCGGCGGCGCACCGACCCCAACGGCGCCGCGCAGCCGAGCGCCGAGGACGTCGTGGAGATGACCGCTGAGGGCCTGGAACTCGCCCGCAGCGAGCTCGAACGCTTGCGCGGCGAGCGCCCCAACATCGCCCGCAAGCTGGAAGCGGCGATGCTGGACAAGGACTTCCGCGAGAACGCGCCGCTGGACGCGGCCCGCGACGAGCAGGCCCACCTGGAAGCCCGCATCCGCGACCTGGAGCACCAGGTCGCCCACGCGCGCGTCAGCAACGCCTCGTCGCAGGCCAACGACGGCCGCGTGCACCTCGGCAGCAGCGTCAGCGCGACGAATCTTGTAAGCAACAAGACCGTTGAGTACACTCTCGTCGGCCAAAACGAGGTGGACGCGGCGGCCGGGCGGATTTCCATCGCCAGCCCGGTCGGGCGAGCGCTCGTGGGCGCCGCCGCCGGCGACGAGGTCGAAGTGGAAGCCCCGTCCGGGACGATCCGCTTTCTCGTGGGCGAGGTTTCCGGCTAGCCTTCCGGGTACTTTGGCCCGGGCGTCGCGCGTGCGCGACGCCGGGTCACCCGACCCGGCGGCCCACCGCCGCCCGCGGCCGGGCGCCCGGCGATGAGGAGTGTCGGCCCATGACCAGCAGCAGCGTCCCCGCCGTCGAATTCACGATCGGCAACGCCCAACTCGATTCGGGTCTGCGCGGCTTCCCCGTCGGCACCTGCTGGACCAGCCAGGTCGACCCCCAGATCGGCGTCACCTACGTCGGCTACCCCATCGCCGAGCTCGCCTACATGCCGCCCGAGTCGGTGATCTACCTGCTCTTCAACAAGGAGTTGCCCAGCGCCGACGAGGCGCGGGCCTTCGCCGCCGACCTCGGCGCCCGTTCCGAGGTCGATCCGCTCGTGTTCGACGTGCTGCGCACGCTGCCCAAGCAGGGGCACCCCATGGACTGGCTGGCCGTCGCGC
>JAPOXB010000015.1 GCA_026707335.1 Chloroflexota bacterium
ACCTCACCCCCTGGCCCCCCTCTCCATTGCCGAGCAATGGAGCGGGGGGACTCGGATCCCCTCTCCCCAGGGAGAGGGTTAGGGTGAGGGGGATCCAGTGCCCGCTTTCACGTTCCCCCTCTCCATCGTCCAGATGGAGAGGGGGACAGGGGGTGAGGTTCCCTACCGCAAATTCCGCAGGCGCGGATCGAGGGCGTCGCGCAGCCAGTCGCCCATCAGGTTGCCGGTGAACGAGACGATCATCAGCGCGATCCCCGGTAACCAGATCGCCCACCAGGCCTGGACCATGTAGTTGCGCGCCTCGGTGATCATGGCGCCCCAGGAGGGCGTGCCGGGCGGCACGCCGACGCCGAGGAAGCTCAGCGCCGCCTCGGCCAGGATCACGATCGCGACCTCGAGCGTCATGACGACGACGACGACGTTGACGAGGTTGGGGAACAGGTGCTTGCGCATGATCCAGACGCCGCCCCCGCCCACCGCGCGCGAGGCGATCACGAAGTCGCGCTCGCGCAGCGAGATCGTCTCCGCCCGCACCAGGCGGGCGTAGGGCGACCAGGTCCAGATCAGCAGGATGATGATCACGTTGCGCAGGCTGGGACCCAGGACGCTGCCCAGGAAGACCGCGAAGAGGATCGACGGCAGCGCCAGTTGGATGTCCGTCAGGCGCATCAACAGGTTGCCGGTGAGGCCGCCCCGCCAGCCCGATACGAGGCCGATCAGCGTGCCGAGGATGGCCGCCCCGGGCACCACCGTGACCACGACGATGAGCGAGACCTGGGCGCCGTGCAGGATGCGGCTGAGGATGTCCCGGCCCAGGTCGTCGGTGCCGAACGCGTGATCCCAGGTGCCGCCGGCAAAAACGGGCGGCTCGAAGCGGTCGGGCAGCACGATGAAGTTGGGATCGTCGGGGGCGAGAACCCCCGCGAAGGCGCCGCAGACGACGAACACCAGGGCGACGGCGGCGGGAATCGAGAGGCCGGCGTAGCGGCGCCAGTTGCGGCGCCGGCGGCGTTCGAGCACCGGGGCGGCGAGCGTCGCGGCTGCGTCGTGCGCCATCAGAGCGACCCCACCCGGATGCGCGGATCGATGAAGCGGTAGGAGAGGTCGACGAGCACGTTGGCCAGCGAGATCGACGCCGCCAGCACGATGATCGCGGCCTGCACCATCGGGTAGTCGGAGCGCACGATCGAGTCGATGATCAGCCGCCCCACGCCGGGCCAGGCGAAGACGACCTCAATGATCACCGAGCCGGCGATCAGCCGGCCCATGCCGATGCCCAGGATGGTGACGACGGGCAGCATCGCGTGGCGCAGCCCGTGCCGCACGATCACCGTGCGCTCGGGCAGGCCCTTGGCGCGGGCCGTGCGGATGAAGTCGGTGTCCATGACCTCGATCATCCCGGAGCGGGTCAGGCGCATGATCGCGGCCATCTCCAGCATGCCCAGCGAGATCGCGGGCAGGATCAGCGACTGCCATCCCGCCGCGCCGCCGGTGGGCAGCAGGTCGAGCCGCACGGCGAAGAAGAAGATCAGCATCAGGCCCAGCCAGAAACCGGGCACCGCCTGCCCGATCACGGCCAGGAAGCGCGCCAGCCAGTCGACCAGACCGCCGCGGCGCAGGGCGGCGGCCACGCCCAGCGGGACCGCCGTCACGATCGCGAAGGCGAGCGCCGCGATGCCCAGCTTGAACGTGTTCCAGGCGCGATCGCCGATCGAGGCGATCGCCGAGGCGCCGCCCCCCATCCACGAATGGCCGAAGTCGCCCCGCAGGAGATCGGCCAGGAAGTTCCCGTACTGCACGATCAGCGGGTCGTTGAGGCCGAAGCGTTCCTCGATCTCGACGAGGTCTTCCTCCGTCGCGTCGGGCCCGGCGAGGAACTGCTCGGGGTTGCCCACCAGCCGCGAGACGAGGAAGACGAGACTGACGACGATGAAGATGACGACGACCGCCTGCAGCAGACGCACCACGAAGAAGTGCCAGAACTGCATCGCGATCCCCGCTG
>JAPOXB010000236.1 GCA_026707335.1 Chloroflexota bacterium
CGGTCCCAGAGCGCCGCCTCCAACGCCTCGTCCGAGAGGTCGTACCACTCGCCCAAGAGCAACGCCTTGACCATCAGCAGCGGCGGGTACGCCGGCCGCCCCCGCGGCGCGGCGTAGATCACCGACACGATCTCCGCCAACGGCGCCCAGTCGACCAGCGCCGCGATCCGCTCCAACTGCGCGTTGCGCCCCATCCGCTCCGGCACCAGGGCCTCCAGGAACGTCTCGCCGCTGGACTCGCGATGCATGGCCATCCCCCTTGCACGACCCTCCGCCGCGCCCATGATCCCACATCCACCGGTTTACGCGCAGGTCTCCGCTGGGAGAGGGCTAGGGTGAGGGTCTGCGCCCGCCGCGCATCTCCCGGTCCCCCTTCACGGCGACGCCGGGCAGGGCCAGCGCAGCGACCGCGCTGACCGCGGCGATGACCGCCGCGACGAGGAAGATGTCGGTGACCGACGCGGCCAGGGCGTTGCGCGCGCTGCCCAGCGCCGCCTCGGACGCGCCCGGGTCGGCGGCGTCGACCTCGGCGCGGAACTGCGCGACCTCCTCGGGGTCGAGCAGGATCTGGGGGCGCTCGGCGATGCGGTCGGCGCCGGGGACGTCGGCCGTCGCCAGGCCGCTCGCGAAGCTGGTGACCAGCACCGCGCCGAACACGGCGAGGCCCATCGTCGCGCCGATCTGGCGGAAGAACTGCACCGACGACGTGCCCACGCCCAGCAGCCGGTGCGGCAGCGCGTTCTGCACGATGATCGAGTGCATGGGCATGGCCAGGCCCACGCCGAGGCCCAGCAGCAGCATGTAGAGCTGGGTGACGCCCTGCGAGGAGCCGACGTCGAGCGTCGTGAGCAGGTAGAGGCAGCCCGTCATCACGAAGGAGCCGGCGGCCGCGAGCGGGCGCGTGCTGCCCGTGCGATGCACGATCTGCCCCGCCACGACCGAGCTGATCACGACGCCGCCCATCATCGGCATCGTCACGATGCCCGACTGCGTCGCCGAGGCGCCCTGCGCGCCCTGCAGGAAGAGCGGCAGGAACTGCAGGCCGCCCATCATCGCCATGGCGGTCAGGGCGGTGATCAGGATCGTGACGGTGTAGGCGCGGGTGCGGAAGAGCCCCAGCGGGATAACCGGCTCGGCGGCGCGCGCTTCGGTCCAGATGAAGAGCGCGAGCGCCACGGCCGCGATCGCGAACGAGACGACGACCGGCGCCTCGCCCCAGCCGTACTCGTTGCCGGCCCAGGACAGCGCCAGCAGCAGCGGCGTCGCCGCGACCACGAGCAGCAGGCCGCCGCGCCAGTCGATCGGCGCCGTCTGGGCCTGCACGTGGTGCGGGATGAAGCGCAGCGCGACCGGCAGCGCGATCGCGACCAGCGGCACGTTGATGTAGAAGACCCAGCGCCAGGAGAGATGGTCGGTGATGGTGCCGCCGGTCAGCGGCCCCACGACGCTCGCCAGGGCCCAGATCGCGGCCAGCAGGCCCATCCAGCGGCCGCGCTCGCGGGGGGCGAAGAGGTCGCCGATCATGGTGAAGGCCATGGCGTTGATCAGGCCGGCGCCCAGCCCCTGGACGGCGCGGTGGATGATCAGCGACGTCATGTCCTGCGCCGTCCCGGCGAGCACCGAGCCGGCCAGGAAGACGAGGATGCCGGCGACCAGGATGGGCTTGCGGCCGCGCAGGTCCGAGACCTTGCCCACGATCGGCACGGTCACCGTCGAGGTGAGCATGTACGAGGTGAAGGGCCAGGCGAACAGGTCGAGCCCGCCCAGGTCGGCGATGATGCGCGGCATCGCGACGCCCATCACCGTTTGGTCCATCGCCGAGAGGAACATGGCGATGGACAGCGCGCTCATGATCACGAGCTTCCGCCGGCCCGGCAGGCGCATCATGGGCGGGCGATCGTCGTACGGGAGGGTCGGGCGCGGGGGCGGCGGGCGCGCGGGCGCGGGGCCGGCGTGATCGAGCGTCCGCGCGGGGCGGGATCGGACTCGGCAGAACTGCA
>JAPOXB010000001.1 GCA_026707335.1 Chloroflexota bacterium
GATGATCAACGTGCTCAACGACGACTACATCCGCACGGCGCGGGCCAAGGGGCTGCGCACCCGAGTGGTGGTGGTGCGGCACGGCCTGCGCAACGCGCTGATCCCCATCGTGACGGTGTTCGGCTTCCAGGCCGGCCTGATCTTCTCCGGCGCCGTGATCACCGAGCAGGTGTTCGGCATCCCGGGCATGGGCCGGCTCTTCGTCGAGAATGTCGTCAATAGCCAGGACTTCAACATCGTGCAGAACGTGGTCATGTTCTTCGCTGTCTGCGTCGTGCTGGTGAACCTGCTCGTCGACCTCTCTTATCCGCTGCTGGATCCGCGCATCCGTGAGGGGCGAAGCTGATGGCCGGCGGCACGGCTCCCCCGGAAAGCGTCGCCCCGCCCGCCCTCTCGTTCGCCGGGATTCGGGAACAGCACTGGTACCGCGAGGCGCGCGCGATCCTGCGCGTCTACATGCGCAACCGGCCGGCCGTGCTGGGCGCGGTGCTGCTGCTGGGATTCGGCATCGTGGCCGCGTTCGCGCCGGCCATCGCGCCCGCGGACCCCCTGAAGACCAACCTCAGCCTTGAGGGCATCTACCAGCCCCCCGCCTGGGATCACATCGCCGGCACCGACAGCCAGGGCCGCGACGTGCTCAGCCGCACGATCTTCGGCGCCCGCATCGCCTGGCAGATCGTGCTGGCCGCGATCGGCGTGGCGATCGTCGTCGGCGTGCCGCTGGGGCTGCTGGCCGGCTACATCGGCGGCAAGCTCGACGAACTGGTCATCATGCGCATCGTCGACGCGCTGATGGCGATGCCGGGGCTGGTGCTGATCCTGGCGGTCACCGCCGCCCTGGGGCCGAGCATCCAGAACACGATGATCATCATCGGCTTCGTCTGGTCGCCGGGCTATGCGCGCCTCACGCGGGGGGTCGTGCTGTCGATCAAGCAGGAGGTCTACATCGACGCGGCGCATGCGGTGGGCGCCCCGCCGCGCCGGATCATGCTGCGGCACATGCTGCCCAACGTGGTGGCGCCGGTGCTGGTGCTGGCGTCGCTGTCGGCGGCGGGCATCATCCTCGTCGAGGCGGGGCTGAGCTTCATTGGCGCCGGCGTGCAGCCGCCCACGCCCGCCTGGGGCGGGATGGTCGCGAAGGCCTACATCACGATCATGACGCGCAGCGCTTGGCCCATCCTCGCGCCGGCGCTGGCCATCATCCTGATGGTGATGTCGTTCAACTTCGTCGGCGACGGCGTCCGCGACGCGATGGATCCGCGCCTGCGCAATATCCGCTAGGGGCGGCCGCGGCCTCGGGATCGGCTAGCCTGACGCTGGCGGCCCGACCGCCCCCTCCCCGTCGCGCTGATCGGGAGCAGGACGGGGCGCGACACCATGCCCACCGACGCGCCACCGGGCGGCTGGCCCGACGAGTCGCCGTTCGTGGCGGCGCACTTCCGCTGCGACGACGAGCGGGACGACGCGCTCTTCTACCAGGAGCCCCGCCTCGTGACGCACATCGACGACGCGGCGATCGCGGCGTTGCGGGCGCACTACGCGCGCATCTTCCCGGCCCGCGCGTCGGTGCTCGACCTGATGAGCAGCCACGTGTCGCACTTCCCGGCCCGCCTCGCGCCATCGCGGGCGGCGGGGCTGGGGATGAACGCCGAGGAACTGGCGGCGAACCCGGCGCTGACGGAGTGGGTCGTGCACGACCTCAACGCCGATCCGGCGCTGCCCTATGACGGCGCCAGCTTCGACGTGGTCACGATCGCGGTGAGCGTGCAGTACCTGCGGCAGCCCCTGTCCGTCTTCCGGGAGATCGGACGGGTGCTGAAGCCTGGCGGCATCTGCAGCGTCGCGTTCTCGAACCGCTGCTTCCCGCCGAAGGTGGTCGCCCTCTGGTCGGCCACGGGCGACAGGGGGCACGCGCAGGTCGTGACGGCGTACTTCCACTACGCGGGCGGGTTCGGCGAGGCGGAGACGATCGACCTGTCGCCCGATCCGCGGCGCAGCGACCCCCTCTACGTCGTGCAGGCGCGGCGGCCGGGAGGGGAGCGCGTCAGCGGCCCGTGAATTGCGGCGGACGCTTCTCGAGGCGGGCGGCCATTCCCTCGCGGGCGTCGTGGCTCTCGCGCGCGGCGGCGACGATCCGGTCGACGTCGTCATGGGGGATGGCGTCGCGGTAGGCCATGCCACGGTTGATGAGGGCCTTCATGGCGCGCATCGACAGGGGCGCGTTCGCGGCCAGCCGGTCGATGACCGCGTCGGCGGCCGCGTCGAAGTCGTCCGGTTCGGCGACGCGCGCGATGATGCCCAGGTCGTACATGCGCTGGGCGGGGACGGGATCGCCCAGGAGCAGCATCTCCTTCGCCAGAACCGGTCCGCCGACGTCAAGCAGCTTTTTGGAGAGGAACCAGGTGGGGGCGAGCCCGATCTGCGCGAGCGACATCCAGAAGGTCGCGTTGGTCGAGGCGACGACGATGTCGCAGTGCAGCGCCAGCTCGTTGCCCCCGGCGATCGCCGGCCCCTGGACGACGGCCACCACCGGCAAGGGGTAGGTCTCGATCGCGTGCAGCGCCGCGTCGATGGATCCTTCGTTGGCGGGGACTCCCTCATCGAGACTTTCCCGCAGATCGACTCCGGCGCTGAAGACGGGACCGGTCGCCCGCAGCGCGACCACTCGCGCCTCCGGCGCGGGCGTCTCCGAGAAGAGCGCCTGGAGCCCGCGCAGCATCTCCGAGGTGAGCGCGTTCCGTTTCTCGGGGCGGTTGAGCGTGACCGTGCGGACGGCCCCGTCGTCGATGATCTCCAGAACTCCCATGGCGGACCTCCGTTCCCTTGGGATGCTAGCCGAGCGATTCGTAGACGGCGCGGAGGAGGTCGCCGCTTCGGGTGTCGCCGAGGGCGCCGGTGATCATGCGGTTCATGACGTAGGCGATGGAGACCCGCGCGTCGAGGTCGATGACGACGATGGAGCCGCCCCAGCCGCCCCAGCGGAAGTGGCGCGGGTTGGGCGGCGCGACCGTGTCCTCGATGTAGGTCGCGAAGCCGAGGCCGAACGTGACGTGCTTGCCCAGCACGAGGTCGACTCCGTCGGTCTGGACCTCCCGCACCCGCTCGACGGTCTCGGGGGACATGAGGCGCACGCCGTCGACGGCCCCGCCGCAGGCCAGCGCCGAATGGATGCGGGCGATGGAGCGGGCGTTGCCGGTCCCGCCGGCGGCCGGGATCTCGGCGGCGCGCCAGTCGCGGGTGCGGGTCACGGTGGCGTCCAGGGGGCAACTCGCGAGGGTGCGGGCGGCGATGGAGTTGGGGTCGAGTTCCTCCACGGCGGGGTCCGGGGCTGGCGGGATCAGCTCGGCGACGCGGCCGTCGTGCGCGGCGTCGAGGCCGATGTGGAAGTCGGCGCCGAGCGGCTCCGCCACCTCGCGCCGGAAGAACTCGCCCATGGAGACGCCGGTGATGCGCTCGAGGATCTCCCCCTGCAGTTGCCCCTGCGTGATCGCGTGGTAGCCGGAGGCCGTCCCCGGCTCCCACCAGGGGGCCTGCCGGGCCAGCGAGGCGGCGACGCCGCGGCGGTCGTAGAGGTCATCGAGGCGGATCGGCGGGTCGAAGCCGGAGAGGCCGGCGCTGTGGCTCATCACGTGCCGGACGAGCACGCTCTCCTTGCCGTTCCGGGCGAACTCGGGCCAGTAGTCGGCGACCGGGGCGTCGAAGTCGAGTTGGCCGCGGTCGGCGAGCATGAGCATGCAGACGGCGGCCATCGTCTTGGTGGAGGACCAGACGTTGGCGATCGTGTCCCGCTGCCAGGGCGCGCCGTCCGGGCCGGCCTCGCCCGCCCAGAGGTCGACGACGGGCGCGCCGTCGACGGTCACGGCCACGCTGGCGCCGGCCTCCAGCCCGTCGAGGAAGTTCTGCTCGAAGCGGTCGCGCACGGGGCGGAACGCGTCGGCGTAGGTTCCGTGGATCTCCATCGCCTGCCTCGCTCTCCGAGTGGCATCGTCCGTCGCGCGAGGCTAGCAGGCCGGGGCGCTGCGGGCGGGGCCGGACGGGATTCGGGTACGCTGTGGGCGACCGCCGGGAAGGGTGGACCGCATGCCCTGGGAAGACCGCATCGAGTTAAACCCCGGCGTCCTGGCCGGGAAGCCGGTCGTGAAGGGGACGCGGCTGGCCGTGGCGTTCGTCGTCGAACTGCTGGCCGACGGGTGGTCCGAAGACGACGTCCTGCGGGAGTACCCGGGACTCACACGCGAGGATGTGCAGGCCTGCCTGCGGCAGCACGACCGCATCCGCATCACGCCGCTGCCGCGCGCGGACTGACCGGCCCGACGCTAGTCCCCCGCCTCGACGGCGTCTTTGTACTGCCGCACGGCGTCGATGTGGTCGCCGACATCGCGGAGGCCGGCGTTCATCGTGGCGACGGAGATCTCCGTCGCGCCGATCTCCCGCCAGCGCTGGATGTGGGCCCGCCAGAGGTCGGGGTTGCCGCCGCGGAACTGCGACTGCGGGCCGATGCCGAAGTCGTCCAGGGAGCGTCCCGCCTCGCGCAGGTAGCCGCGGATGCGATCGGCCTGGGCGGCGGCTTCCGGAGTGGGCGGAGAGACGGGGAACCAGCCGTCGCCGATGCGGGCGGCGCGCTTGAGCTGGGGCTCGGCGCTGCCGCCGAACCACACGGGGATGGGCCGGCGCGGGCGCGGGTCGATGCCGGCCCTGGACACGGTGTGGAACTCGCCCTGGAAGTCGACGACGGGCTCGCTCCAGAGCCGACGCATCAGCGCCACCTGCTCCTCCTGACGCCGCCCGCGGTTGCGGAAGTTCTGGTCGAGGGCCTCGTACTCGACGTAGTTCCAGCCGCTGCCGATGCCGAGCCGGAAGCGGTCGCCGGAGAGGACGGCGATCTGCGCCGCCTGCTTGGCGACGAGCGCCGTCTGCCGCTGCGGCAGGACCAGCACACAGGTCGCGAGTTCGAGCGTCGTGGTCACGGCGGCCAGATAGGCGATCGTGACGAAAACCTCGTGGAAGGGGTGGTCGATGGTGTAGGGGCCGTCCCAGCCGCCGGGGCGGTCGGGATCGGCCCCGAGGACGTGGTCGTAGAGGAGGAGTTGCGAGAAGCCCAGCGCCTCGACCGCCTGCGCGAAGTCCCGCAGCGCCGCCGGGTCCGATCCGATCTCCGTGGTGGGCAGGACGGCGCCGATGCGCATGGCTGCATCCCTTCGTCGCGGTGCGTGCGTGAGGGCAGGGTAGCGCCAAGCCTCGCCGGTACTGCTCGGGGGTATGCAAGGGGGCCCGACGCCACTACGATCTTCCGCAATCACCCGTGGGTCCGCAGGCGGAAACGATTCGGCGCCGGCCGGGGACGGCCGGGCGGGCGCAACGACGGAGGTTGGAGTGACCACGACCCAAGCGACCTACAGCGAATGCACGGTCTCCGTGGCCGGACTCTCGATGCACGTAGTCCAGGGCGGCAACGGGCCCAGCGCGGTCTGGCTGCACCACTCGACGGGGCCGCTGGGCTGGCTGCCGCTGCACGAGCGGCTGGCGGAGCGCCTGCACGTGAGCGCGCCCGACCTGCCCGGCTACGGCCGCTCGGAGCGGCCCGTCTGGGCGCGGCATCCGCGCGACATCGCGGTGCTGCTGGGTCGGGCCATCGCGAAGCTGGAGTTGGAGCCCACGCTGCTGATCGGGCACGGCTTCGGCGGCTGGGTGGCGGCGGAGTTGGCGACGATGAACCCGTCGGCGCTGCGCGGCCTCGTGCTCGTGGGCGCCGCCGGCCTCCAGCCGGAGGAGGGCGAGATCATCGACCCGATCTTCTTCACCTTCGGCGACTACGTGAAGCAGGGCTTCCACGACGAGGCCGCGTTCGAGGACGCGTTCGGCTCGGACGGTTCGGAGAGCCACCGGGAGCTGTGGGACTTCAGCCGCGAGATGACCAGCCGCCTCACCTGGAAGCCGTGGATGTTCAACCGGCAGCTCGCGCCGCTGCTGCGGGAGGTCGACGTCCCCGCGTTGCTCGTCTGGGGCGCGGAGGACCGGGTCGTGCCGCTCGACTGCGGCCGCCGCTACGAGGCCGCCCTGCCCGACGCCCGCCTGGTCGTCGTGGAGGGGGCCGGGCACCTGGTGGAACTGGAGGCGCCGGATAGACTGGCGTCGCTGATCACGGAGTTCGCGGGCGCCTAGCCCGGAATCGGGAGGATCCCATGTTCATTGGCTACTTTACGGAGCGGCCGTACCAGGACCAAGACTCCGGCTGGTTCGGCGCGGTCGGACAGCCGATCACCGACTTGGCCATGTCGAACGCCGACTACGACCCCAAGCTCGGCGCCGACCTCTACAACCGCTACCTCGACGAGAAGATCTACGCCGAGGAGATGGGCTTCGACGGGCTGATGCTCAACGAGCATCACAGCACGCCGTTCTGCATGGGCGGCGTGATGAACGTCGAGGCGGCCATCCTGGCGCGGATCACTAAGCGGGCCAAGATCGTGCTGCTGGGCAACGTGCTGCCGATCTGGGACGACCCCCTGTGGCTGGCGGAGGAGCTGGCCGAGATCGACATGATCTCGCGCGGGCGGCTGGTGACGGGCTGGGTGCGCGGCACGGGCCGCGAGAGCGTCGCCCACAACGCGCAGTCGCCCTACAACTGGGAGCGCTTCCAGGAGGCGCACGACTTCATCGTCAAGGCCTGGACGACGCCCGGCCCCTGGCGCTGGGAGGGCGAGCACTACCAGTTCCGCTACGTGAACCCCTGGGCGCGGCCCTATCAGGATCCGCACCCGCCCATCTGGATCCCCGGCATCCTCTCGCGCAACACCGTCGATTGGGCCGCGAAGCATCGCTACCCGTACATCATGCTGGCGACGGACCTTGAGCCGACGAAGAAGTCGTTCGACTACTACGACGAGCAGGCGCGGGAGCACGGCTACGAGGCCGGCAGCCAGCACCACGGCTACCTGTTCAAGGTGCACGTGGACGAGACCGACGAACTCGCCGACGAGGTGGGCCGCAAGTACGTGCAGGGGCCCAGCAACCCCTTCCTGGAGGGCAACCAGGGCGAGGTGCTGAGCACGCTGCAGAACCTGCCGGGGCTGACCTCCCGCACGAAGGTCCTGCCGACCGGCGCCAGCCTCGCGGCGCTTCAGTCGCGCGGCCGGTCCGGCGACCACGCCAAGCTGGGCGGCGGGACCGCCACGCAGGCCGAGCTGGACAAGAAGGAGCTCGGCGACCCGTTCGGCTCCTACAAGTCGCAGAAGGAGCGCTACACGATCATCACCGGCACGCCCAAGACCGTGATCCCCAAGGTGCGGCACGTGCTGGAGACGCTGCGGCCGGGCTCGATCTTCTTCTGGGACGGCGATGGCGCGATGACCCACGAGGACTCCATGCGCTCGCTGCGGCTGATGGGCGAAGAGGTCATTCCCGCCGTGCGCGAGATGGGCAAGGAGCTGGACCTGCCGGGCCCGTTCGAGATGGACCCGTACACGCTGGCGCCGGTGGAGGAGAAGACGGAGGCGGCGGAGGCCGTCGCGGCGCCCGCCGGGGACTAGCTTCGGCGAGGCTCCGGCGCGGGCGCGGCCTCCCGGCGTCGCGCGACGGATCCCCCGCCCGCGAGGCGCCCCATGCCCAGCGACGCCCCGTCCGAAGACACCGGCGCGCCCGATCCCTGGGACGTGATCGTCGTGGGGGGCGGGCCGGGCGGCGCCGCGGCGGCCACGCTGCTGGCGCGGCGTGGATGGCGGGTGCTCTGCTGCGAGCGCGAACGCTTTCCCCGCGCGCACGTGGGCGAATCACTGCTGCCGGCGTCGCTGCCGATCCTCGACGCGCTGGGCGTGCTGGAGGCGGTCGAGCGTGAGGGCTTCGTCGAGAAGCCCGGCGCGACGATGGTCTGGGGCCGCGACACGGCCCCCTGGTCGTGGTACTTCCGCGAGACGAACCGCACCCACCCGCACTCGTACCAGGTCTGGCGCCCCCGCTTCGATCAGCTGCTGCTCGACAATGCGCGCGCCGCCGGCGTCGAGGTGCGGGAGGGATGCCGCGTCGCGGAGGTGCTCTTCGACGGCGAGCGGGCGATCGGCGTCCGCATCGCCGGGGAAGCAGCCGGCAGCGCCGAGGAGCGGGCGCGCTTCGTCGTCGACGCGAGCGGGCAGGCGGGGCTCATCGCCCGCGCGCAGTCGCTGCGCCGCTACGACGACGCCTTCCGCAACCTGGCCGTCTACGCCTACCACGAGGGCGCCGCCCACCTGCCGCCCCCCGACGCGGGCAACATCTTCATCGAGTCCACGAGCGATGGGTGGTGCTGGACGATCCCGCTGGGCGGCGGGCGCAACAGCGTGGGCGCCGTGGTCGACAGCGCGCGGGGGCAGCGCGGCATCGCCGAGCTCGGGACGGAGGGCTTCTACGAGGCGCAGTTGGCCCTGGCCCCGCGCACGGCGGCGCTGCTGGCCGGGGCGCGGCGCGTCGACGGACCGCACGTCGCGCGCGACTGGTCGTACGTCGCCGGGCGGCTGGCGGGGGAGGCGCACGTGCTCGTGGGCGACGCCGCCTGCTTCGTCGATCCGCTGTTCTCGTCGGGCGTGCACCTGGCGCTGTCGTCGGCGGTGCTGGCGGCGGCCTACGTGACGACCTCGCTGCGCCGTCCCGAGATGGGCGCGGCCGCCGCGGCCGTCTACGCCGAGCTCTACCTCCAGCAGTACGGACACTTCCGGGAGCTGGCGCGCCTGTTCTACGCCAGCAACCGTTCCGTCGAGTCGTACTTCTGGGAGGCGCGCAAGATCATCGGCGACGACCGAGCGGGCACGCCGCGCGAGGCGTTCGTGCGGGCGGTGGCCGGGCAGCCGCCGCAGGGCTACGAGCGGGTCGTGCTGGAGCGCGGCGACGCCCCGGCCGGCTTCGCCGGCGACGTTCACGCGCTGGAGTCGGAGCGGGCGGCGCGCCGCCGCGCCTGGGACGCGGCGCTGTCGCACGGGCGTCCGCCGCCGGCGCTGCTGGCGGCGATCGCCCGGCCGTCGGCCGGAGTGCGAGTGGAACGCAAGCCGGTGCTGGAGGGCGGCGAGTTCCTCTGGGGCGACGTGCTGGTCAGCGGCAGCCGCCCGGAAGGAACCCCGATCAGCCCCCTGGTCGCCCGGCTGCTGGCGGCGCTGGACGGACGGCGCAGCCTGGCGGAGGCGCTGGATGATGTCGTGGCGGATCTGCCCGCCGATCGGGCGGGACGGATGGGCGCGCCGCTCCTCACGACGCTGGGCATCCTCTACGTCGACGGCGTGATCGACGGGCTCGACGCGGCGCTCGGAGTCTCTTGCGAGGGTAACTGAGACTGCTAGACTGCGGCCCCCGCGGGCCGACTGCGCGCGGGTCAGTTGAGGGAGCAGATCAATGCGAGCCGCCGTCTACAACGGACCACACCAGGAGCAGGTCTTCGAGGAACTCGACATCGCGGAGCCGATCGGGTACGAGGTACTCGTGCGCACGGCGGCCGCCGGGGTCTGCCACTCCGACCTGAAATTCGTCGATGGGCTCATGCCGCTGGAGGCTCCGGCGGTCCTGGGGCACGAGTCGGCGGGCGTCGTGGAGGCGGTGGGGCCGAACGTGACCGAGGTCGCGCCGGGCGATCACGTCATCGCCTGCCTGTCGGTGTTCTGCGGCCGTTGCGACCGCTGTCTGACCGGCGAGACGTTCCTCTGCATGAAGCCACCGTCGCGCTCGCCCGAGGAGCCGCCGCGACTGTCGCTGAACGGGCAGGCCGTTGGGCAGTTCGTGAACGTCGGCGGGTTCGCGGAGCAGATGCTCCTGCACGAGAGCGGGGTCGTGCGGATCGACACGGACGTGCCGTTCGACGCGGCGGCGCTGATCGGCTGCGGCGTGACGACGGGGATGGGCGCGGCCCTCAACACGGCCCGCGTCAGGCCCGGCTCGACGGTCGCGGTGTACGGCGCGGGCGGCGTCGGCCTCTCGGTGATGCAGGGCGCCCGCATCGCGGGGGCGCGGATGATCATCGCCGTGGACGTCGAGGAGCACAAGCTGCGCACGGCGCGCGAGCTGGCCGCCACGCACGGCGTCGACGCTTCGGCGGGTGACCCGGTGGAGCAGATCCGCGATCTGACGGGCGGCCAGGGCGTGGATTACTCGTTCGAGGCGATCGGGCTCAAGCGCACGCTGCAGCAGGCCTGCGACTCGATCCGGAACGGCGGCATGACGACAGCGATCGGGGGGATCGAGCTGGACCAGAAGCTCGAGATCTCGGCCGAGTGGCTGTTCCAGCGGACGCTGGTGGGCTCCGCGCTGGGCTCGAACCACTTCAAGACCGACACGCCGAAGTACATCGAGTTCTACCGCCAGGGGCGGCTGAAGCTGGACGAGATGGTGACGAGGCGCGGCCGGCTGGAAGACCTGAACGACGCGTTGGAGTCGATCCGGCGGCGGGAGGTCGCGCGGACCGTCCTGATGTTCGACTGACGCCGTCCGAGCCTGAAGTCTCGCGCTGGGGCATTTGAGACTGCTAGACTGCGGCCCCCGCGGGCCGACCGCGCGCGCGGGCCAGCCGAGGGAGCAACCAATGCGAGCCGCCGTCTACCACGCACCCCACGAGGAGCAGGTCTTCCAGGAGGTCGACGTCGCGGAGCCGATTGGGCGCGAGGTGCTCGTGCGCACCGTCGCCAGCGGCGTCTGCCACTCCGACCTGCACTTCGTCGATGGACTCTGGCCCATCGAGGGTCCGGCGATCCTGGGGCACGAGTCGGCCGGCATCGTGGAGGCCGTGGGACCGCACGTGACCGAGGTCGAGCCGGGCGATCACGTCATCGCCTGTCTGTCGGTCTTCTGCGGCCGCTGCGACCGCTGCCTGACCGGCGAGACGTACATCTGCGAGGACCGCCCGGTGCGGTCGCCCGAGGAGCCGCCGCGCCTCTCGCTGGACGGCAAGCCGGTGGCGCAGTTCGCGGAGGTCGGCGGCTACGCGGAGCAGATGCTCCTGCACGAGAGCGGCGTGGTGCCGATCGACAAGGACGTGCCCTTCGACATCGCGGCGCTGATCGGCTGCGGCGTGACGACGGGGGTGGGCGCGGCCCTCAACACGGCCCGCGTGACGCCCGGCTCGACGGTCGCCGTGTACGGCGCGGGCGGCGTGGGTCTCTCGGTGATTCAGGGGGCCCGCATCGCTGGGGCGCGGATGATCATCGCCGTGGACGTGGAGGAGCACAAGCTGCGCACGGCGCGCGACCTGGGCGCCACGCACAGCGTCGACGCCACCGCGGGCGACCCGGTGGAGCAGATCCGCGATCTGACGGGCGGCGGGGGCGTGGACTTCTCGTTCGAGGCGATCGGGCTCAAGCGCACGGTCGAGCAGGCCTTCCAGTCGATCCGCAACGGCGGCATGACGACGTCGATCGGGATGGTCCCGCTGGGCGAGAAGCTCGAGATCCCGGCCGAGTGGATCTACCAGCGGACGCTGGTGGGCTCCGCGCTGGGCTCGAACCACTTCAAGGTCGATATGCCGAACTACATCGAGTTCTACCGGCAGGGCCGGCTGAAGCTGGACGAGATGGTGACCAAGCGCGGCCGGCTGGAGGACCTGAACGACGCCTTCGAGTCGATCCGGCAGCGGGAGGTCTCGCGGACCGTCCTGATGTTCGACTGACGCGCCGTGTCGCGGCTGCGGTCCGCCTGCTTACCATGCGGCGTAAGGCACGCATCCTCGCGTAGCCGCCGGCGAGCGGACGGATGGTGGTCCGGATGGCAGTCAAGCCGGCACGTGTGATCAGCTTTCTCCAGCGCAACAGGCACACACCAGAACAGGCGCAGGCGGTCGTGGAGGTCGTCCAGGAGTCCCAGGACGACCTGGTGACGAAGTCTGACCTGACAGCGGCCCTCGACCTCATTGAGGCGAGGCTCCAGAACTGGATGCTCAAGCTGGTGGTTGCGCAAACCGCGCTATTCGTCACCATCGCGGTCGGAGCGATCGTGGTCGCCGGCGTGCTGTGGGGGTAACCGCGAAACCCGGCGGCTAGCGCTCCGCCACCTCCGCCGAGCAGGTGACGTCGATCGCGTCCTTGACGCTCTCGTGCGCCGGGCAGGCCGCCGGGTGCACGCGCAGCGCGCGGTCGAACGCCTCACGCTGCCCGGCCGGGATCGACGCGTGGTAGGTCACGTGGATCTTCGTGATGCGAATGGTGTCGTTGCCCGTCCCCTCGATGGTCCCCTCGACGTCGGCGGTGTAGCTGGATCGGTCGAACTCGACCTTGCGCGCGCTCAGCGCACGCGCGAACGTGCCGTACATTCAACCGCCGACCGCCGCCACGATGTGGTCCAGCGTGGCGGCGATGGGCGGGCCCTCGCCGACGCCGTAGTACTCGCGCAGGGCGCCTTGCACGCCGTACGGCACCGGCTCCGGCACGTCGCCCAGGTAGGCGTGGCGCAGGCCGTCCTGGAACTCCAAACGAGTCTTGCTGATGTAGGTGAAGCCGTCGTCCGGCATGGCGCGCTCCCTTCCCGGGAATCGACCCGCAGGCTAGCGGCTCGGACGAGAGCGGCTACTCAAGCGTCTCGATGTGCTCCCGCCGCAGGCGCTCCCAGTCGATCTCGTAACCGAGGCCGGGCTCGGTGGGGGCGTGCACGACGCCGCCGGTCATGTCGATCTCCTCGGCGAGGCCGTACTGCAAGTCGCCGGTGCAGGGGAAGAACTCGAAGAACTCGCAGTTGGGCACGGCCATCGTGACGTGCAGGTTGGCGACGTTGTTGAGCGAGTTGCCGCCGTGGTGGATCTCGCACTTCATGTTGAAGCCCTCGGCCAGGTGGCAGAGCCGCACCGTGGGCGTGATGCCGCCGGTCACCGCGACGTCGCCGCGCAGGTAGTCGGTGGCCTGCTGCGTGATCCACTGCGCCATGCCGTAGAAGCGGCCGGGCGCGTTCTCCGTCGACATGATGGGGATGTCGAGCTTCTGGTGCAGCTTGACGTAGTTGTAGACGTCCTCCGCGACGAGCGGATCCTCGTACCAGTAGAAGCCCAGGTCCTCGATGGCGCGGCCGACGCGCAGCGCGTCCTCGTACTGGTAGGCCCACATGGAGTCGAGCATCAGGATCATGTCGTCGCCGACGGCCTCCCGCACGGCGGCGCAGATCTCGACGTCGGCGCGGGGCTCGGTGTGGGGGTGGATCTTGTGGGCGATCCAGCCAGCGTCGCGGAAGCGCAGCGCCTCCTCCTGATACTCCTCCGGGGTCTCCCAGTAGGCCGTGCTGGAGTAGACCGGCACCGACTCCTTGCACGTGCCCAGAAGCCGGTGGATGGGCTGGCCGGCGATCTTGCCGTTGATGTCCCAGAGGCAGATGTCGATGGCGCCCATGACCGACGTGTGCAGCGAGTAGCTCATCTTCCAGAGGTCGCGCCAGATCGCGCCGATGTCCTGGGGGTCGCGGCCCATGACCGTGGGCTTGGCGTAGGCGATCAGGCTGCGGGCGTGGTACTGGGGCCGGCTGAGGAATGCGTGACCGCTGATCCCCTCGTCGGTCGACACCGTGACCACGCCGAGTTGGTCGTTCCCTCCGAAGCGTCTGCCGGCCCCGACCTGCCAGGCATCGACCGGCCAGTTCACGACCTGCACGGTGACGTTCGTGATCCGCACAGCGGCCTCCCATGCGCCGGCAGCGATGGCGGCGCGCTCGCCGTGCGCGACTAGGGATGCGCGCCCGGCCGGCGAAGTCTATCCCACGATGACACGGGGGAGGTCCCTGTCGGGGCCCATCGCCCCGCCTCCCGATGTTTGCGGCCCACCCCCGGCGCCGAGTAGCCTGCCGCTCGCAATCGAAGGGGCGAGCCATGCGCACCAAGTCCGCGATCTTCTACGCCGCGCACGAACCGATCCGGGTGGAGGAGGTGGAACTCGACCCGCCGCAGCACCGCGAGCTGTTGGTGCGCGTCGCGGCGACGGGCGCCTGCCACAGCGACTACCACGCCGTCGACGGGCACGTCGCGATGTCCACGTCGTTCGTGATGGGACACGAGGGAGCCGGAGTCGTGGAAGGGCTCGGCCCCGGCGTGAGCGGGTTCGAGCCCGGCGACCACGTGGTGTTCGCGATCCGGCCGATGTGCGGCTGGTGCGAGTACTGCAGCAGCGGTCGCCCCAACCTCTGCAACGGCATCACCGCGCCACCGGGGCGGCGGATGGACGGCAAGACCCGCTTCCACACGCCCGGCGGCGACCCCTTGCTGCACGGGGCAGCGACCTTCTCGCAGTACACGGTCGTGCCGGAGTGGGAACTCGTCAAAGTGACGGACGCGGTGCCCATCGAGCGGCTGGCGTCGCTGGGCTGCGCGGTGACCACGGGGGTCGGAGCGGTGGTGCGAACCGCCCAGGTCCACGCGGGGGCGACGGTGGCGGTCTGGGGCTGCGGGGGCGTGGGGCTGAACGTGGTGCAGGGGGCGGTCATCGCCGGGGCGAGCCGGATCATCGCGATCGACCTGGCGCCGCGCAAGCTGGAATTCGCAACCCAGTTCGGCGCGACGGACACGATTAACGCGTCGGACGTCGACCCCGTGGAGGCGGTGCGGGAGCTGACCGGCGGCGGCGTGGAGTACGCATTCGAGGTGATCGGCAAGGCGCCGACCGTCCGCCAGGCGTTCGAGGCGACGCGGCCGGGCGGGACGGCCTGCGCGGTGGGCGTGCCGCCGACGGGCAGCGAAGTGTCGATCCCGATGGAGCCGCTCTTCTTCGACCGGCGTCTGATCGGATCCTCGTCCGGCAGCGCCAGCCCGCGGGTCGACTTCCCCTGGTTCATCGAGCTGTACCAGCAGGGACGGCTGAAGCTGGACGAGTTGTACTCGCGCTTCCGGCCGCTCGACGAGATCAACGAGGCCTTCGAGGACATGCTCTCGGGCGAGGTCGCGCGGAGTATCATCCTGCCGTAAGGACGGCGCGTGAGGTTCGTGCGCGAGCTGCGTCGCCGCTGGCGCGGGAACGACGCCGCGCCGCCGCCGCGCAGCGACTACCTCTGGAATCCCGCCGACCCGCGCAGCTTCCAGGCGCTGCGCGAGTCGGGCGGCGCCGTGGCCGCGGGGCCCCGCCCGCGGGCGCAGCGGGCGGTCGCGCGGGACGACGGCGCGTCGGAGCGGCTCGATCCGCTCGAACTGGTTCCGGGAGCGGGCATCCGGCGGGTGCTGCGACGGCGCGTCGTGGTGGCCGTGGCGGGAACGTGCGGGGTGGTCGCGGCGGCGCTGACCGTGGTGTCCGTCGTCGCGCCCGAGGGGGCGCCTGCCGGCGACGGCGCTCCGGCGGCGGAGACGGACCCGGACACGGCGTCGCCGGACGAGACGACCGCCGCCGCCCCGGCCGACGGAACGACCGCGCCGCCGGCCGTCGCGGCCGCCGAGGCCGAGGCGCAGTACCTGCAGGCCGTGCGCGATGTCTCGTGGAAGGTGCGCGGTCAGTTGGAGTCGATCTTCGAGGAGGGCCTGCGTTACACCGGCCGCGGCAGCTGGCACTGGGCCAGGCGGGACGACCGCGTTTTCGCGCGGCCGCTGGCGCACAGCGGCGTCGCGCTGGGGTACGGGCTCGAGGCGCTCGCGGCGATCACGCCGCCGGACCGCTTCGCGGCCGATCACTCGGTCCTGCGGGACTACTACACGGCGGCCATCGATCGCAGCCGGATCGGCCCGCGAACCGGGGAGGGGCGGGACCGGCACGCCTTCCTGCTGACCGGGGTCGATCTGCAGCGCTTGGAGCGAATCAGCGCCGCCCGGCTGAGCGAGGCGGCCTGCACCGCCTTCGTGGGGCCGCTGCCGTTCTGCTGGCAGCCGGCGACTATCCCGGGCGGCGCGTACGGCGCGTCGGTCAACGCGGCGATCCGGGAGCTCGCGGCGCCGCGCCTGCCGGGAGACGGGCCGCCGCCGCTAATGCACACGACCCCCGAGGAGGACCGCGCCCTGGCCGAGGCCCGGCTCGAGGCGCGCTCCGCCGATCTGCGCCGCGCCCGGACGACCCTGCGCGTCTTGCAGCCGCCGCGGGAGTTCCGCGCCGAGCACGCGGCCCTGCTGGAGACGCTGGCGCTGCTCGCCGGCCGGATGGAGATCGAGCAGAACCAGCACGGCGCGCACATCGTGGCGACGGAGTGGGCCGCCCGGGAGGGCATCTGCCTGGTGGAGCGGACGTTCTCCCCGGCGTTCCGCACGATCGCGCCGCTGCAACTGCTGGCGCCGGAACGTCCCTGCCGCCGCTGACGGCCGTCGTCGGCCGGCGCGGAGGGATAGGCTGGGAGCACCCCCGGCGCACCGGGCCGGGCGGGGGGTGCGCATGGCACGATCAATCGCGGACCTGGGAGCGCCGATCGGCAGCGGCCGCACGGCGGAGATCTACGCCTGGGAGCCGGGGCGGGCGCTGAAGCTGTTCCGTCCCGACCACGCGCACGACGTGGAGGAGGAGCACGCCGCGACACGGCTGGCCGGGGAACGCGGCGCGCCGGCCCCGGAAGTCTTCGGGATCGAGGAGGTGGAGGGCCGTCCCGGCATCGTGATGGAGCGGGTCGAGGGGGAATCGATGCTGGCGCTGATGGTGCGCAAGCCCTGGCGGACGCGCGGCTACTCGCGGCTGCTGGCCGAGCTGCAGTGGGACCTGCACCAGCTGCGCGCGACGGGGCTGCGCGATCAGAAGCCCGAGTTGCGGCACGACATCGAACGCGGCGCCGCGCTGAGCGACGCCGATAAGGCGGGCGTGCTCGACCTGCTCGACCGCCTGCCCGCGGGGGACCGCCTGTGCCACTGGGACTTCCACCCCGACAACATCATCATGACCCCGCGCGGCCCGGTGATCATCGACTGGATCACGGCGCAGGCGGGCAACCCGGTGGCCGACTTCGGGCGCACGACGGTGCTGTTCGCCGCGGCCACGTTGCCCGACTACATGAACCGCTGGAAGATCGCGCTGCTGGAGCGCGCGCGCCGGTACTGCACGGAGGTCTACGCGGCCCGCTACCGGCAACTGGCCCGGCCGGACCCGCGGGAGCGGCGCGATTGGCGCACCGTCGTCTGCGCGGCCCGCCTCTACGAGGTCGGCAATCCGGAACACGATCGGTTGCTGGCGCTCGTGCGGGAGCAGGTGGGGACCGCCTGAGCGACGGGGGGCGACGCTCCCCGAGCCATGCGGAGTAGCGCCCTCGCTACGACAGCGGCGTCCAGAGGAACGTGTCGGGGTGGAACTGGCTCCAGGCGAACCAGAACGCCTGATGGCTGGCGATCGGCGTGCCGTCCGCCAATTCCGCTCGGAGCCCGCCCGCGTCCATCCTGACGCGGATACCGGCCAGCATCACGTCGGCGCCGTCCTCGAGCGCGGCGCGCGCCTGCGCGACGGGGAACGCCACGTGCCGGCCGTCGGGCGTCTCGATGCCGAGCACCTGCTCCTGCACCGGCAGCCGCACGTCGACCCCGCCGACGGGGAAGATGGGGCCGTCGTCGTCGCGGCCGCCCAGCGGGTCGAACGGGTAGAAGCGCCCGAGTCCGCCGTCGGGGGCGACGATGGTGGTGTGCGGGTAGGCAGCCTTCCACTCTCCCCAGGTGCTCGTCACCACCGTGAGCATCTCCAGGACGTAGTTCTCGTCCTGCAGCGGGCCCGAGACGGCGATGCCCTTGAACGTGTCGAAGACGGACATGGTGTTGTAGTCGAACATCACCTTGTTCGAGCGGGAGAGCAGGCCCGACGTGCGCAGCTCGATGTTGCGGAAGCCGGGCGGCGGCTGGTCGGTGAAGTAGGCCTGGGCCGAGCCGCACAGCGTGCAGTAGGGCATGCCGATGCGCCGGCCGCCGACGGTGTCGTTCACCATCTCGTGCACTTCCATGATGTGCTTCGGGTAGGCGCGGGCCTCGCCGTTGACGACGACGCCGAAGACCAGCCGCTCGTCGGGGTACCAGTCCCCGCCCGCCGCGTCCGTGACGGCGGGGTCGTTGATCGCGGGGATGCACCCCCGGATGCAGGGCCAGTCGACCTGGTGGGGCTGGCGGTCGTCCATGAAGACGCCGCCCCAGCTCAGCAGGCGCCAATCGATGTCGGCGTCGGGGTCGCTGAAGAAGGGGATCCAGTCCGGCTCGATGAACTCGAAGTAGATGCGCTTCCAGCGGACGTAGTCGGGCGGGGCGGGCAGATCCCAGGCGATCAGCCAGTTGGTGACGAGGGGCCAGGCGAAGCCGCGGGGCACCTCGGTGCCCGTCAGCCGCTCGAACGCCAGCACCGCCGCGTCGGACGTCTCGCCGACCTGGATGAAGCGCAGCAGGTCGGAGAGCAGCCAGGCGACGCGCGCGTCCCCATATCCGCCCAAGCGGGCGAGCGCGTCGAGATCGACGCCGTCGATGTCGAAGACGCGGTCGAGGTCGGCCGCGATGAGGGGGTCGAGGGGACCGTCCGGCACCGCGGGCGCGGGCGGCACGATTGACCCGTCGGCGAGGAGGGCGGCGGCCGTGGGGCGATCGGCGGCGGCGTCATCGGCTGCTTCGGCCGCGGCGGGTTCCTCGGCGGGGGCGGGCTCGTCCTCAGCGGCGTCTTCGGCCGCTTCGGTCACGGCGGGCTCCTCCTCGGAGGGCTCATCGGCAGGAGTCTCCTCGGCCTGGGCCGCTTCGGCTTCCGGGGCGTCCTCGGTCGCTTCGGCTGCGGCTGGCTCTTCGTCGGCATGGGCGGGATCATCGGCGGGGCCGGGCTCGTCCTCGGCGGCGTCCTCGGTCGCTTCGGTCGCGGCTGGCTCCTCCTCGGCAGGAGCGGGGGCATCGTCGGGGGCAGGCTCGTCCTCGGACGTCTCATCGGCGGGGGCAGCCTGGGCCTCCGCGGTGTCCTCGACCGTCTCGGCCGCGGCGGGTTCTTCGGCGGCGGCCGCAGGCGCATCGGCCGGATCCGGTGGCGGGTCGTCCGAATCGCACGCCGCCGCGACCAGGGCGAGCAGCGCGATCGGCAGCAGCAGCGCGGCGATTCGGGTGCGAGCGAAGGTCACGGCTCTACTCCATCGACGCCCGCCCAGCCGGGGGCGGGTCCCCCGCGTGCAGGCTACCGCGCGAGAGGCACGGGACACCCTAGACTTCCGCCAAGCCAGGATCGAGAACCATGCGGGGAGGGAACCATGTCCGCGAGCTTCGATTTCCAGACGACGGTTGCATACGATACGGCCGGACTGCAGTTTCAGGTCTCACTCGGCGGCGCGGAGGAGGGCGGCGGCGCCGCGTTCGCGCTCAGCGCCGCCGACCTCGCCACCGGGGAGCGGCTGTCGTTCGACCACGAGGTCTGCGCGGCGCTGCACGACTTCACGCGCGGCTACACCCGCTGGCTCGCGACGCGCGGCGTCACCGCGACCCGCGGGGAGGAAGAGATCACCGGGACCGCGCGCGAGGGCCTGTCGCCGGCGCAGTTGCTCCAGGTGGCGCACGCGGCCATCGACATGATCGATCAGAAGTTCAGCGAGTACCGCGAGAGCGTGCTGGGCCCGCCGCGCTATTCCGACATCGTCTTCGAGAAGCGCGACGGCGTCGCCTGGCTGATGCTCAACCGGCCCGAGACGTTCAACGCCAAGCGCGGCGTCACGATGGACGAGATGGCCGACGCGCTGCTCGACGCCGCCGGCGACAACGACATCCGCGCCGTCGTGCTGTCCGGGGCGGGGCCGAACGGCTTCTGCACCGGCAACGACCAGAGCTACGACCCCAGCGAGGAGTACGCGGCCTACGCGGGCACGGCCGGCGTGACCTACAGCCAGGTCCTGCGCCAGATGCCGCAGCCCGTCATCGCGGCGGTCGACGGCTACGCGATCGGGTCGGGCAACATCATGGCCTACGAGAGCGACTTCACCATCGCCACGACGCGCTCCCGCTTCGGGCAGACGGGGCCGCGGGTGGGCAGTCCGGCGGCCGGCCACGGCGTCGCGATGCTGGCGGCGCGGGTGGGCCAGAAGCGCGCGCGGGAGATCTGGATGCTGTGCCAGCAGTACAGCGGCCAGGAGGCCCTGGAGATGGGCCTGGCGAACAGCGTCGTCGAGCCGGATCAACTCTGGGCCGAGGTCGACCGCTACGTCGCGGCGATCAAGAACGTCAGCCCGGTGATCCTGCAGATGCAGAAGATCTCCTTCAACCAGCACGACGACTTCATCAAGCCCGAGCGCAGCCCGGTCGCGGAGCACATCCCCGACTTCCTGTCGTCGGACGAGTGCCGCGAGCGGCGCACGGCGTTCCTCGAACGGCGCCCGCTCGACCCGGCGAAGAACATGCCCTACGTGGACATCCCGATCCGCTGATTGGGGCCCGACGCGGCCCGTCGATCAAACGAAGCGGGTGGGCAGCCCCTGGCTGACGCGCAACTCGAAGGTGTGCGCGGTGGCGGGCTGGGTCGCCAGGAACACGGCCGCGTCGGCGATGTCCTCGGCCTGGATGAGGGAGTCGGGGTCCTCGTCGGGGAAGCCCTCGTGGCGCATGCGGGAGACCGTCGCGTCGGGCAGGATGACGTGCGTGCGGATGCCGCGGTGCAGGTACTCCTGGATGCAGACCTTCGTCAGGCCCATCACGCCGTGCTTCGAGGCGGTGTAGGCGGAGCGGTTGACTCCCCCTCCCACCACGCCGGCGCCGGAGCTGATGTTGATGATGCAGCCGCCGCCCTGCTCGAGCATCGGCGGGACCGCGTACTTGGTGCAGGGGAAAACGCCGCGCAGGTTGACGTTGATCACGTGGTCCCAGTCCTCGGTGGGCAGCTCGTGGAGGGGCAGGCGGGTGACCGCGCCGGCGTTGTTGATCAGGATGTCGATGCGGCCGTAGGCGGCCAGCGCACCGTCGATGAGGGCGCGGATGTCGGCCTCGTCGCTCACGTCGCAGCGGATGGCCGTGCCGCCGACCTCGGCGGCCACCGCCTCGATCTCATCGACAGAGCGGGCCGAGCAGACGACCTTGGCGCCCTCCTTCGCGTAGGCGATGGCGATCGCGCGGCCGATGCCGCGTCCGGCGCCGGTGACGACCGCGACTTTGCCGTCGAGTTGCATGGGGGGTCTCCTCTTTACTTGGTCGGGTTCGTTTGGTCGGGGCCGGATGGGTCCGGCGCCGCCCCAACGGTAGCCACGATCCGAGGCGGCGTCAGCCCGCGGGCGGCCGGGCTGGGATGGGCGGGCGATCGATCGGTACCCTGCCGAGACGGAGCCGAGCCATGACCACACTCGACACGCACGCGGACACGATCATCCCGCCCCCGGACGGCGCCCCGGCGTCGGCCCTGACCGGGGTGCGGGTGCTCGACTTCACGCGCGCCCAGCAGGGCCCGTTCGCGACGCTGCTGCTGGCCGATATGGGGGCGGAGGTGATCAAGGTCGAGCCGCCCGGCGGCGAGATGGGCCGCGCCAGCGGGCTGAACCCCGAGGGCTTCTCCTCATACTTCGAGGGGCACAACCGGGGCAAGCGCAGCATCACGCTCGACCTCAAGCGGCCGGGCGCGGTCGACATCGTGCGCCGGCTGGTGCCCACCTGCGACGTGGTCGTGGAGAACTTCCGGCCGGGCGTGATGGAGCGGCTGGGCATCGGCTACGAGGACTGCCGGCGGCTGCGGGCCGACATCATCTTCGCCTCGGCGTCGGCCTGGGGGCGGCACGGCCCCTGGGCGGCGCGCGGGGGCTACGACCACGTCGCGCAGGCCCTGAGCGGCGTGATGTACGAGCAGGGCGAGGGACCCGGCGGCGAACCGCAGGCGCTGATCGGCGGCTTCGCCGACCAGGTCGGGGCGATGCTGCTGGCCTTCGGCATCGCGTCGGCGCTGTACGTGCGCCAGCGCGACGGGGTCGGCCAGCACATCGACGGGTCGCTGATCGGCGGCATGGTGGCGATGCAGTCGAAGCAGATCATGGAGTTCCTGCGCAGCGGCGTGCAGCGCGGCTTCCAGCGGCGCCGGGCGGCGACGTACACCAACTACGCCTGCGCCGACGGCCGCCACGTCGCCATCGCCGCCAACGCGCAGGACATGTGGGAGCGCCTCTGCGACGCCATCGACGCGCCGCAGCTCAAGAGCGACGCGCGCTTCGCCGACCCCTTCGGGCGGGATCGCAACAAGGACGCGCTGGTCGAAGCGCTCGACGCCGTCTTCCGCACGCGGCCGCTGGCCGACTGGCTGGAGCCGCTGGAGCGGCACGACGTGCCGCACGCGCCGGTGCTCGACTACGCCGGCATGAGCGCCCACCCGCAGTACTGGGCGAACGGCTACCTGCAGGAGATCGAGACGCCGCACCTGGGACCGATGCGGGTGCCCGGCCCGCCCATCCGCATGAGCGCGACGCCGCCGCGCGTGCAGGGCAGCGGCCCCATCCTGGGCTTCCACACCGAGGAGATCCTGCGGTCCGTCGGGTACGAGTGGGACGAGATCGAGGCGCTGAAGGACAGCGGCGCGATCCGCACGGCATGACCAGCGACGAGCCACGGCAGCACTTCTTCGAGTCGCAGCGGCTGCGGCTGGCCTACTGGGGGTGGGGGGACCCGGCGCACCCGCCCTGCATCTGCCTGCACGGCGGCGTCGATCACGCCCGCAGTTGGGACCGCATGGCGGAGGCGCTGAGCGACACCTACTACGTCGTCGCGCCCGACCTGCGCGGCCACGGCGACTCGCAGTGGGCCATCGGCGGGGAGTACAGCACCTCCCAGAACGTCGTCGACCTGATGGCGCTGATCGACCGGCTGGGCGGGCCGGTGCGGGTGCTGGCGCACTCGTTCGGCGGGCACGTGACGTTCATGGCGGCGGGCACCTTCCCGGAGCGCTTCCACAGCATCGTCGCGATCGAGGGGCGGCTGGCCGGCTGGACGCAGCGGCGCCCGTTCTCGCCCGACCTGCTGCGTCAGGCCGTCGTGACGCGGCGCGGCCTGGAGACCCGCACGCCGCGCGTCTACCCGTCGATCGAGGCCGCCCGCGAGCGGCTCTCCCAGCAGAACCCGCGCCTCGGCCCGGCGCTGGCGCGGCACATCGCCGAGCACGCCGTGCGGCCCGTCGAGCCGGACACGGGGGAGGCCGGGTACGTCTGGAAGTTCGACAACTGGGCCCGGCCCGGCGTGCGCAACGAGGAGGTCAGCCTCGACGAGGCCAAGGCCTTCTTCGCCCGGATCGACCGGCCGGTGCTGTACGTCGTTGGGGGGGAGTCGGGGGCGAAGCAGAACATGCAGTCGGCCGCCGGGCACTTCCCCAACGCGCGAGCGCTGGTCGTGGCGGGGGCGGGCCACTGGGTCCACCACGACGCGCCCGAGCTGGTGATCGAGGCCGCGCGGGAGTTCTTCGCGGGCGAGGGGGGCTCCTCCCGGCGGTCAACCGGGGGGTAACGGGAGCCAACTGGGGGGTTAACGGGAGCCAATCGGAGGGTCAGGGGAGCCTACCCGGGGCAAGGGAGGGGCCGCGCGGCGGAGACTTGCGCGCTTATGCACGCATATGCACGAAAACGGGCGATCGGGAGGGGTGTGGCCGGGGATTCGGGCGGGATTAGGTCAGTCGCAGGATGGCGACGGTGATCGCGGCGATGGCCCCAAAGGCCCCGATGATCCATCGCGTCTGCGCGTGCATCGCGCGCTCGAGGTCGGCGCGCAGCGTCGCGATGTCGGCCTGCACCTCCAGCCGCAGGCGCTCGATCTCGGCATGCAGTTCCACCCGCAGGCGCTCAAGCTCGCCGCGCGTCGCCGGTTCCGCATCGGGGGAGATGGCCGTCATGGGAACGATCGTCGCGCGATCCGCTCCTGCCAGTTCCCCCTCACCAGTTGAACGATGGGGAGGGGGCTACGGGGTGCGCCGCGCCGGCGCGCGCAAGGGCCCCCGAAGGTCGGTCCAAGGGGTGCGGGAGGGGGCCGCAAGGGGTGCAGTAGGGGGCCGCAAGGGGGCCGCAAGGGGGCCGCAAGGGGCGCGGGAGGGGCGCAGA
>JAPOXB010000188.1 GCA_026707335.1 Chloroflexota bacterium
TCAGATGGTCAGGGCCGCGTCGAGGGGAGCCAACTGCTCCTCCGTGGGCTCCGCTCAACAGAACCAGGCCTCGCTCAGGCCGGGCACCCAGCGGGCCGAGGCGCCCGGCGGATCCGGCGCCGGCAGACCCGCGGCGCGGGCCGCCAAGCCGCGGATGTGGGCGAAGGCGTCGGCGTGGTCGGTCGGGCCGTCGTGCTGGCAGGCGACCCGCCCGACGTACTCGGCGATCTCCCCCTGCAGCGCATCGACGGCCGGGTCGGGGTTGCGCCAGGTGTGGGTGAGACCGTCGGGGTCGAAGCCGGTCAGGTGGCCCTCCGCCTCCGTCTGAGCAATGAGCGGGGAGCCGGGCGGCAGCAGCAGGCGCAGCGCGTACTGCACCGGCGGCACGTTCTGGACGAGGTCGTGGCGCTCGATGAAATCGAGGATGGCGGCGAAGTCGCCGAGCGAGGTCCAGGGGGTGAACGGCAGCCACGTGGGCCGCAGGTGCAGCCCGGCGTCGCGGGTCAGGGCGAGGGCGCGCTCCATGTCCGCGACCGTGTGCCCCTTGTCCAGGCGGGCGAGCAGGCGGTCGTCGACCGACTCGAAGGCGCTCGTCACCCAGGCGACGCCGAGGTCCGGCAGGGCGCGCGCCGCGTCGGGGTGCTCCAGCAGGTGCTCGACCTTGATCGTGACGTCGAGGCTGAGGCCGGGATGGCGCCGGGCGAGGATGCCCAGCAGCGAGAGCGAGTGCGGCACGGCGTTGAAGAAATCGGGGTCGCCGAAGGTGATGTGGCGGGCGCCGAGCTCGACCTGCGCGTCGACGTCGGCCAGGACGATCTCGGGCGGCACGAGGCGCAGGCGGCCGCCGTAGGTGGGGGTGATGGGGCAATGCGTGCAGCGATGGGCGCAGCCGCGGCTGGCCTCGGCGTAGCCGGCGAGGCGCTGCTCGCCCGCCGCGGCGGGGCCGCGGCCGTTGGCCGGCACGACGGTCGCACGGGCGTAGTCGCGCAGGGGGGGCAGGCCCGTACGGTCGGGCAGGGGCATCGCGCCGCGGGGGAAGGCGGGGGCGTGGCCGAGGCCGGCGATATCGACGAGCGGCGCGGGATCGTCGGGGGCGGCGATCGATCGCCCCTCGCCGACGGCGTCCGCCAGGGCGACCAGCGGGCCCTCGTACCCGCCGCCGACAGTCGCGGCGAAGGGGCCGCCGCCGCGCAGGTGGAGGTCGAGTTCGGAGGCGTAGAGGCCGTAGAGCACGAGGGGCAGGTCGGGGCGGCGCGCCCGCAGCCGCTCGGCCAGGCGCAGGGCGAGCCGGGCGGCGGTGTGCATGGGGGCCGAGATGGCGACGAGGTCGGCGGCGTCGAAGGCGACTGGGTCGGCCGGCTGGACCGCGATGTCGAGCGTGCGGACCTCGTGGCCGGCGTCGCGCAGGGCGGCGGCGGGGGAGGCCAGCCCCATCGGCTGGTGCCCCTGTTCGTACGTCGAGACGAGGAGGACGCGGGTCATGCGACGGCGTCCCATCCAGGCGAACGGCGCCGAGAACCGCGCACGCACTCAACCAACGCGCCATGGTGGGGTGGGACGGGAAATCGCTGCATCGGCGCTGCCGTCACGTCGCCGATCGCGGCTACTTGCTGGCGGCGCCGGCCTTCTGGGGCTGGTAGTAGGGGTTCGTGCCGGACGCGTGGTCGGTCGTGTCGACGACCTCGACGATCTCCGGCACGTGCTGCTTGACGGCCACCTCGATGCCCTGCTTGAGGGTGACGTTGGCCATGCCGCAGCCGGCGCAGCCGCCGCCCATCTCGATGTAGGCGCGGTCCTCCTCGACGCCCAGCAGCGTGACGAAGCCGCCGTGCGCGGCGATGCCCGGGTTGACGTACTCGTCGAACAGGATCTGGACGCGCTCCTCCAGCGGGTTGTCCCACACGGGGTTCGGGTTGTCGAACTCCAGGCCGCTGACGTTGGGGCCCTTGTAGTCGTAGTGGACGGCGACGCCGTTCAGCTTGTCGGCGTGCTCGCGCTCGACGAAGACGTGCAGACCGTCCAGGTCGACGGCGGGGTCGTCGGGCTCGGCGCCCCGCTCGACGATGGTGATGACGTGGTCGAAGCCGCGGCCGCTGCGCCCGACGATCTTGATGCGCACGCCAGCGGCGGGCTCGGGGTAGCCGTCGAGGGCGGACTTGAGGGCGGCGATCGCCTGGTCGGAAAAGGCGAGCCGGAGGTCGCCCGGGGTGTCGGCCATGCCGGCGCTCCTCTCCTGATGGGCTGCGCGATGGCTGCTGTCCGCATCGTAGCGCAGGAGCGGCGTGAAGTGGGTACCGCCTACCCGCCGAAGACGGTCCGCACCGCGCAGGAAAAACCGGGCAGCACGTCCAGGCCGTTGAGGGAGCCGTCCGCAGTGAGCGTCGAGATCGCAGCGTCTCCGTGATGCACATCCACCGTGCGCGTCTCCGGGTAGACGACCCAGACGAGGCGCACGCCGTGGCTCAACCACATCCGCGCCTTGTCGTGGACCTCACGGCGGCTGTCGCTCGGGGAGTGAACCTCGACCACCAGATCGGGCACGACCTCGGCGTAGCCCGGGATCCGGGCGTCGAGCGGGATCTTTTCCGCCGAGGTGAAGGCGATGTCGGGCTCGCGCACCGTGTCGGGGTCGCGCTCCAACCGGACACCCGAGTCGGAGGCGACCAACGTTCCCAACCGGCGAGGCTTGATGAACGCGCCCAACTCAATCACCAAGTCCGTCACAATCTTGCCGTGCTCGTGTCCTGTTGACATGGTTTCGCAGAGCACCCCCCGGATCAGTTCGCCGCGCACGCCCTGGCTGTAGAGGCGCAGCAAGTCGTCGGCGGTCAGCAGCTTCGTCGGTGTGGTCGTCGTCATGTCTGATCGCTCCCGTACGCATCCAGTCTACCGCGCTCCGGGCGTGGTCACCACGGGCGCCGCGGCGCCGCGCGCCCATCGCTCAGATCAGCTCGACGGGCCCCGGATAGCGCCCCACGACCTCGTCGGCGGTGAGCAGCGTCATCGCCTCGATCTGGGCCTGCGCGACGAGCATCCGGTCGAACGGGTCGCCGTGGATGGGCGGCAGCAGGTCCACCGCGACGGCGTGGGCGCCGGTGATGGGCAACTCCGCGTAGCCGTTCTCGAGCAGCGCCCGGCGCAGCAGCCGCGGGTCGGCGCGGAAGTCGTTGCGCGCCAGGCCACTCTTGACGGCGACCTCCCACAGCGAGGCGGCGCTGAAGCAGGGCTCGTTCGCCGCGTCCTCGATCCGTGCCCGCGCGGCCGGCGGCAGGCGCTCGGGCGTGGCGGCCGCCCAGAGCAGCACGTGCGTGTCGAGCAGGAGCCTCACCCGCGGCCCCCCAAGACGGACTCGATCTCCTCGGCGCCCATGCGGTCGAAGTCCGGCGGGACGGAGAGGCCCGGCAGGAATCCGGTCCGGCGCGGGCCGGTCGCCGGCGCTTCCAGCGAGGTGACCTTGACCAGCGGCGTGCCGCTGCGCGCGATGATGAACGGCTCCCCGTCGACCGCCGCCTGCACCAGCTTCGAGAGCTGCGTCTTGGCCTCATGCATGTTGACGACGCGCACAACAGCCCCCGATCATCGTTTAGTCCGGTCCGATGGACTTAGTCTATCAGGGATCGGGCGTTGCGTGGGGCTCCACTGCGGGCGGCTCGGCCCACGGCGACGCGTTTCGCCGCCGAGGGCGCGCCGGCCGTCTTCGGTGGGGGCAGCGTCGCCTAGCCAGCGGCGGCGTAGAGGATGAGGTGCGTGGGAACGAGCCGCTGCTCAACCGGATCCACGGCCAAGGCCAGGCCCTCCAGCGTGTAGGCCCCCAGCAGGGCGGGTCCGTCGTCATCGCCGAACACCACCCCGGTCACGACGCGTTCGCCATTGATCGCCACCCACGCCTGCCCGTAGTCCATGTCGACGCGCCGCCCGTCGGCCAGCAGGAGCCTCCGCGTGCCCATCGGTTCGACGCCCAACTCGCGCAGCAGGCGAGCCGGCAGCGTCGTATAGGCGGCGCCGGTATCGACGGTTGCCTCGATCTCCCGCGTCTCCCGCTCATCCATGCTGGAGATCCGCAGCGGCCACTCGAAGGTTCCCACGGGTCGAGCCTCCATCCGCGATCGTGGACCCACGGGCATTCTAGCCGAGTGGCGGTCGCTCAGTGCGGCGCGTGCCGATGGAGGCAGGACGGAAATGGGTGGAGCGGGGGACGGGATTCGAACCCGCGGCCGCCTGCTTGGAAGGCAGGAGCTCTGCCCCTGAGCTACCCCCGCGGACGGAGCAAGCGTAGCAAGCGGGGCGGCGGTCGCTAGGAGGGTTCGGCGGGCGGGGCCGGGGGCTGCGAGCGAGGCGGCGCGGCGCCGGGTCCGGGACCCTTGCGGAAGGTGACCATGAACTTGTCGGGCTTGAGCATGCGCTCGGCGGCCTGCTTGGCGACCATGGCGGCGATGCCGCCGGGGATGCGCGGCGGCCCCGGGACGGTGGCGGTCGATTCGACGCGCCAGCCGTGTTCGGCGGCGGCCTGGATGCCCTGGCGCATGCTCTCGTCGTCGGGGAACCCGGCCGTGTGCACGGGGCCGTCCTCGAGCAGGTACCAGTTGGCGCGGGCCTCGTGCTGGGCGCGGCGCTCTTCGAGCGTGGCATCGACGGCGCGGCGGCCGCGGCGGGCGCCCGACTCGACGGCCGGCTTGGCCTTCTCGACGGCGTCGCGCAGGGCGGGCTCGGCCCGCTTGCGCACCTCCTCGGCCGTGACGGCGGCCTGACGCGCGCCCTCGCGGGCGACCTGCTGGGCCTGCTTGAGCCGTTCCTGCCAGCCGGGCATGACGAACCCCTCCGCGGCGCGCTCGCGACTGATCAGCCGAGCCGCACCAGCGTACGCCCTCGCACGGCGCCGCGGAGGATGGCGGCGGCCGCGGCGGCGACGCCGTCGAGGTCGGTGCGCACGGCGATGGCGTCGAGCAGGGCGTCGGGCTTCCAGTCGCCGGCCAGGCGGCGCCAGATCTCGCTGCGGCGCGGCATGGGGCAGTAGACCGATTCGACGCCCACCAGCGATGCGCCGCGCAGGATGAAGGGCATGACGGTCGTGTTCACGCCGGCGCCGCCGGTGAGGCCGGAGACGGCGTTGACGCCGTCGCGCTTGAGCGTGCGCAGGATGTAGGCCGTGGTCGCGCCGCCGACGGGGTCGATCGCGCCGGCCCAGCGCTCGCGCTCGAGCGGACGGCGGCTCTCCTCGCTGACCTCCTCGCGGCTGAGGATCTCCGACGCGCCCAGGGCGCGCAGGTAGTCGTGCTCGTCGGCCTTGCCGGTGCTGGCGGCGACCGTGTAGCCCAGCCGGGCGAGGATGGCGACGGCCGTGCTGCCGACGCCGCCGGTCGCGCCGGTGACGAGGACGGGACCGGACTCCGGCGTGACGCCGTGCGCCTGCAGCGCCTCGACGGAGAGGCCGGCGGTGAAGCCCGCCGTGCCGAGGGCCATCGCCTCCTCGGCGCTGAGCCCGCCGGGCAGCGGCACGATCCAGTCGCCCGGGACGCGGGCGACCTCGGCGAAGCCGCCGAAGTGCGCCACGCCCAGGTCGTAGCCGGTGATCAGCACCTCCTGCCCGGCGGAGAAGCGGTCGTCGGCAGATTCGCGCACGCGGCCGGCCAAGTCGATGCCGGGCACCATCGGGTACTGCGTGACGACGCGGCCCTTGGGCAGGGTCGCGAGGCCGTCCTTGTAGTTCACGCTCGACCACTGCACGTCGATCGTGACGTCGCCCGCGGGCAGTTGGCCCTCGTCGAGCGACTGCACGCCGGCGCTGAAGTCCTCATCCTGCATATCCACGACGAACGCGCGGAAGCTCATGGCGGTCTCCTTCGATGTGATCCTTCGGGTCGTGTTGTTATGTCGCGGTGAGTCGTTCGATGGCGGTCAGCGGGCCGGGACCTGCCCGCGCTCCAGGGCGTCGAACAGGATCGGCTGGACGTGGACGCCGTGCGGCCGCAGGTCGACCAGGGTGAAGCCCTTGAGCAGGCTGGGCGCGCCCGAGTAGAAGGCGGTCGTGCCGGGGGGCCCGGTCTGGCCGTGGCGGTCGAGGTGGCCCAGCGCGACGTAGTGCGCCTCCAGGTCGGAGAGGTGCTCTTCCTCGATGCGGTAGCCGAAGGAGAGCCGGCCGTCGAAGCCGACGGCGGAGCCGTGCGCCATGGCGATGCGCCAGAGCGGCGGCTCGCTGTCGCTGCGCCAGTCGGGACTGCTGCCGGCGGGCGAAAAGTCGTCGTAGCTGGTGTGCGCCTGGCCCCAGATCTGCACGCCCAGATCGTCGAGGCTGAACAGCGTGCCGTCGGCGTCGTCGAAGATGTGCACGTGCGCGGCGAAGTGGTGGCCGAAGCGTTCGTACACGGAGTCGGCCATATGGGGATCGTGGTTGCCCGGCAGGATGACGACCGGCACTTCGGGCTCGTTGAGGATGCCGGCCGTCTCGGCGACGAGCGGCTCCTTGACCCGGTTGTTGTCGAAGAAGTCGCCGGCGATGAGGACGACGTCGGCATCGAGGTCGACGGCGGCGCGCATGATCGTTTCGAGGAAGTGCAGCGCCTCCTCGCGGCCCGACTCGTCGCGCATGTGGCCGGTGCCGACGTGGACGTCGGAGGTGTGGATCATCCGCACGCTGTGCGGGTGGGCGGCGGGAGGGAGGAGCGCGCCGGCGTCGAGAACCTGCGCGCCGGCATCGGCGGGGGCGGAATCTGCCATGGCAGCCAACTTCACTGGACGCGGGATCGTCCGGGAGACGGCGCCCAGCGTAGCGGACGCGGTCGCTTGGCGCAGCGGCCGGGGCGTCGCACTCACGGCGCACCTATAAGATGAGGAGACGATGACCCCTCCCCCAACCGCGCAGACCGAGACCGCGCCCGCGCCCGACGGGGCGGACGAGTTCGAGACGGTGATCGGGCTCGAGGTGCACTCGCAGCTCAAGACCGAGAGCAAGATGTTCTGCCGCTGCCCGGCGCAGTACGCCGACGCGGCCCCCAACACGCACGTCTGCCCGGTCTGCCAGGGCATGCCGGGCGTGCTGCCGGTGATCAACGAGACGGCCGTCGAGTGGACGATCCGGGCGGCGCTGGCGCTGCACATGGAGATCCCCGAGGTCTCGAAGTTCGACCGCAAGAACTACCACTACCCGGACCTGATGAAGGGCTACCAGATCAGCCAGTTCGACGAGCCGCTGAGCCAGAACGGTCACCTGGACGTCGCGGTCGACGGGGAGACGCGGCGCATCGGCGTGACGCGCATCCACCTCGAGGAGGACACGGCGCGGCTGCTGCACCGCGAGGACGCGAGCGGGGAGTCGTACTCGCTGCTCGACCTGAACCGCAGCGGCGTGCCGCTGATGGAGTGCGTCTCGGAGCCCGACATGCGCAGCCCCGAGGAGGCGCGCGCCTACCTGGTCGCCCTGCGGCAGATCTTCCGCTACCTCGACGTCTCCACGGCGGACATGGAGAAGGGCTCGTTCCGCTGCGACGCCAACATCTCGCTGCGGCCGCGGGGCCAGGCGGCCTTCGGGACCAAGGTCGAGATCAAGAACATGAACTCCTTCCGCGCCGTCTACAAGGCGCTGCAATTCGAGCAGCGGCGGCAGGCGGCGGCGCTGCGCAACGGCGAGCGCATCCACCAGGAGACGCGCGGCTGGGTCGAGGACCGCGAGGTGACGGTGTCGCAGCGCTCGAAGGAGGAGTCGGACGACTACCGCTACTTCCCCGACCCCGACCTGCCACCGCTGCGCACGGGGCGCGATCGGGTGGAGGCGATCCGGGCCGCGCTGCCCGAGCTGCCGGCGGCGCGGCTGGCGCGCTTCCAGGCCGAGCACGGCCTGGCCGAGTTCGAGGCGGGCCTGCTGACCGAGGACCGCGCGACGGCCGACTACTACGAGGCGGCCGTCGCGGCGCTGGGCGACGGTGCGCCGGAATCGCCGCGTCGGGGCGTCGCGCACTGGATGGTCGGAGAGATGGCGCGGCTGATGCACGAGGCCGGGCAGGAGATCGAGGCGCTGCGCATCCGGCCGGCGCAGTTGGCGCAGCTCGTCTCGCTGATTGAGGCCGGGACGATCAGCAACACGCAGGCCAAGGAGGTCTTCGAGGCGATGTTCGCCGACGGCCGCGACCCGCGGGCGATCGTGGAGGCGTCGGGGCAAACGCAGATCAGCGACGACGCGGCGCTGCGGGAGGTCGCGCGGGGCGTGATCGACGCCCAGCCGCGGGCCGTCGCCGACTACCGGGCCGGCAAGCAGGAGGCGCTCAAGTTCCTCATGGGGCAGGTGATGCGCGCGACCCGCGGACGCGCCAACCCGCCGCTGGTGACGGCCATCCTGCGGGAACTGCTCGAGGCCTGAGCGCCGCGGCGGCCTTTTCGGGCCCGAGGGGAACCCCACGGCGCCGGGCGGCGTTAGGCTGTGCGGGCGGCCGTGATCGCCCTACTCGGATCGGTGGCCGAAAGGCCGGATTCGCGGGGTCACAGCCGATGCGCGAACATAGTGCGCGAACATATAGTGCGCGACAGTGGCGCGGCGGGGACGCGACGATAGATACTACGCGACGATGAAGTGGCTCCGCGACTCGGACACGCGGAAGTGGCTGCTGCCCGGCATGGGCGTGAAGCGCTGGTTCCTGCTCCTCTTCCTGGGGATGGCGTTTCTGGGGCTGGGCGTGTCCTTCCTGGCGCGCGAGGCCTACCTGACGCTCGTCCTGCCCGACGCCTTCTACTACATCACCCTGCAGTTCATCCCGCAGGTCTTCCGCGGCGTGCTGTTCATCGGCGTGTCGGTGCTGTTCGTGGTCGTGGGGGTGTGGAAGTTCAGCGCCGGCCTGCTGGCCGCGATGCGCTCGACGGCGCGCGGCAACGGCAACGGCCACAGCGAGAGCCTGGTCAACCTGGTCTACCGGCACCGCTTCGCCGGGCGCGGGCCGCGCATCGTGGCGATCGGCGGCGGTACCGGCCTGTCGGTGCTGCTGCGCGGCCTGAAGGAGTACACCGACAACCTGACGGCGGTCGTGACCGTCGCCGACGACGGCGGTTCCTCGGGCCGGCTGCGCGAGGACATGGGCGTCATCCCGCCCGGCGACGTGCGCAACTGCATCGCCGCCGTCGCCGACGCGGAGCCGCTGATGACGCGGCTGTTCCAGTACCGCTTCCCGGCCGAGTCGGGTGAGGGGCTGTCGGGGCACTCCTTCGGCAACCTGTTCATCGTGGCGATGTCGGAGGTGACGGGCTCGATGGAGCAGGCCATCCACGAGACGGGCCGGGTGCTCGCCGTGCGCGGCCAGATCCTCCCATCGACGCTGGAAGACGTGCGGCTGGCAGCGCGCACGCGCGACGGGCGCACGATCCGCGGCGAATCGGCGATCACGGCGGCGGAGACGGAGATCGCCTCGGTCGGCCTGGAGCCGGCGCGGCCCTCGGCGCACCCCGACGCGGTCAACGCGGTGCGCAACGCCGACCTGATCGTCGTCGGGCCGGGCAGCCTCTACACCAGCGTGCTGCCCAACCTGCTGGTGCCCGAGCTGGGCATCGCCTTCCAGGAGTCCGACGCGATGCGCATCTTCGTCAGCAACGTCGCGACGCAGGCCGGCGAGACCGACCGCTACTCGGTGCAGGACCACGTGGCGAGCGTCGAGTCGCACCTGGGCGGGTCGCCCTTCGACTTCATCGTGGCCAACAACAACCTGAGCGAGCGGCTGCCGAAGCGCTGGAAGTCGGAGCCGGTGCGGGGCGGCGAGACGCGGGTCGGTGGTGTGGTGGTCGAGGCGGACGTGATCGACGAGCGCAACCGCTACCGCCACGACGCGGCCAAGCTGGCCGACACGATCCTGACGATTTACCATGAGCGCGGCGAGGCGGCCCCGCGCCCGCCCGTGGTCCCCGCCGCGACGCGCTAGCGGGACGGCGAACCGCCGCTCCCACGCCGCACTCGCCCGGCCCAAGGATTCCCGATGACCATCGGCCACATCATCAACGTGTTCCAGATCCTGGTCGCGCTGCTGCTGATCGCGGCGGTGCTGATGCAGGCCAAGGGCCAGGGGCTGGGCAACATCTTCGGCGGCGACGGGGGCGCGGGCTCGTTCCGCACGCGGCGCGGCGTGGAGCGGCTGCTGTTCCGCGGCACCATCGCATTGATCGTGATCTTCGTGGCGCTGTCGATCGCCGCGATCCGCGTCTGAGCCGCCGCGGCGCCGACCTCGGATGGGGCGCATGCGGGCCTGCGGCATCGTCACGCTGACCACCGACTTCGGGCTCGACGACGCCTACGTGGCGCAGTTGCATGGGGCCCTGCTGCGCTCGAACCCGGTCCTGCGCATCGTCGACGTGAGCCACGCCGTCCCGCCGGGCGACGCGGCCGCCGCGCTGTTCCTCAGCGAGTGCGCCTGGCCGGCCTTCCCGGTGGGCGCCGTGCACGTGCTGGTCGTGGACCCGGGCGTCGGCAGCGACCGCGGTCTCGTGGCGATCGAGACCGCGCAGGCGTGGCTGGTCGGGCCCGACACGGGCGTGCTGAGCAGCGGGCTGCCGGCGTCGATGCGGCCGGCCGCGGGATTCGCGCGAGCGACACTTCCGTCCGGGCTGCGCGCGGCCGACATCCGCGAGACGCCGCTGGCGGCGACCGAGGTCTCGCGCACCTTCCACGGCCGCGACCTGATGGCGCCGGTCGCGGCGGCGCTGGCCTCGGGGCGGGGCCTGGAGGCGGTGGGGCGGGCGGTGTCGGAGGTCACGGTGGCCGCGCCGCTGGCCAGCCCCGTGATCGACGGCGCGGGCGAGGGGCGCATCCTGCACGTCGACCGCTTCGGCAACGCGATCACAAGCTTCCGCGCGTCGGACGCGGGCGCGGCGTTCGAGGTGGAGGCGGGCGGACGGACCGTCCTGGGGCCGGCGGCCAGCTACGCGGCGGGCGGGACGGAGGTCGTGGCGCTGCCCTCGTCGAGCGGGTACGTCGAACTGGCGCTGGCGAACGGGAGCGCGGCCGAGGCGCTCGGCGTCGGCCGGGGCGACCCGGTGCGGCTGCGCCGGCGCAACAGCGGAGGCTGAGCGGCCCGTATGCTCGCCGCATGACGATACCCCGGGTCGCGTTCTTCGGGTCGCCCGACTTCGCCGTGCCGACGCTGACGTCGCTGATCGAGAGCCCCTACCGGCCGTGCGTCGTGGTGACGCAGCCCGACCGCCCGGCGGGGCGCGGCCGCACGCCGCGGCCGTCGCCGGTGAAGGTCGTGGCCCAGAACGCGGGCATCGACGTGCTGCAACCGGCCCGCCTGCGCGACCCCGAGGCGACGGCGGCGCTGGCAGAGTACGGGCCGGAGCTGCAGGTCATCGCGGCCTACGGGCAGATCCTCCGGCCCGACGTGCTGGCCCTGCCCCGCTTCGGCACGCTGAACGTGCACGCCTCGCTGCTGCCGCGCTGGCGGGGGGCGTCGCCGGTGGCGGCCGCCATCCTGGCCGGCGACGCGGAGACCGGCGCGACGATCATGCTCGTCGACGAAGGCGAGGACACGGGCGACATCCTGACCGCGCGGGCGGAGGCCATCCGGCCCGACGACGACGCCGGCAGCCTGGGCGATCGGCTCGCGGCGCTGGGGGCGTCGCTGCTGCTGGAGACGATCCCCGCCTGGCTGGCCGGGGAGATCGCGCCGCGGCCGCAGGACGCGTCGCGGGCGACGCGCGCCAGGAGGCTGCGCAAGGCGCAGGGCCGGATCGATTGGACGCGGCCGGCGGCGGAGATCGCGCGGCAGGTGCGGGCGTTCTCGCCCTGGCCCGGCGCGACGACGCGGCTGCGCGCGGACGACCTGCGCATCTGGCGCGCCCGGGCCGAAGGGGCTGGGGCGGCCGGCCCGCCCGGCACGGTGATCGGCGTGGGTGAGACGATCGACGTCGCCACCGGCGACGGGCTGCTGCGCGTCGAACGGCTGCAGCGGGCGGGCAAGCGGGCGATGGACGCCCGCGCCTTCGCCAACGGGGAACCGGACCTGCCGGGGCAGCGGTTGGGCGAGCCGGCATGAGCCCGCCCGGGCCCGACACGCGCCCGTCGCTGCTCGACCTGCCTCCCGAGGGGCTGGCGGAGATCGTCGGGGATCTGGGCGAGCCCGGCTATCGGGCGGCGCAGGTGGGGCGGGGCGTCTACCGCCGCTTCGCCACGGACTTCGAGGAGATGACCGACCTGCCACGCGGGTTGCGGTCGCGGCTGGCCAAGCGGCTGCGGGTCGGCGCGGCCGCGGTCGCGGGGGAGCAGACCAGCGCCGACGACAGCACGACGAAGCTGCTGCTGCGCATGGACGACGGCGAGCTGATCGAGACGGTCCTGATGCGCTACGACCCCTTCGGGCGGCGGCGGGCGCGGCGCACGGTCTGCATCTCGACGCAGGCGGGCTGCGCGATGGGCTGCACCTTCTGCGCGACCGGCGCGCAGGGCTTCCGGCGGCAGCTGTCGGCGGGGGAGATCCTCTCGCAGGTGCTGACGATGGCGCGTGTCGCGTCGGCGGAGGGGGACGGCGGCGGCCTGACGAACGTCGTCTTCATGGGCATGGGCGAACCGCTGGCCAACTACGCGGCGACCCACGCGGCGCTGTCGCGTCTGACCGCCGCCGACGGCTTCGGGATGAGCCCGCGCCGCATCACCGTCTCGACGGTGGGGCTGCCGGCGGGCATGCGCCGCCTGGCCGCCGATCACCCGCAGGTCAACCTGGCGGTCAGCCTGCACGCGGCCGACGAGGCGCTGCGGCGCGACCTCGTGCCGGTGCCGTCGGCCTCCCTGGGAGGGATCGTCGAGGCGGCGCGGGCGCACGTCGCGGCGACGGGCCGGCGGGTGTCGGTCGAGTACGTGCTGCTGGCCGGCGTGAACGATTCGGCGGCGCAGGCGGGGCAACTGGGGCGGCTGCTGCGCGGGCTCAACTGCCACGTCAACCTGATCCCCATCAACTCCTCGCCGGGCGTGCTGGGCGAGCGGCCCAGCCGCTCGGCGGTGCTGCGCTTCCAGGCGCGGCTGACGGCCGCCGGCGTCCCCGCCACGGTGCGCGTCGAGAAGGGCCGCGACATCGCCGCCGCCTGTGGGCAGCTGCGCGGCGACCGGGCGCCGGCGGGTTGCTAGGCCGTCGCTTCGGACTCGGCGGCCTCGGCGGCCTCCTCGGCCGGCGCCTCTTCGCCCTCCACGCCCTCGGCGGCCTCCTCCTCGGCGACCTCGTCCTCTTCGGCGAGGCGCGGCGCGATGACGGTGGCGAGTTGCGCGGTCGGCTCGGAGAGTGCGCGCACGCCCTCGGGCAGGTCGAGGTCGGAGACGTGCATGCTCTGGCCGAAGTGTTCGAGCCCGGAGACGTCGATGGTGAGGTCGGAGGGCATGTCCATCGGCAGCGCCTCCAGCATCACGGAGCCGAGGCCCTGCACGAGCACGCCGCCCAGGGTGACCGCCGGGCAGGTCTCCTCGCCGACGATGTGCACCACGGCGGTGGCGTGGATGGGGCGGCTGAGGTCGATGTGGTAGAGGTCCACGTGCTCCACGTCGTGGCTGACGGGGTGGCGCTGCACGTCGCGCAGAACGACGGGCCGGGTGTCGGACTCGCCGGCGATCTGCGCGTTCACCACCTGGTTGCGGTCGTGCCCGCGGAAGACGCGGCGCAACTCCTCAAGGGTCGCCTGCACGGCGACCGAGGGCCGGCCGCGGCCGTAGACGTTGCCGGGGATAATCCCCTCGCGGCGCAGCCGGCGGACCTTCTTGCCGGTCAGGCTGCGGGGTTCGAGCTGGAGGGTCAGGGGGTCGGGCATGGGTGTCTCCGGCGGTCGGTCGGATGCGACCGTATCGGGGGGCTGGGATCGGGGCAAGCGGTGGCGAGTAGCGGGGAGGTCAGGACCGCTCCAACAGAACGGGCAGCGCGGCCTCGTAGTCAAGGGTGAGGCGGAAGAACTGGAGCAAGTCCCGCCCGAGCAGGGATGGCATTGCCAGATCGGCGTCGGTAGGCTCCGCGACCCAGACCCGGCAGTCATACCAGAGACGGTCCGGGCCGTCTTCAATTCGAAAGAACAGACGCACTGAGACGGGCACGATGTAGACGCTGCCACCGATGCCCTCGATCCGGCGGCGCTCTGGATGGTCGTCGAAGGTGGAAGCGATCGGCGACGCTTCGGGCCAGGTCAGATCGAACGGCTGCAAGACCGTGTCGTCGGCGCCGGTATCGATCAAGAACGGGATCGTGGCGATGACCGAAGTCGCCTGCATGAGCAACTCGACATCCACATGAGGACGTGCCGGCACGCCGGGGATAGGGACCGGATCCAGGTAGCCGGGGATTCTGGTCACAAGATCAGTATCTGATCTCGCGGGGGCACACGCTGGACGTGCGCCGTGGGACGCTCTTCCTCGGGGATCCGCGCGATTAGTTCCCAGGGGTCATCGCCGAACGCGAACTGCTGGTCGTCGCCGAAGCAGGCGACGTATTGGCCCACATGCGTGTCGATGAGGTCCGCCATGCGGGCGCCGACGGCCATGTGGTTCCTTCGGAACTTGCCTGGTTCCGGGAGTTCGATTCCTTCGGGTACGCCGTAGTGCAACTCCATCACGCACTCCTTCCGCCCCAGTCTAGCGCAGCGCCGCCGACCGCCGGGGCTGGCGTATGATCGGGGCGGATGAGTGATCAGGGCGTCGCCGAACGCGGATCCGCCGCCGACCTCCCCCGCGCCCAGGCGGAGCGACTGACCGCCCTGCGCGGGATCGTGGCGGGCTACGGCCGGGCGGTCGTGGCGTTCAGCGGCGGCGTCGACAGCGCGCTGGTGGCGGCCGTGGCGGCCGAGCAACTCGGCGACGACGCCCTCGCCGTGACGGCGCAGTCGCCGTCGCTGCCGGGGGCCGAGTTGGAGGCGGCGCGGGAACTGGCGACGGCGATCGGCATCCGCCATCGCGTGGTCCGCACCGACGAACTGGCGCGGCCGGGCTACGTCGCGAACGCCGGCGACCGCTGCTACCACTGCAAGAGCGAGCTCTACGGCCACCTGGGGCCGATCGCGGCCGAGTCGGGCGCGGTGATCTGCAACGGCACGAACCGCGACGACCTGGGCGACTACCGGCCGGGGCTGCGGGCCGCGGCGGAGGGCGGCGTGCGCAGCCCGCTGGTCGAGGCCGGCTGCGGCAAGGCCGACGTGCGGGCGCTGGCCCGTCGCCTGGGCCTGCCGGTCTGGGACAAGCCCGCGGCGGCCTGCCTGGCCAGCCGCGTGCCGGTGGGGACGCCCGTCTCGGCGCCGCTGCTGGGCGAGATCGAGGCGGCCGAGGCGGTCCTGCGCGGGCTGGGGCTGCGGCAGGTCCGCGTGCGGCACCACGGGGAGATCGCGCGCATCGAGACGGACGCGGACGGGATGGCGATCGTGGCGCGCGAGCGGGAGGCGGTCGAGCGGCGGCTGCGCGGCCTGGGCTTCCGCTTCGTGACGCTCGATCTGGGCGGCTACCGCACGGGCTCGCTGAACCCGGCCGGGCGCGACGGGGCGGCGCCCTAAGCCGTGGCCGAGCAGGGCGGCCGGCGGCGACTGCTGGGCGTCGATGTGGGCGGCACCTTCACCGACTTCCTCTACTGGGACGGGGCGGCGCTGCGGCTGCACAAGCGCCCCTCGACGCCAGACGACCCGGGCCGGGCCGTGCTGGAGGGGCTGGCGGAGCGCGGATGGCGGCCGCACGAGGTCGTGCACGGCTCGACGGTATCGACCAACACGCTGCTGACGCGCAGCGGAGCGCGCTGCGCCCTGGTCACGACGCGCGGCTTCCGCGACACGCTGGTCATCGGACGGCAGGCGCGGCCGGAGCTGTACGCGCTGCACCCCACGCGGGCCGATCCGCCCATCCCCGACGCACGCCGCTTCGAGATCGACGAGCGCGTCGCGGCCGACGGGTCGGTCGTGCGAGCGCTGGACGAGGACGAGGTCGCGGCGGTGCTGGACCGGGTGCAGGCGAGCCGGGCGGAGGCGCTGGCCGTCTGCCTGCTGTTCTCCTTCGTGAACCCGGCGCACGAGCGGCGCATCGCGGAGATGGCTCGCGATCGCGGGCTGACGGTGTCGGCCTCCTGCGACGTGATGCCCGAACACCGCGAGTACGAGCGCATGAGCACGACCGTCGTCAACGCCTACGTGGCCCCGGCGATGGGGCGCTACCTGTCGCGGCTCGAAGCGGGGCTGCGGGCGGGCGGGGCGGCGACGGGGCTGCGCGTGATGCGCTCGAACGGGGGCGCGATGAGCGTCGCCGAGGCCTCGCGCGACGCGGTGCGCACGGTGCTGTCGGGGCCGGCGGGCGGGGTCGTGGGGGCGCGGGCGGCGGCGGAGGCGGCGGGGGTGGGGCAGCTGATCAGCTTCGACATGGGCGGCACCTCGACCGACGTCAGCCTGCTTCCGGGGCGCGTGCTCGAACGGACCGACTTCGCCGTCGGCGGGCTGCCGATCCGCACGCCCACGGTGGACGTGCACACCGTGGGCGCGGGCGGCGGCTCGATCGCGTCGCTCGACGCGGGCGGCGCGCTGCGCGTGGGGCCGGAGAGCGCGGGCGCGGCGCCGGGTCCGGCCGCATACGGACGCGGCGACGCGCCCACCCTGACCGACGCGCACGTCGTGCTGGGGCGGCTGCGGCCCGATCGCTTCCTGGGCGGCGCGATGACGCTTGACGCGGCGGCGGCGGAGCGGGCGGTGGCGACGCTGTCGGACGGGTTCGGGCGGTCGGCGACGCGCACGGCGCAGGCGATCGTGGAGGTGGCGAACGCGAACATGGCGCGGGCGCTGCGCGTGATCTCGGTGGAGCGCGGCTTCGACCCGGCCGACTTCGCGCTGGTCGCGTTCGGCGGCGCGGGACCGCTGCACGCCTGCGACCTGGCAGCGGAGTTGGGCATCCCGCAGGTGCTGATCCCGCCGGCGCCGGGCGTGCTGTCGGCGGCGGGGATGTTGCAAGCGCCGGTGGTGAAGGACGCGGAGCAGGGCATGGTGCTGCGCATCGAGCCGGACGCGACGGGGCGGGAGGCGGCGCTGGAGGCGACCTTCGCCCGGCTGGAGGCGGAGGCGCGGGCGGCGCTGCGCCGCGACGGCTACGGCCGCTGCCGCGTGGAGCGATCGGCCGACCTGCGCTACGCGGGCCAGTCGCACGAGATCGCGGTGCCGCTGCGCTCGGCCTCGCGGGCGGCGATCCGGGCGGCGCTGGCGGCGGCCCATCGGGCGCGCTTCGGTCACGCCGACACGGGCCGCGCGCTGGAGGTGGTCGTGGCGCGCGTCAAGGCGATCGCGCGCAGCGCCGCGCCGCCCGCGACGAGCGCCCCCGCGGCCTCCGGGCCGGAGGCGGCGCGGACCGCGCCCCAGACCTCCACGGTCGTGTGGGATCGCCCGCGCCGGACGCGCATCCTCGACCGGGGCGCGCTGCGCCGCTCGATCGCCGGACCGGCCATCCTGACGCAGCTCGACACGACGATCCTCCTCCCGCCCGGCTGGCGGGCGCGGCCGCTGGCGTCGGGCAGTCTGCGCATCACACGGGAGGGACGCCGATGACCACGGTAATCACGCTGCACGCGGCCGAGCAGGGGGCGGCAATGGCGGCGGCGATCGCCGCGCGGCTGCCGGGCCCGAGCGTCGTGCTGCCGTTCGCGGCGCTGCACGGGGAGTGGATCGCCGAGCCGCTGGGCGGCGAGCGCGACGCGGCCATCGCCTCGCAACAGCTGAAGCTCCTAACGGCGGGGTACGTCAAGGCCGGCTACCACGTCGTGGTGCACGGGGAGGCGCTGCACGAGACCGGCGCCGGCGACGACCTGCTGCGCCTGATCCGCATGGTGCCGGGCGTGCGGGCGCTGTCGGTGGGGGTGGGCGACGACGCCGCCGATATCGACCTGGCGCTGCCGGCGGGGGCGACGGTGGAGTCGGTCGCGGCGGCGGTCGCGGCGGCCCTGACGGAACGGCCGGCCCCCGATGCCTAGCCGATCGACCACGGCCGGCGCGATCGATCCGGCGCGGCTGGCGGTCTTCGAGTCCCTGGCGGCGTCGATCGCGGAGGAGATGGGCGCGACGCTGCGCCACACGGCGCTGTCGCCCAACATCAAGGAGCGGGCCGACTACAGCTGCGCGGTCTTCGACGCCGGCGGCCGGCTGCTGGCGCAGGCGGCGCACATCCCGGTGCACCTGGGCGCGATGCCCGAGTCGGTGCGGGCGGTGGCCGAGCTGGCGCCCTGGTCGCCGGGCGACGTCGCGATCCTCAACGACCCCTTCCGCGGCGGCACGCACCTGCCCGACGTGACGATGGTCTCGCCGGTCTTCCGGCCGGGGCGCGGCGGGCGGCGCGCACTGGTGGGCTACGTGTCCAGCCGGGCGCATCAGGCCGACATCGGCGGCATGGCGCCGGGCTCGATGCCGGTCGCGCAGGAACTGGTGCAGGAGGGATTCATCATCCCGCCGGTGCGGCTCTACCGGGCGGGGGCGCTCGTCCCCGAGACGCTGGCGCTGTTCCTGCGCAACGTGCGCACCCCGGCCGAGCGCCAAGGCGACATCGACGCCCAGGTGGCGGCGCAGCGGGTCGGAGAGCGCCGGCTGGCGGCGCTGGCCGAACGCTTCGGGGCGGCGGGCTTCCGCCGGGCGGCGGCGGCGCTGCTCGACTCGGGCGAGCGGGCGGCGCTGGCCGGGATGGCCGCGATCCCCCCCGGCGCCTACAACTTCGAGGACGCCCTCGACGACGACGGCGCCAGCGACGAGCCGGTGCCCATCCGCCTGCGCCTGACGACCTCGGCGCGGGGCTGGGATCTCGACTTCACGGGCTCGGCGGGGCAGCGGCCGGGCTCGATCAACGCCGTCGCGGCGGTGACGCGGTCGGCGAGCTACTACGTGCTGCGTTGCCTGCTGCCGCCCGAGGCGCCGACCAACGCCGGGCTGTTCCGGCCGCTGCGCTTCACCCTGCCCGAGCGCTCGGTGGTGAACGCGGCGCCGCCGGTGGCCGTCGCGGCGGGCAACGTCGAGACGAGCCAGCGGATCGTCGACGTGGTCTGGGGGGCGATCGCGCAGGCGCTGCCCGATCGGATGCCGGCCGCCTCGTCGGGCACGATGAACAACTTGGCGGCCGGCGGCATCGACCCGCGCACGGACGAGCCCTGGGCGTACTACGAGACGAGCGGCGGCGGCCTGGGCGGCGGGCCGGACGGACCGGGCCTGCGCGCCGCGCACAGCCACATGACGAACACGCTCAACACCCCGGCCGAGGCGCTGGAGATCGCCTATCCGCTGCGCGTGCTGGAGAACAGCGTGCGACGGGGCAGCGGCGGGGCGGGGCGGCAGCGCGGCGGCGACGGGCTGGTGCGGCGGACGCAGTTCCTCGCGCCGGCCACGGTGACGCTGATCGGCGAGCGGCGGCGGCGCGGTCCCTGGGGCGCGGCCGGCGGCGCCGACGGCCGGGCGGGCCGCAACCGGCTCGAACGGGCGGGCCGGCGCGACCGCGCGCTCCCCGGCAAGACGACGTTCCAGGTCGAGGCGGGGGACGTCGTGCGCATGGAGACCCCAGGCGGCGGCGGCTGGGGTTAGACTGGGAGCAGGAGCGCCGCGATGCCCGATCGCCTGGAACGCGACATCGAGGACGTCCTCGAGAAGATCGAGGACTTCGAATGGCACCGCCGGCGGCGGCGCGGACCCAGCCGCGCGCGGCGGAGCTGGGACGCGCTGATGCGCCGCACCAGCGACCGGCTGGCCTTCGTCTTCGTGCGCTTCACCTCGGGGCACCTGATGCTGGTGGGCTTCCTGCTGCTGGCCGTGGGGCTGGCGCTGCGGGTCCGGGGGCCGGGGGCGTGGCTGCTCCTGGCGGGGGTCATCCTCTTCCTGCTGGGGCTGGCCTGGAGCATGCGGGGCCCGAAGTCGCGCGCGCCGCACGAGGGACGCGGCGGATTCTGGCGCGACCGCTACATTGAATACGACGAACCACGGCCGGGCGGGGTGCGCGGCTGGTTCCGACGGTGGCGACGCTGACCTTCCTCCGGCCCCCGACCTCCCCCGCGCGCGGCGGCGCCGTGCGTGCGCTGCGTTCGCGCCTGCTGCCCTTCGCGATCGCGCTGCTGCTGCTGGCGGCGGTCGTCGCGGGCTGCCGCGAGGAGGACGCGCCGCCGGCGCCGCCCGACGCGGCGGCGCAGTCGCAGGCGGCCGCGGTCGAGATCGAGGAAGAGGAGGCCGCCGATCAGGCCGATCAGGCCGAGCCGGCCCCGCAGCCCGAGCTGGCGGGGGCGGACCCCGAGACGGCCGGCGCGCCGGAGCAGTCGGACGCGCCGGACCCCGCCGACGACGACGCGGACGACGACGCGGACGAAACCGAAGAGCAGGCGCCCGCCCCGATCGTCGCGCCGGCGCCCTACGACAACGACAACGCGCTGCGCGTCCTGGAGGCGCTGAGTGTCACGATCGGTGAACGGATCTTGGGCTCGCAGGCGGAGCGCGACGCGGCGGCCTTCCTGGCAGCCGAGTTCGAGTCGTACGGGTACGACGTGGAGCTGCAGCCCGTGCCGCTGGAGAGCCGGCTGATCGCCGAGCTGCGGCTGGTGGCCGACGGGGACGTCATCGACGCGCAGGCGCTGGGCGGCTCGGGGCCGGGCGACGTGGAGGGCCCGCTCGTCGTCGTGCCGGGCATGGGGACGGCGGAGGACTTCGCCCAGGTCGACGCGGCGGGGGCGGTGGTGCTGATCGAGCGCGGCGAGATCTTCTTCCGCGACAAGGTCGCCAACGCCGCCGCGGCCGGGGCCGTGGGCGCGATCATCTTCAACAACGAGGCGGGACCGTTCTCGGGCACGCTGGGAGAGGAATCGGCGATCCCGGCGCTGGCCGTCTCGCTGGGGAGCGGGATCGGGCTGCGGGCGCGGACGGCGCGCGGCCCGGTGACGGCCGCGATCGTGCTGCGCTACGACCCCTTGTCGGGCGAGTCGCAGAACGTGCTGGCGCGGCATCCCGAGGGCGCCTGCCGCGTCTGGGTGGGGGGCCACTACGACACCGTGCTCGGCGTCGGCGGCGCGAACGACAATGGCAGCGGCACGGCGCTGGTCGTGGAACTGGCCCGCGCCTACGCCGGCGCCACGGCCGGGCGGCTGCTCTGCTTCGCGGCCTTCGGGGCCGAGGAGGCCGTCGTCGGCAGCCCGGGCATCGTGGGCTCGCGGGTGCTCGTCGAGAGCCTGACCGAGTCGGGCGAGATCGCCGGCGTGACGGCGATGCTGAATCTCGACGTGGCGGGGGTCGGATCGCCGGTGCTGCTGGTGGGCGACGCGCCGCTGATCGCCCTGGCCGAGGAGGTCGCGGCGGAGTTGGGCATCGACGTGTCGGCGGGCGGGCTGCCGCCGGGCTTCGGCTCCGACCACCTCAACTTCGCGCAGGTGGGCGTGCCGGTGATCTTCCCCACGCTGCCCAACGGCCCGATCCACGTCCCGGAGGACCAGTTCGAGGTCGTCGAGCCGGAGGCCCTCGAGGCGGTGGGACGGCTGGCGCACGGCCTGCTGGGCTGCCTCGCGGCCTCGGCCGACGCGGCGCTGGCCGAGACCTGCGTCGTGGGGCTGCCGGAGGAGGGCGAGTGAGTCCGGCCGCGGCGGTAGACTGGAGCAGGAGCGGAGGGGGCGAAAAAAAAATGGGAGCCGGGACCGTGCGCGTCGCGCTGATGGGGTCGCTGGCGATCGCCGCGCTGCTGGCCGCGGCGTGCTCGGGCGAGGAGGAGCCGGTCGTGCCGCCGGAGGCCGCGACGGCCAACCCCGACCCCGAGACGATCCCCATGGAGCCGATGCCCGACGTCCTGCCGGAGCCGTACATCTTCCGCGGCGACGAGCTGTTCGGCGGGGAGCCCGAGGAGGAGCTGCAGGAGGAGCTCTACATCGTGCAGCCGGGCGACACGCTGGCGCTGATCGCGCAGTCGGCCGGGGTGACGGTGGAGGAGATCCAGCGGCTGAACGGCATCGCCGACCCCAGCATCCTCTCGACGGGGGACGAGTTGCGCATCCCCATCCGGGGCGAGCGCATCGCCGTGACGACCGAGGCGGCCGCGGAGGAGCAGGGGCCGACCCGCCCGCCGGGCGAGGAGTACATCGTGCAGCCGGGCGACACGCTGAGCGAGATCGCCGCGGCGCGGGGCCTGAACTACCTCGACCTGCAGGACTACAACGGCCTGACCGAGTTCGAGGCGGGCCACCTGCAGGTGGGGCAGATCATCATCATCCCGCCGCCGCCGGAGGAGGAAGAAGAGGAGGACGTGCGCACGGAGCCGCCGGGATAGCTCCGCCAGAACCTCACCCCCTGTCCCCCTCTCCATCCAGAAGGATGGAGAGGGGGAACGTGGAGGCGA
>JAPOXB010000094.1:0-16620 GCA_026707335.1 Chloroflexota bacterium
ACATGGAGGGCATCGCCAAGTGGGAGCTGCGCAAGGGCGAGAAGCGGGCGGCCGGCGAAGCGCTGCCCGACCGCGGCCTGTAGGCGGTCACATCGGCGACTGACCTCACCCCCGACCCCCCTCCATCTGGACGATGGCGAGGGGCGACGCGAACGCGAACCGGCCGCCCCCCGCGGGGCGGCCGGTTGGTTTCCGCGTTGCGGGGCTAGACCGATTCGAGGATCGTCGAGATGCCCATGCCCGCGCCGATGCACTGCGTGGCGAGGCCGTAGCGGGCGCCGGAGCGCTTCATCTCACGGCCCAGCGTGTGCACCAACCGGGTGCCGGTCGCGCCCAGCGGGTGGCCGATGGCCACGGAGCCGCCGTTGACGTTGACCTTCTCCATGGGGATGCCGAGCTCGGCCATGCTGGGGATGACCTGCGCCGCGAAGGCCTCGTTGAACTCCACGCGGTCGATCTGGTCGGCGCTGATGCCCGCGTGCTCGAGCGCCTTGTGCGTGGCGGGCACCGGGCCCAGGCCCATGAGCTGCGGCTTCACGCCGGCCACGCCGAAGCCGATGATGCGGGCCAGCGGCTCGATGCCGAGTTCGCGGGCCTTGTCCTCGTTCATCAGCAGCGCGGCGGTGACGCCGTCGTTCGTGGGGCAGGAGTTGCCCGCCGTGATGACGAGTTCCTTGCCGCCGTGGCTGACGATGCCCTTGACGTTCCGCAGCGTGGCCAGGGTCTCCATGTTGGTGCCCGGGCGGTAGCCCTCGTCGTGGGTGATTCGCACCCGCTCGCCGTGCTGGTCGAGGTCGACGGTGCCGTCGTCGTTCATGACCGGGCGCTCGGTCTCGTAGGGGACGATCTCGTCGTCGTAGAAGCCCGAGGCCAGGGCCTCGCCGTACTTGCGGTGGCTGTCCACGGCGAACTGGTCGAGCTGCTCGCGGGTGAGGTTGTAGGTGTCGGCCACGTTCTGCGCGGTCTGCACCATCGAGACGATGGGGTCGGAGTCGAGGATGAAGTCCGGGATCTCCTGCGCGAAGTACTTCTCGTGGTCCGGCGCCATGTTGCGCTGAACCTCGTTCATCTCGTGCCGGTCCTCGTTGAAGGAGGTGATGCGGTCGCCGCCGCCGCCCCCGCCGCCGAGCTGGCGTCCCATGCGCTCCGCGCCCATGGAGATGCCGACCTTGGTCGCGCCGACCATGATGCTCTGCGCGATGCGGTGCAGCGACTCCATGCTGCTGCCGCACTGCCGCGTGACGTCGAAGGTGCAGACCGACTCGGGCAGGCCGGCCAGGCGGGCCATGTGGTTGCCGCCGAAGCCGCCGTACTCGGCCACGCCGCCGACGTTGCCCAGCCCGATCTCCTCGATCTCGAAGGGGTCGAGCTTCGGGTTGCGCTCCAGGAGCGTCTTCAAGACCTGGACGCCGAGCTCGTCGAGCCGGGTGGCGGCGAAGCCGCCGCGTCCCCCCTTCGTGAACGGCGAGCGCACGCCGTCGACCAGGACCACGTTCTTCAGTTCCATGCCGGTTCCTCTGTTCCGCCCGGAGGCTGCTGGGGCCGCGTCCGCGGCCGTCGATTCCGATGCAGCGTGTCCGCGCCCCGCTGCGAGGCGTTCGCTCTCGAGGTCCGGGAGACGGCCGTCAGCACGGCGTCTCCCTCGCCAGCCAGGAACGATAGAGCCTCTCCTTGGCCTCGTTCCACTGCGGCCGATACATACCCTGTTCGGCGCGCTGGCGATAGAGCTCGGCCATGATAATGGCTCCCGCGACCGAGACGTTGAAGCTCTGCGCCATGCCCTGCATGGGGATGGCGACCGTGGCGTCGGCGGCGGCGCGCATCGCCGCGGTGCAGCCCTCGTGCTCGTTGCCCAGCACCAGCGCGACGGGGCGCGTCCAGTCGATCTCGAGGTGGCTGCGCGCCCCGGCCTCGACGTGCGTGGCGACGATCTGCTCGCCTCGGACCCGCAGCGCGGCGACGCAGGCCGCGGGGTCGTCGTAGTGGTCGATGGTCATCCACTTGCGGGTATAGCCCGAGACGCCCTTCGAGATCGTGGGCGTGGGGTGGTCGGTGTAGAGCAGCGCCACCCGCCCCACGCCGAAGCCGTCGGCCGAGCGCAGCACGGCGGAGGCGTTGTGCGCGTCGTGCACGTTGTCGAGCACGACCGTGACGTCGTCCTGGCGTCGTTCGAGGACGCCGCGCAGGCGTCGCAGGCGTTGCTCCGTGGGCATGACGGGGAGGCTAGCATCGTCCCAGCACGAGCCGAACGGCGCCGAACGAAAGGGAGCCAGCCATGGGCGACACCGTCCTCTACGAGCGCGAGGGCCGCATCGCGACGATCACCTACAACCGGCCGGAGGCGCTGAACGCGATCAACGCCGAACTGCGCCAGGACCTCAACGACGCCTGGCGCACCTTCCGGGAGGACGACGAGGCGTGGGTGGGGATCGTCACGGGGGCCGGGCGCGCCTTCAGCGCCGGCGCCGACGTGCGGGGCTTCGGCAAGCCGGCCGACAAGGGCACGTTCTGGGAGGTGCCGTCGCTGACGTCGCTGGAGAGCGGCATGGAGGTCTGGAAGCCCACCATCGCCGCCGTCAACGGCTACGCCCTCGGCTTCGGCTGCACGCTGGTCGCGGCGTGCGACTTCGTCATCGCCAGCGAGCGGGCGCAGTTCGGCTTCCCCGAGGTGCGCCTGGGCGTGCCCACCATCCAGGGCGCCATCCGCATGCCCAAGCGCGTCAGCTGGCAGCACGCCATGGAATTGCTGCTGATCGGGGAGCGCGTCGACGCGGCGCGGGCCAAGGAGATGGGCCTCGTCTGGAAGATCACCCCGCACGAGGAGCTGATGGCGGAGGCGCACCGGCTGGCCGAGCGGCTGCTGCTGTCGGCGCCGCTGGCCGTCCGCGCGACGAAGGAGGTCGCCCACCGCGGCCAGGAGTTCGACTTCATGAACGCCGTCCGCTTCGGCGAGACGATGCGCAAGGTCGCCGGCGCCACCGCCGATGCGAAGTCGGGCCCGGAGGCGTACCGCGCGAAGCGTCCGCCGGTGTGGGAGGGTCGGTAGGGGGCGGTCGTCCCGCTCCGCGCGGCGCGATTGCCATGCACGTTTACACGATCGGCTTCGCGCGGAAGTCGCTGCAGCAGTTCCTCGCGCTGCTGGAAGACGCTCAAGTCACGAAGCTCGTCGATGCGCGGCTGCGGCCCAGTTCGCAGCTCTCCGGCTTCGCCAAGCGGGACGACTTGGCCTTCCTGCTGCCGACGTTCGCCGGGATCGAGTACGAGCACGAGCCTCGCTTGGCGCCGACGCCCGAGATCTTCGGCGCCCTCCGGCAGTCGAAGGACTGGGCGCGCTTCGAGGTCGAATTCAGGCTGCTCGCCGCCGAGCGCGGCATGCCGGCGATCCTCGCTGAAGCCGCCGCGGATCATGAGCGGATCGCCCTGCTCTGCTCGGAGGCCCGGCCCGAGCGATGTCACCGCCGCCTGATCGCGGAGGCCTTCGCCGCCGACCACCCAACGGCGGAGGTCGTTCATCTCACGTAGCGGGCGCTGATCGTTCGGGGGGAGTCAGCCGGCGCTCCGCCGCCTCCAGCCCCCCTCACCCCGGCGCGATGACGACCAGCAGGTCCTTCGCCTCGACCTGCTGGCCGGGCTCGACGAGCACCTCCGCCACGCGGCCGTCGAAGGGGGCGTAGATCGTCGATTGGATCTTCATCGCCTCCAGGTCGAGCAGCTTGTCGTTGCGGACGACGGCGGCGCCGGCCTTGACGTAGACGCCGGTGATCAGGCCCGGCGTGGGCGCGCCCACGTGCCCCGGCTCGCCCGGCGTGACCTTGGGCTGGCTCGCGGTCTCGGCCTTGAGCGACTGGTCGCGCACGGTCACCTGGCGCGGCTCCCCGTTGAGCTCGAAGAAGACGGGGCGCGTGCCGTCGCGGTGGGCGTCGCCGACGGTAAGGAACTTGAGGATGGCGGTGCGCCCGGGCGCGATCTCGACGGGCATCTCCTCGCCGACGGGCATGCCGTAGAAGAAGGCCGGCGTGGGCAGCACGCTCACGTCGCCGAACTCGCGCCGGAAGCCGTCGAACTGGGCGTAGACCTCCGGGTAGAGGAGGGCGCTGAGCACGTCGCGGTGCTCCGGCGCGCGCCCCGACGTGGCTTCCAGCTCCGCCGCCAGCGCGGGCAGGTCGGCGGGCGGCAGGTTGGCGCCGGGCCGACCGGACAGTGCGGGCGCGCCGCGCAGGATGATGCGCTGCACGTCCGGGGGCCAGCCGCCGGGCGGCGCGCCAAGCGAGCCGGCCAGCATCTCGCGGACGGAGTCGGGGAAGTTGACGTCGTGGTCGTCGGGCAGGGCCAGCACGTCCTCCGGCGTCATGCCGCTGACGAGGAGGAACATCGCCATGTCGCCGACGACCTTGCTGGAGGGGGTGACCTTGACGATGTCGCCGAACAGCTGGTTGACGCGGGCGTACATCTCCTCGACCTCGGGCCAGCGGTGGCCCAGTCCCAGCGCCGCCGCCTGCTGTTGGAGGTTGGTGAACTGGCCGCCGGGGATCTCGTGGCGGTACACGTCGGCGTTGCCCGAGCGCGGGCCGATGTCGAAGGGGGCGTAGAAGTCGCGCACGCCGGTCCAGTAGCGGGCGACGTCGCTGAGGGCGGCCTCGTCGAGGCCGGTGTCGCGGGGCGTGTGGGCCAGCGCGGCGACGACGGAGTTGAGGTTGGGCTGGCTCGTCCCGCCGCTGAGGGGCGACACGGCCGCATCGACGATGTCGACGCCGGCCTCGGAGGCCTTGATCAGGGTGTTGGCGTTGATCCCGCTCGTGTCGTGCGTGTGGAGATGGATGGGGATGTCGATCTCCTTGCGCAGTTCGCGCACCAGCATCTCGGCGGCGTAGGGGCGGGCCAGCCCGGCCATGTCCTTGATGCCCAGGATGTGCGCGCCCATGTCGCGCAGTTGGCGGGCCATCGTGACGTAGTAGTCGAGGTCGTACTTGGGCCGGGAGGGGTCGAGCAGGTCGCCGGTGTAGCAGATGGCGGGCTCGCAGACGGCGTCGGTCTCGAGCGCGGCCCGCACCGAGACCTCCATGTTCTCGACGCTGTTGAGGGAGTCGAAAATGCGGAAGATGTCGATGCCCTGGCGGGCCGCCTCGAGCACGAATTCCCGCACGACGTTGTCGGGATAGCTCGTGTAGCCCACGGCGTTGGAGGCGCGCAGCAGCATCTGGAAGCAGATGTTGGGGATGCGCGCGCGCAGTTCGCGCAGCCGCTCCCAGGGGTCCTCGTGCAGGAACCGCATCGAGGCGTCGAAGGTCGCGCCGCCCCACATCTCGATGCTGAAGAGGCCGGGCAGCCGCTGGGCGATCGCCTCCGCGGGCTGCAGGAGGTCGTGCGTGCGCATCCGCGTGGCGAGCAGCGACTGGTGGGCGTCGCGCATGGTGGTGTCGGTGATGAGCAGGCGCTCCTGCGAACGCGCCCAGGCGGCGAAGCCCGCCGGGCCGAGTTCCTGCAGCCGCTGGCGGCTGCCGGGCGGGGCCGGCTCGCCCAGGGCGTACGGCACGGCGGGCGCGGTGGCGAGCGCGTCGGGCGGCGGCCGATCCTGCACGGCCGGGTTGCCGTTCACGATCAGGTCGCCCAGGTAGCGCAGCAGGCCGTGGGTCGATTCCTCGCCCTGCGGGAAGACGGTCAACTCCGGCGACGTGTCGAGGAAGCTGGTCGTGGCCTCGCCGGCCTGGAAGGTGGGATGGTTGACGACGTTGAGCAGGAAGGGGATGTTCGACTTCACCCCGCGGATGCGGAACTCGCGCAGGGCGCGGTCGGCGCGGCGGCAGGCGCGGTCGAGGCTGCGGTCGGTGGTCGTCATCTTGACCAGCAGCGAGTCGTAGTAGGGGCTCAACTCCGCCCCGCTGTAGGCCGTCGCGCCGTCGAGGCGGATGCCGGGCCCGGCCGGGGAGCGGTAGTTCGACAGCCGCCCGTAGTCGGGCGCGAAGTTGTCCTCGGGGTCCTCGGTGGTGACGCGGCACTGCACGGCGAAGCCGCGCGGGACGAGTTCCGGGTCGGGCGGCAGGGCCAGCGGTTCCTCGTCGAGGGCGACGCCCTGCGCGACGAGGATCTGGGCGCGCACCAGGTCGAGGCCCAGGACCGCCTCGGTGACGGTGTGTTCGACCTGGATGCGCGGGTTGACCTCGATGAAGAACCACTCGTTCGTGTCGGCGTCGAGCAGGAACTCCACCGTGCCCGCGTTGACGTAGTCGCTGGCGCGGGCCAGCGTGAGCGCCGCCTCGTGCAGTTCCCGGCGCACGCGGTCGTCGAGGTTGGGGGCGGGAGCAACCTCGACGACCTTCTGGTGCCGGCGCTGCACCGAGCAGTCGCGCTCGTGCAGGTGGCGGACGTTGCCGTGGGCGTCGGCGAAGATCTGCACCTCGATGTGCCGGGCCCGCCCGATGTAGCGCTCGAGGAAGATCGCGCCGTTGCCGAAGGCCGCCTGCGCCTCCTTGCGCGCCTCGTCGATCTGGGCGGGCAGGTCTTCCGGCCGGCGCACGACGCGCAGACCGCGGCCACCGCCGCCGAACGCCGCCTTGACCATCAGCGGGAAGCCGATCGCCGCCGCGGCCTCCTGCCCGGCCGCGACGTCGGTGATCGGCGTGTCGAGGCCGGGGATCACGGGGATGCCGGCGTCCTGGGCCAGCTTGCGGGCCGACATCTTGTCGCCCAGCCGGTCGAGGATCTCGGCCGGCGGCCCCACGAAGACGATGCCGGCTTCGGCGCAGGCGCGGGCCATGGCGCTGTTCTCGGCCAGGAAGCCGTAGCCCGGGTGGATGGCGTCGACGCCGTGCTCCTTGGCCAGCGCGATGATGCCCGGGATGTCGAGGTAGGCGGCGACGGGCCCCTGATCGTCGCCCACGAGGTAGGCCTCGTCGGCCTTGAAGCGGTGCAGGCTCAGCCGGTCCTCCTGCGAGTAGATCGTCGCGGTGCGCAGGCGCAGCTCCGCCGCCGCGCGCATGATGCGGATCGCGATCTCGCCCCGGTTGGCGGCCAGCAGCTTTTGCATAGGAGAACGATAGCGGCCGGAGGGGTCAGGATCGCGCGGCGCGCGAATCCTCAGCCGGCCCCGAGCAGCCGCAGCGCGATCGCTTCCGCGAGGCAGGCGCGCCGGAGGTCGCCGAGGTCCTGGCTCTCGTCGGGGCCGTGATAGCGGCTCGTCGGGTCGCCGGCGCCGGTGAGCAGGATGGCCGCGCCGGGCGCGGCGGCCTGGAACGCGCCCACGAAGGGGATCGACCCGCCGACGCCGATGTCCACCGCGGGGCGGCCCCAGGCCTCGGCGAAGCCGGCGCGGAAGGCGTCGTAGGCGGGACCGGCGGCGTCGAGGGAGGCCGGCTCGGCGCTCGACCCCGGCGTCACCGACACGGCCGCACCCCAGGGACGCTGCGCCTCCAGGTGCGCGACGAGCGCCGCCATCGCGCGGGCGGGCTCGTCGCCCGGCGCGAGCCGCACGCTCACCTTCGCCCGCGCGACCGGCACGAGCTGGTTGATGGCCCCCGCGACGGGCGGCGCGTCGATGGCGAGGACCGAGATCGCGGGCTGGGACCAGGTTCGCGAGGTCAGCGAGCCCTCGCCGATCAGCCCGGTGTCCGGCTCCGCGCCGGCCTGTTCGCGCAACTCCGCTTCGCTGAGGTCGGGGCCATTGGCCTGGTTGGAGACCAGCCCGGCGACGGCCGGCCGCCCCGCGTCGTCGTGGAGGGAGGCGAGCACGCGCGAGAGCGCCATCAGCGCGTCCGGGAAGGCGCCGCCGAACAGGCCGCTGTGGACGCCCTCTCGCAGCGTGCGCACCTCGACCTCGCAGTCGACGAGGCCGCGCAGCGTGGTCGTGAGCGCCGGCTCGCCGACGCGCCAGTTCGCGGAGTCCGCGATCACGATGACGTCGGCGGCGAGGTCGGTCGCGTAGCGGGTGAGGAAGTCGGCCAGGTGCAGCGAGCCGATCTCCTCCTCGCCCTCGACGAACATCTTGACGTTGAGGGGCAGGCCGTCGCCCAGCGCGCGCAGGGCGGCCAGGTGCACGGCGATGCCGGCCTTGTCGTCTGACACGCCACGGCCGAAGAGGCGGCCATCGCGCTCGACGGGCTGGAACGGGTCCGACGTCCACTGCGCCAAATCGCCGGGCGGCTGCACGTCGTGGTGGGCTTAGAGCAGCACGGTGGGCCGATCGGCGCCGGCGCGGCGTTCGCCCAGGACGGCCGGGTGCGCGCCCTCGACCTCGAGCAGGCGGACGTCGCCGAGGCCCGCGTCGCGCATGAGGTCCGCGGTGGCCAGAGCCGAGCGCCGCACCTCCCCGGCGTCGAAGCCCGCGGCGCTGACGGAGGGAATGCGCACGAGGCCTTCCAACTCCGCGCGGATGCGCGGGAAGTCGGCCGCGACGCGGGCGCGAAGGTCGTCGTGCATGGGGCCTCCCGGAGGGAGGGTAGATCAGGCCGGCCCGATTAGCGTCGGACCCCCGGCGAAGCGCCGGGTGGGGCGGCTAGGACCCGAAGCGGTCCTTGAGGCCCTTGGCGGGCTTGAAGGCGACGACCCGCTTGGCCGCGATCTGGATCGACTCGCCGGTGGCGGGGTTGCGCCCCTCGCGGGCCTTGCGCTGACGGGCCTCGAACTTGCCGAAGCCGGCGATGGAGACATCGCGGCCGGCGTCCAGCTCGCTGACGATGATTCCCTCGCCGTCCGCGGAACTGAAGATCGACTCCACGACCTCCAGCGAATGGGCCCGGGTGAGGCCGGTCCGCTCCGACACCTTCGCCGCCAACTCGATCTTGTTCACGTAGGTACTCCCTGACTCGGCCCGCCGGGCGGGATTGAATTCCATTCGCGCTGGATTTCGAGTCACGATACGCGCCGCTTCGGCCCGGTCAAGCCACAAATGTTTCTCGATCAACTATTTCATCGCGCATCGCTCGGCCGGCGGGCGCGGCGGCTATCCTGGCGCGGGAGGCCGACATGCCCCACATCCAAACCGCCCTCGGTCCCATCGACGCCGCCGACCTGGGCTTCACGCTCAGTCACGAGCACGCCGGGCTGCGGTTGCCGCTGACGCGGCACTACTACCCCTGGCTCGACCCGCTCGATGTGCAGCGGGAGGGATCGATCCGGGAGCTGCGCGAGGCGAAGGCCGGCGGCGTCGACGCGATCATCGAACTGTCCACGCCCGACCTCGGCCGTGACGCGGCGCTGCTGGCCGAGATCTCGCGCGCCTCGGGCGTGCACATGGTCGTCGCGACGGGCCTCTGGCGCGACCTGCCCACCGCCCTGGACACCATGAACCCGGATGAGATCGCGGACATCTTCGTGCGGGAGATCGAGCAGGGCATCGACGACACCGGCATCCGGGCGGGCGTGATCAAGGTCGCGAACGACGCCGAGGGCGTGACCGCGCGGGGGGAGCGCGTGCTGCGCGCCGCCTCCCGGGCGGCCAGGCGCACGAACACGCCGATCAGCACCCACCACTGGGCGCCGCTGGAGGTGGGCCGCCGCCAGTGGGAGATCTTCGACGACGAGGGCGTGCCGCCGCACCTGGTCTGTATCGGCCACAGCGCCGACTCGGCGGACGTCGACTACCTGGAGGATCTGCTGAAGGCGGGCGTCTACGTCTCAATGGACCGCTACCCGGGCGTGCCGCCGCAGCCTGAATGGCGCGACCGCAACCGCACCGTGGAGGCGCTGCTCGACCGGGGCTGGGCGCACCAGCTCATGCTGGGCCACGATTACGCGCGCGACTACCGCAAGCCCCCGACGCCCGTCCAGGAACAGCACTACCTGTTCCTCACGAAGACGGCGCTGCCCGCGATGCGGGCGGACGGCGTCCCGCAGGCGACGATCGACGTGATGATGCGCGACGTGCCGCGCCGCTTCCTGTCGGTGGAACCGCCGGCGGGATAGGGCCGCGCGCCGCTCGCCGCTCAGGCCGGCGCGGGCTGCGCGCCGCGCAGCAGGACGCCGGGGCGCTCGCCCGTGTCCTCGCCGTCGCGGCGCACGACCGTCCCGCTCACGATCGTGGCGTCGTAGCCGGTGGCGCGCTGGACCAGGCGCTTCGCGCCGCCGGGCAGGTCGTAGGCGACCTCCGGCCGCGCCAGCGCCAGCGCGTCGTAGTCGATGACGTTCACGTCGCCCTTGTAGCCCGGCAGCAGCGCGCCGCGGTCGTTCAGGCCGAAGAGCGCGGCCGTATCGCGGGTCTGCCACTTGACGACCTGCTCCAGCGGAAGGCGCGCGCCGCGCGTGCGGTCGCGGGTCCAGTGCGTGAGCATGAAGGTGGGCGTGCCGGCGTCGCAGATGACGCGGCAGTGGGCGCCGCCGTCGGCCAAGCCGATGGCCGTATGCGGGTCGGTGAGCATCGCCCGCGTGTGCTCCAGGTCGCCGCGGGCGTAGTTGAACAGCGGACTGAGCAGCATGTTGCGCCCGCCGTCGGCGGTGAGGAGGTCGTAGACCAGCTCGATGGGCGCCACGCCCTCGCGCCGGCCGCGGGCCGCGATCGCGTCCCCCGGATCCGGCTCGTAGTCGAGCGAATCGTCGAGCAGGAACATCCGCTCGAACGAGACGAAGTCGAGGCTGGGGTCGGGGCGGCCGTCGGCCTGGGCGAGGATGGCCGCGCGCCGCTCCGGGCGCTGCATCTCGGCGGCCCGCTCGGCCAGCGGCAGGTGGCGGATCTCGCGGTAGGCTGGCAGGCGCAGGAAGGGGTGCCGGCTGTCCAGCGTCATGAGGAAGGTGACGGTGCGGCCGTGCACCTGCGGGACGATGTTCGCGCCCTCCGCGCGGGCGGCCGCGGTGGCGTCGAGGATGCCGCGCCAGTGATCGGGGTCGGTGTTGACCTCGGTCAGCCCGAAGGTCACCGGCCGCCCGATCGTGGCCGCCAGGCGCCGCATCCAGGCGACCTCCTTGAGCGGCATCGACAGGTCGTCGCCGGTGATGCCCGCGGCGGCGACCTCGAAGAGGCCCGCGTCGAGCTCTCCCAGCACGGCCCCGATGCCGAACAGCTCATCCTCGGCGGCGAAGGTGCCGGGCACCGGCTCGCCGTCGATCGCGCGGTGCGCCAGGGTCCGCGAGGTGCTGAAGCCCAGCGCCCCGGCCCGCACGCTCTCCTTCACGACGCGCGCCATCTCGGCGATGTCCTCGGGGTTGGCGGGCTCGTTGTGGGCCCCGCGGTCGCCCATCACGTAGGCGCGCACGGCCCCGTGCGGCACCTGCGTGCCGACGTCGAGCGCCATGGGCAACTGCTCGATGTAGTCGAGGTACTCGGGGAACGTCTCCCAGTGCCACTCCATGCCCTCGGACAGGGCGGCGCCGGGGATGTCCTCGACGCCCTCCATGAGGCCGATCAGCCAGTTCTCCCTGCCCGGCGCGACCGGCGCGAAGCCGACGCCGCAGTTGCCCATCACGACGGTGGTCACGCCGTGCCAGCTGGTGGGAGAGAGCGTGGGATCCCAGGTGATCTGGCCGTCGAAGTGGGTGTGGATGTCCACGAAGCCGGGCGTGACCAGCTTGCCCGTCGCGTCGATGGTCTCGCGGGCTTCACCGGGGACCGCGCCGACGACGCTGATGCGGCCGCCGTCGATGGCGACGTCGGCCTGCCGCGCCGGCGCGCCCGTGCCGTCGACCACGCTGCCGCCGCGGATGACGAGATCGTGCATGGGACCGTCCTTCCGTTCGATTTGGGGGCAGGATAGCGCCGGCAGCGCCGCGCGTCGCGGGGCGGTAGGCTGCGCGTCGGACGCGAAACGGCGCCGGCGAGGCGCCGGCGGAGAGCGGGAGGTCCGAGATGTCCGAAGAGCGGGTGACGGTCGCGGTCAGCGACGGCGTGGCCGACGTGCGGCTGAACCGGCCCGAGAAGATGAACGCGCTGGACCCGGCCATGTTCAGCGCCATCCGGGAGGCGGCCGACGCCGTGTCGGCGGATGCGTCGGTCCGCGCCGTCGTGCTCTCCGGCGAGGGGCGCGCCTTCTGCGCGGGGCTCGACTTCGCCTCGTTCCAGGCGATGGACGACGCGGGCGAGCGCCGGGCCGCCAGCGGCGAACTGCTCGCGCGGGAAGCGGAATCCCGCGCCAACGCGGCCCAGCGCGTCGCCTGGGCCTGGCACGAAGCGCCCATGCCGGTCATCGCGGCGGTGCACGGGGTCGCCTTCGGGGGCGGACTGCAAATGGCGCTCGGCGCCGACGTGCGCTTCGTCGCGCCCGACGCGCGGCTGTCGATCATGGAGGGGCGCTGGGGGCTCGTGCCGGACATGGCGGGCACGCAGTTGCTGCGCCGGCTGGCCCGGCTCGACGTCGTCAAGGAGCTGACCTACACGGCGCGCATCGTGCACGGCGCCGAGGCGGTGGAGGTGGGCTTCGCGACGCACGTCTCGCCCGAGCCCAGGGAGGCCGCGGTGGCCCTGGCGCGGGAGATCGCCGGCTGCTCGCCCGACGCGGTGCGGGCCGCGAAGCGGCTGCTCAACCAGTCGGTGGAGTTGGACGTGGGCGCGGGATTGGCGCTGGAGGCGTCGACCCAGCGGTCGCTGATCGGCACGGCCAATCAACTCGAGGCCGTGCGGGCCAACCTCGAGAAGCGCCCCCCGGTCTACGCCGACCCGGCCTAGCGCAGCAGCGACTCCAGGTAGGCGCCGACCGTCGCCGGGTCGCCCGGGGGCATCTGCACCATCTGCAAGTCCGCGCCCAGGGCGGAGCGCTCCTGCAGTTGCTCGCGCACCGACTCGATGGGGCCGATGACCTGGATCTCGCGCACCATCTCGTCGCTGATGGCGGCGATGGAGCCGGCCTTGTCGCGCTGGGCCCAGGCGTCGCGGGAGGCCTTGACCTCTGCCGAGAAGCCCTCGCGGGCCAGCATCTGCCAGTAGAACGTGCCCATCCGGTTGACGTAGAAGTGCAGCGGCGCGCGGGCGGCCTGCCACTGGGCTTCGTCGTTGCGGCCGTCGGTGACGTGCACGCTCGTGTTCGGCGCGATCGTGACGCAGCCCGCATCGCGGCCGGCCGCCGTGGCGGCGTCGTCGAGCTGACGCCGCAGGCTCGCGAATCGCCCCTTGGGCCAGTGGATGGGGTAGATGCCGTCGGCGATCTCGCCCGTCTGCACGATCGACTTCGGCGTGATCGCGGCGATGTAGACGGGAATCTTGTTGCGCGGCCGGGGATAGTCGAGCTTGAAGCCGCGCTCCAGCGTGAAGATCTCGCCCTGGTAGCGCAGTTCCTCGCCGGCGATCAGCAGGTTGAAGATCTCCGTGTACTCGCGCAGCCGTTGCAGGGGCCGCTCGAAGGGGACGCCGTGGAAGTGCTCGATGACCTGCGCGCCCGAGGAGCCCAGCCCCATGACCATGCGCCCGCCCGAGATCTGGTCGAGCAGGCCGATCTCCTGGGCCGTCGCCGCCGGGGAGCGGGAGAAGCAGTTGAGGATGGTGGGGCCGAGCTTGATCTTCTCGGTGTTCGCGGCCAGCAGCGTCAGCCAGGGCAGCACCGACGCGCCCCAGGCCTCGCCGCGGCCGGCTAACTCATAGCCCAGGTCCTCGGCGATGCGGACCTTCGCCAGCGAGTCCTGCCAGTCGGTGGAATCCAGTCCCGCCAGCACGCCCAGACGCATCGTGACCTCCGCTTCGATTGCCCGCGGCGCTCACCCGTCGCCGTGGCGGCGAGGCTAGCACGGAGTCGCGCTAGCCTTCACTCCTCCGCCCAGCGCCTGATCAGATGGTGCGCGATCGCGAGGGGCGGCGGGACGAGGAGGGCGGCCGAACCGCCGTCCGTGGCGGGGTCGTAGCCGGGCGAGCAGGCGCGGCGCGCCTGCTCGCGGGTGAACCAGTGCGCCTGGCCGATCTCGTCGCCGTCGACGGTGATCTCGGTCGTCTCGGCGCGCGCCCGGCAGCCCAGCATCAGCGAGCTGGGGAAGGGCCACGGCTGCGAGTGGTCGTAGCGCACGTCGGTGACGCGGACGCCGACCTCCTCCCAGGCCTCGCGGCGCACCGCCGCCTCGACCGTCTCGCCCTGATCGACGAAGCCGGCGATGCAGGTGAACATCGGCGGCGGCTGGTCCGGGCTCGCGGCCGCGGCGCGGGCGGCCAGCAGGCAGCGGTCGCCGCCGTCGTGGATGAGCGTGATGACGACGGGGTCGGTGCGGGGGAAGTGCTGGGCGTCGCACTCGGCGCAGACGCGGAAGGCGCCGCCCTGTTCGGGCGCGGTGGCGGCGCCGCAGGCCGGGCAGAAGCCGTGCCGGGAGTGCCAATCGACCAGGGAGCGGGCCTGCGCGGCGAGGCCGGAGTCGGCCGGCGGCAGGCTCGATGCGATGCCGCGCAGGTCGCGGTAGGCCGCGCCCGGCGCGAGATCGAGCGCCGCCGGGTCGTCGAGCGCGCTGACGTCCAGCGCGAAGTGCGGGACGCCGTCGCGCAGCCCCAGCAGCACGGGCGCCGGCGTGGCGCCCGCCGGCAGCGCCGCGGTCGCCGCGGGCGGCAGCCAGATCAGGTCCGCTCCCGCCCCGCCCGCGGCCCCCTCGTCGACGGGGAAGCGCAGCCGCCAGACCGGCAGGATGCGCCGCGCCGGGTCGTCGTGCTGGCCTTGCAGCCAGGCGGGGTCCTTGCGCTCGTTGGCGGCCCGGTCGAGCGGGTTGCCGGCGAAGACGTTGTGGTCGGCCGGGGCGGTCGAGAGGGGCGGCTGGGTCATAGGGGGCTGAGTGTAGCCGGGCCCCGGTCGGCCGGCGCGCGGGAGCGCGAAAGGCGGGGGCTGGCTAGACTGCCTGCCGGTCACCGGCCGTCGGGGCCGGCCGCAGAGGAGGGTTGCGATGACGGCGCCGCTGGCGGGCATCCGTGTGGTGGAGGCGGCGAACTGGCTGGCCGCCCCGAGCGCCGCGGCGATGATGCGCGACCTGGGCGCCGACGTGATCAAGGTGGAACCTCCCGAGGGCGACGCCTGGCGGCACAACGTGCTGGGCCTGGACTTCGAGCACAACTACCCGTTCGAGCTGGACAACCGGGGCAAGCGCTCGATCGCGCTGGCGCTCGACAAGCCGGGCGGGGCCGCGCTCCTGCGCCGCCTCGTCGCCACGGCCGACATCTTCATCACGAACCTGATGCAACCCCGCCGCGAGCGCTACGGGCTGACCGTGGAGGAGTTGCGGGCGGCGGACCCGGGGCTGATCTACGTCTCGTTCTCCGGTTACGGCACGACGGGGCCGGACGCCGGCCGGCCCGGCTTCGACTACACGGCCTTCTGGGCCCGCTCCGGCATCTGGGCGCTCATGGGCGACGTCTCCGGTCCGCCGGCGATGCCGCGCGGCGGTCAGGGCGACCATGTGACCGCGCTCAATCTGCTCGCCGCCACGCTGGTCGCGCTGCGGCTGAAGGAGCAGACGGGCGAGGGGCAGACGGTGGAGGTGACGCTCCAGCGCTCCGGCATCTGGACGATCGGCGTGGACGTGTCGGTGGCGGCGGTGACGAGGCAGCAGCCCGATCGCTTCGACCACCTCCACATGCCAAATCCGATCACCAACGAATATGAGACGCGCGACGGCCGCTGGCTGATGCTGATCATGCCCGCGGCGGACATGTACTGGCAGCGGTTCTGCCGGATGATCGGCCGGGAGGAATGGATCACCGACCCGCGCTACGCCGAGACCCTGACGCGGCGGGAGCACGGCGCGACCCTGACGCCGCAAGTGCGGGAGATCTTCCTCCAGGCCGACCTGGCGACGTGGGCGGAACGGCTCGACGAGGCGGGGCTGATCTGGGGTCCCGCGGCGGAGTTGCCCGAGGTGCTGGAGGATCCCCAGCTGCGCGAGGTGGGGACCTTCGAGACGATCCGGCATCCCGACCCCGCCGTGGGTGCCTTCGAGACGCTGGCGACGCCCTTCACCGTGGACGGCGCCGATATCGGCGTGCGCGGCCCGGCGCCGGAGATCGGCCAGCACACGCAGGAGGTCCTCGACGAGCTGAGCGTCGATGTGGAGGAGATCGCCGACCTCGCCGCCGAGGGCGTCTTCGGCTGATTGGGGTGTGGGCGCGCTAGCGATTGAAGCGCGGCTGCCGGCCCTCGGTGAAGGCGATGACCGCCTCCTCGTAGTCGGGGCCGCGGCGGGCCTCCGCGATCGCCGCCGTCTCCCGCTCGAGGGCCGTATCCCAGGGCAGGGTGCGGTGGTCCTGGAGCGCGCGCTCGATCAGCATCGCGACGCGGGTCGGGCCGTCGGCGATCTCGCTGGCGAGGGCGACGGCCGCGGGCAGGAGTTCGTCGGGCGGATAGATGCGGTTGACGAGCCCCATCGCGAGCGCTTCTTCGGCGCTGACGAAGCGGCCCGTGAGGCACATCTCGTTGGCCCAGCCCAAGCCCACGATCGCCGGCAGCAGCGTCGTCGAGGCGCCCTCCGGCACGAGACCGACGCGCACGAAGCGCATCGACATGCGCGCGTTCGCGGCGGCGAGGCGCACCGCGCAGGGCAGCGTGACGCTCAGGCCCATGCCGACGGCGAACCCGTTGAGGGCGACGACGATGGGCTTCGTGCGCCGCACCGCCTCGACCCACCGCGTGGGGGTCATGTCGTCGTCGCCGCCCTCGCGGAGCTCCGTGAAGTCGGCGCCGGCGCAGAAAGCGCGGCCGGTCCCGGTGAGCACGATGGCGCCGATGGCCGGGTCGCCGGCCCAGG
>JAPOXB010000094.1:17086-22261 GCA_026707335.1 Chloroflexota bacterium
CCAGGGGCTCGCCGCCGATCGACTCCAGGATGACGTCGTAGGGGCCGAAGGCGGGGGCATCGGCCAGGTCCTCGCCGATGACCACCTCGTGGGCGCCGGCCTCCCGGGCGATCGCCTCCCGCTCGGGCCGCCGCACGGAGGCGACGACGTGCGCGCCGCCCTGCCGGGCCATCTGCACCGCCAGGTGCCCCACGCCGCCCGATGCGCCGTCGACGAGCACGTTGCGCCCCAGCAGGTGCCCGCTGATGTCGAGGGCGTAGAGGGCCGTCAGGCCGGCGACGGGCAGCGTGGCGGCCTGCGCGAAGCTGACGTCGTCGGGCAGGGTCGCGAGGGCGTGCGTCGCGACGGCGACCTGCCGCGCCCAGGCCCCGCTGCGCAGGAAGCCGACGACGCGGGCGCCCCGCGGCGGCCCCGATCCGTCGGCCGCGGCCTGCGCGACGACGCCGGCCAGGTCCCAGCCGGGGCGGTAGCCGTCGGCGGCGCCGGTCAGGGCGCCGCGCACCTCGCCCAGGTTCAGCGACGTGGCCCGCACGTCGATCAGGGCTTCGTTGGGGAGCGGCTGCGGGGCGGCGACGGCCTGGATGCTGAGCCGCGCATCCACGCTGCTGTCCACCACGATGGCTTCGTTCGGGCGGGCGTCGGGCATGGGGAACCTCCGCGAGTGCACCGTGCGACGGGTCTTGCTGGCCGCAGGATAGCGAGCCGCGCTTGACGGGCGGGCCCGGAATCCAGAGCATGGGCCGGTCGGGCCGTCGGCCGAGGGCCCAGCGGACATGACCAGTGGACATGATCGGAGCAGAACCCATGAGCGATGAGATGAGCTTGGGCGCCGAACTCGCGCAGTTGACGTCCGACGTACTGGAGCAGTCGGCGACGGCCATTGAGGATCTCAGCCTGGAGCAGTTGCACTACCGGGCGGGCGACGACTGCAACTCGATCGCCTTCGACGCCTGGCACGTCGCGCGGACCGCCGACAACCTGATCCACTTCGCCTTCGCGCGCGAGATGCCCGTCTGGTTGCAGCAGGGGCTGAACGAGGCCTGGAACCTGCCCAAGGCCGACCAGGGCACGCTCATGTCGCCCGAGGAGGCGCACGCGCTGCGCTTCCCCGAGGCCGACAAGCTGGCCAAGTACTGCCGCGACGTGAAGGACGCCGTCGTCCCCAAGATCGCCGCCATGAGCGACGAGTACCTGTCCGGCACGATCTTCATCAAGCCGCAGGGCGAGATGCGCCGCGTGCGGATCATCGGCCAGGTGATCGTGATGCATGGAGGGGGTCACAACGGGATGATCAACACCCAGCGCACCGTCCTGGGCGTGGGCGGCATCGGCATCTAGCGGCGCCGCGCCGATGACGCATCCCACGATCCGCCCCCTGCTCGACGGCCTCGTCTTCCCGGAGGGGCCGCGCTGGCGCGACGGGCGCCTGTGGTTCTCCGACATGCACGCGCAGGAGGTCGTGGCGGTCACGCCCGGCGGCGAGCGCGAGGTCGTCGCGCGGGTGCCCGGCAACCCGTCCGGCCTGGGCTGGCTGGCCGACGGCCGCCTGCTGATCGTCTCGATGGAGGACCGCCGCCTGCTGCGTCAGGAGGCCGACGGCTCGCTGGTCGAGCACGCCGACCTCTCGGCGCTGGCCACGGGACGCTGCAACGACATGATCGTCGACGCGGCGGGCCGGGCCTACGTGGGGCACTTCGGCTTCGACCTGCACGAGCGGGCGCGCTTCGCGGAGGCGTCGCTGATCGCCGTCGCGCCCGACGGCAAGGCCTCCGTGGCCGCGTCGCCGCTGCGCTTTCCCAACGGCACGGTCATCACGCCCGACGGCCGCACGCTGGTGGTCGGGGAGACGTTCGGCGGCCGGCTGACCGCGTTCGACGTCGGCGACGATGGGGCGCTGAGCAACCGGCGGGTGTGGGCGGAACTCGGCGTGCCCCCGGACGGCATCTGCCTCGACGCCGAGGGCTGCATCTGGGTCGCCGTGCCGCGGCCGGGCGGCTTCCTGCGGGTCGCCGAGGGCGGCGAGGTGCGGGCGCGCGTCGACCTCGACGGCTGGGGCGGCTACGCGTGCATGCTGGGCGGCGAGGACGGCCGGACGCTCTTCCTGCTCGAGGCGCGAACGGCCGACCCAGCCGAGATGTCGGGCCGGGGCAACGGGCGCATCCGCACGATGGAGGTCGACGCGCCCCGGTCGGGGCTGCCCTAGCCCGCGGCCCCGCGGACATCATCGCCGGGGCATGACAGGGCACGGGCGGCAGTGCCAGAATGCCGACACGCCCCCCCGACTCGGGGGACGCGCGCAGGCTGCGACCGCAGCCAGGAATCCCGGAGGATGGACGGATGTCAGAGCCAGCCATGAAGACCAACGTGGGCCAGTTCCTCACCCGGCGGGCGGCGCTCTCGCCCGACCAGGACGGCTTGGTCGACGCCGACACCGGCCGCCGCTTCAGCTTCCGGGAGTGGAACCTGCGCTCGAACCGGACGGCCAACGCGCTGACCGGACTGGGCGTTGGGCCCGGCGACCGCGTGGCGCTGCTGGTGATGAACAGCGTCGAGTACGCCGAGAGCTTCTTCGCGATCGCCAAGCTGGGCGCGATCTGCGTGCCGCTCAACCTGCGGCTGATGCCGCAGGAGATCGCCTACATCCTGCGCGACTCGGGCGCGGAGACGCTGCTCTTCAGCGCCGAGGTGGCCCCCATCGCGCAGGCGCTGCACGCGATGGGCGGCGGCGACGCCGGCAGCCCCATCGAACGCTGGATCGGCGTCGCGCTGCCGGAGCGCCCCGAGTGGGCGCTGAGCTACGAGGCGCTGCAGGAGGCCGCGTCGGACGCCGAGCCCGAGGCGGGCGCGTCGGAGGACGACGTGCTGTACATCATGTACACGTCGGGCACGACCGGACTGCCCAAGGGGGCGGTGCACACGCACAACACCGCGACCTGGGGCGTCCTGACCATCCAGGCGACGTCCGACTCCCGCCAGGGCGACCGCTACCTGCTGTCGCTGCCGCTCTTCCACGTGGGCGCGCTGACGCCGCTGACGGCGAACGTCGTGGGCGGCGTGACCAACGTCGTCATGCGCATGTTCAACCCGCAGCGCGCCTGGCAACTCATCAACGACGAGCGGATCACGATCATGCTCAAGGTCCCGGCGATGCTGAACTTCATGCTGCAGGCCTACGAGCCCGGCAAGTACAAGCACGACCAGTTGCGCTTCTGCTGGAGCGGCGCGTCGCCGCTGCCGGTGGCGCTGATCGAGGCCTACGCCAAGCTCGGCATCCCCGTCCACCAGGTCTACGGCCTGACCGAGACCTGCGGCCCGGCCTGCCTGATCGCCGGCGAGGACGCGATGCGCAAGGCCGGCTCCACCGGCCTGGCCTTCTTCCACACCGACGTGCGCGTGGTCGACCCGTCCGGCGCCGACGTCGCCCCGGGCGAGTCGGGCGAGGTGATCGTGCGCGGCAAGCACATCATGAGCGAGTACTGGAACAACCCCGAGGCGACGGCGGAGACGATCCGCGACGGCTGGCTCTACAGCGGCGACGGCGCCACGGTCGATGAGGACGGCTTCGTCTACATCCAGGACCGCATCAAGGACATGATCATCTCGGGCGGGGAGAACGTCTACCCGGCCGAGGTCGAAGGCGTGCTGATGCAGCACCCCGGCGTCGGCGACGCGGCCGTGATCGGGCAGCCGAGCGCCAAGTGGGGCGAGTCGGCGGTCGCGATCGTCGTGCGCAAGGATGCCGAACTCGACGCGGCGGGTGTGCTCGGCTTCGTGGCCGACAAGCTGGCGCGCTACAAGCAGCCCGTGACCGTCGAGTTCCTCGACGAGATCCCGCGCAACCCGTCGGGCAAGGTGCTCAAGCGCGTCCTGCGGGAGCAGTACCCCGGGCCGGCCCCCGAGTAGGCCCAGACCGGTAGACCTAGACCGGCCGCACCTCGACGACGCGTCCCGTCCGGGCCGACTCGCGCGCGGCGTCGAGGATGAGTTGCGCGCGCAGGCCGTCCTCGAAGTTGGGCGACGGCGACGTGCCCTCCGCGATGCCGCGCTCGAAATCGCGCAGCAGGCGGCGCGAGGACGCGATGATGGGCTCCTCCGGCAGCGGCTCGATGTCGGCCGGGCGGGGCAGCGGCGGACCCTCCTCGGCGTGGCCGAGCGGGCGGGCGGCGTCTTCCTCCTCCATCGGCGGCGTGTAGGTGACGGGCCCGTCGGAGAAGAGCCCCACGGGGCCGTGATGGGCGACCGTGCCCCCCGGCCCGGTGATGTAGAGGTCGCCGAAGCCGGGGATGCGGCCGCTCCAGATCATCGAGACGTTGGCCGCGGCCCCCGACTCGAAGGTGAACGTGGCCGAAAAGTAGTCGTCGGCGTCGGACGTGAGGTGCTCGCCCGTGTCGGGGTCGATGCGCAGCGGCTCGTGGACGGCGATGTGCGCGTACACGCTGGTGATCTCGCCCATCCAGCCGCGCAGCGCGTCGAAGTAGTGGGAGCCCTGTTCGTTCAGCGCGCCGCCGCCCATCGCCAGCTGCGAGCGCCAATCGAGTCCGCCCGCGGACATCAGGCGGGCGAAGTACAGATTGGCCGTGGCCGACTGCGGCCGGCCGATGCGCCCCTCCTCGATCAGGCGAGTGATGTGCAGGCGGTGGTCGGTGTGGCGGAACTCGAAGTTCACCATCGTGGTCCGGTCCGTGGCCGCGGCGGCGGCGATCATCTCCCGCGCCTCGGCCTCGGTCATCGCGAAGGGCTTCTCGCAGAGCACGTGCTTGCCCGCGTCGAGCGCGGCGAGCACGTGCTCGCGGTGCGTGGCCGTGGGCGTGGAGACGACGACGGCGTCGATGTCGTCGCGGCTGACGATGGCGCGGAAGTCGTCGCTGTGGTGGGGGATGCCGATCATCCCCGCGACCTCGGCCGCGCGGTGGGCGCGCCGCGAGAACAGCGCGACGATCTCCCATCCCTCGGCGCGCAGGGCCGGGGCCGTGACTTTCGTCCCGAAGCTCGACCCGAGGATGGCGACTCGCTTGTTGAAGGGCATGGCGTTCTCCAGTTCTGCAGGCTCCAATGCTGCGCGCGGTCAGTCCCGTGCCCAGGGCGCGCGCTGCCCTGGCGGGGGGCGGAAGTTGGGGGCGACGGGGAGCGAGGCCGGCGGCGCCTCCGCCGGGGCGGCGGCGGCCGGGGCGGGGG
>JAPOXB010000196.1 GCA_026707335.1 Chloroflexota bacterium
CGACCCTCGCCCTCGGCGCGGGGCTCATCGTCCTCGCCGCGAGGCGCCCGGGCGACCGGCGCCGCTTCACGCTCGCCGGCGGAGTCACGGTCACGGTCGCGGTCGCGCCCGCCGTAGCGCGGCGCCCCCCGCGACCGGCCGCGGCCGCCGTCGTCTCCTTCGTCGCGATCGGAATCGGCGTAGCGATCGCGGTAGCGCTCCTCGCGCGGCCGGTCCTCGCGATCGCCGCGGCCGCGGCGCTCGCCGCGGTCACCGCGGTCGCCACGGCGGCCTCCGCGGTCGCCGCGATCACCACGGTCGCCGCGACCCCGGCCGCGCGGTCCGCGATCGTCGCCGCCGTCGCGACGCCCGCGGCCACCGCCGCCACCGCCACCGGGCGGCAGGTCTTCGCCGCTGAGCAGCGCGCGCCGCGAGGCGTTGATCCGCCCCAGGTTGTCGATCTCGGTGACGACGACCTCGAACTCGTCGCCGATCTGGACGACGTCCTCGACCGACGGCACGTGGTAGTCGGCCAGCTCGGAGATGTGCACCAGGGCGTCCTTGCCCGGCAGGATCTCCACGAAGGCGCCGAAGGGCAGGATGCGCGTCACCTTGCCGGTGTACTTCTCGCCCCGCTCGACCTCCTTGGTCAGCGCGCGGATGGCGCTGATCGCCTTCTCGGCCGAGGCCTGGTCGACCGCCGTGACGTAGACGGCGCCGTCGTCGTTGATGTCGATGCCCGCGCCCGAGTCGCCCTCGATCTGGCGGATCGTCTTGCCGCCCGGCCCGATGATCGCGCCGATCTTCTCCTGCGGCACGTCGACGCGGTGCATGCGCGGCGCGTAGGGCGACATCTCCTCCCGCGGCTCGGCGATCGTGTCGAGGAGCAGGTCGATGATCTCCAGCCGCGCGTCCTCGGCCTGTTCGAGGGCCTGCGCCATGATCGGCAGCTCGATGCCCTTGACCTTGATGTCCATCTGCAGGGCGGTCACGCCGTCGCGGCTGCCGGCCACCTTGAAGTCCATGTCGCCCAGGTGGTCCTCCAGCCCGGCGATGTCGGTCAGCACGGCGAACTCGTCCGCGCCCTCGCCCTTGATCAGGCCCATCGCGATGCCCGCGATCGGCTTCTTGATCGGCACGCCCGCGTCCATCATCGAGAGGACGGCGGCGCAGACGCTCGCCATCGACGTGCTGCCGTTCGACGACAGCACCTCGGAGACGACGCGGATCGTGTAGGGGAACGACTCCTCGTCGGGCAGGATGTTGGCCAGCGCGCGCTCGCCCAGCATGCCGTGGCCCAGCTCGCGCCGGCCCGTGGAGCCGATGCGGCCCGTCTCGCCGACCGAGAAGGGCGGGAAGTTGTAGTGGTGCATGAAGCGCTTGCTGTCGTCGGGGGTGAGGTCGTCGAGGCGCTGCGCCATGCCGGTGCCGGCCAGCGTGGTCAGCGAGAGCACCTGCGTCTCGCCGCGCTGGAACAGCCCCGAGCCGTGCGTGCGCGGGACCATGCCCACGCTGCCCGACAGCGGGCGCAGGTCGCGCAGGCCGCGACCGTCGGGCCGCGCCCCGTTCTCAAGGATCTCGGCCCGCACGGCGCGCTTCTCCAGCGCGTCGAAGGCCTGACCCAGCGGCTCGCTCTGCTCCGCCTCGACGCCGTCGAGCAGTTGCGCGCGCAGGGCGTTGCGCTTCGTGTCGCGCTCGGCCTTGGTGAGCCCGGAGCCGGGCGACAGCGCCGCGACCAGGTCGTCCCCGATGGCGGCCTCGGCCTGGGCCAGCGCCTCAGGATCGACGCTGCGCGGCGTGAAGGGCCGCTTCGGCTTCGCTAGGTCGAGCATCTCCTCCTGCAACTCGACGAGCTGCGCGATGGCTTCCTGGCCCAGCGCCATGGCGTCGACCAGCAGCGACTCCGGCACCTCGCCGGCCTCCGCCTCGACCATCATGATCGCGTCCTTGGTCCCGGCGACGATCAGGTTGAGGTCGCTCTGGGCGAGCTGCTCCCAGGTCGGCTGCAGGACCAGTTCGCCGTCCACGTGCCCGATCCGCACCGACCCGACGGGGCCGTCGAAGGGCACGTCGGAGACCGTCAGCGCGGCGCTGGCCGCGATCGTGCCCAGCGTGTCGGGCGGGTTCTCCATGTCGGCCGAGAGCACCGTGATGACGATCTGCGTGTCGTCCATGTAGCCCTTGGGGAAGAGCGGGCGCAGGGGCCGGTCGGTCAGACGGGCCGAGAGCACGGCGGCCGTGGTGGGCCGCCCCTCGCGCCGGAAGAACGAGCCGGGGATGCGCCCCGCCGCGTAGAGCCGCTCCTCGAACTCCACCGAGAGCGGGAAGAAGTCGATGCCGCGGCGCGGTTCGCTGGCCGTGACGGTGGCCAGCAGCATCGTGTCGCCGTAGCGCAGCGTGACCGCGCCGCCGGCCTGCTGGGCCAGCTCCCCCGTCTCAAGCCTGAGCGGGCGGCCGGCCAGTTCCATGTCGTACTGATGATTCATGTGTTCCCGTGGTTCCTTTTCTCGTGCCCGGGGATGTGCGTCGGGTCACGTTGGGGCGCCGGTGTCCTCGACCGGGGGCCCGTGGTCGCCGGGGCGGCATGGGGCTCGCTCCCGCGCGTCTGTGGTGCGCCGTCGTGCTCAGGCGCCTGTACCCATCCTGATGCCGCCTGTGCGGCAGTGCGGCCGTGCCGGGCGCGCGCTTGCGCGTCCCCCTGCGGCCTGCGGTCTCCTCTGCCCGATCCGGCCGCGGCCTAGCGCCGCAGCCCCAGACTGGCGATCAGCCGGCGGTACCGGCCGACGTCCGTCTTATTGAGGTACGTCAGCAGGCGGCGGCGGCGGCCGACCAGCTTCATCAACGAGCGCCGCGAGCTGTAGTCGTGCTTGTTGGCCCGCAGGTGCGCGGTCAGGCCGCTGATCCGGTGGGTCAGCATCGCCACCTGCACCTCGGTCGAGCCCGTGTCCTTGTCGTGGACGCGGTACTCGCGCGCGATCGTGCTCTTCTGCTCTTGCGTCAGCATCGATTCCCTAGGGCTTGCAAGACGACGAGCATCGGCCGCGGTCCGCCTGTACTGCCGCCCCGCGCTTCCGGGGCCGGACCTGCTGCCGCCGTCCGTGGCATCCGCGATGCGCACGGGCTCGTTGACGGAATCCTACCACAGGCCCCGGCGCGGGCAATACGTCCCGCAACCGGCGGCGACGCGCAACTGTCGGCCCGGTTACGGGCGGCCCGGCCGGGCCGCGAGGCGGTTATCGGCGTGGACCGCCGCCGGCCCGCCTGGGAGAATGGCGCCTGCGACGTGGGTGCGGCGGTGACTGGGGCGTCACCATGACGAGCGAGTTCAATCCCCATCCCAGCCTCTGGGTCCGGGTTCAGGTCGAGCCCGGCGCGATGGACGAGTTCGAGGCGTGGTACCGCGAGGTCCACCTGCCGCACGTGCTGGGCATCCCCGGCATCGTGCGCGGCTGGCGCGTCCGCGGGGCGCACGACCCGGCCGGCACGCACCTGATGATGTTCGAATTCGCCGACAACGCCGCCGTCCAGCCCGCCCTCGCCTCGGACGAAGCGCAACTCGCCCGCCGCGACTGGGACCGTTGGCGCGCGCAACTGCAGGAACTCAGCGCCGAGATCTACACGCCGCTGGGCCCCATCGACACCTACCACCACCGCAACTAGCCCGCGGCGGCTAGCGCAGCTTGACGGCCGTGCCGTAGACCAGGATCTCCGACGCGCCTTGCGTGACGGACGAGGTCGTCATGCGCAGCCCGACGATCGCGTCGGCGCCCATGGCCCCGGCCTCCGCCTCGAGCTGCGACAGCGCCTGCGCCCGCGACTCGGTCAGCAGCTGCGTGTAGGCGCCGATCTCGCCGCCCACGATGGTCTTCAGCCCCGCCAGGATGTCGCGGCCCACGTGCCGCGAGCGCACCGTGTTGGCGGTCACCAGTCCCAGCGTCTCCGCGATCTCGCGGCCCGGGACGTCGTCCGATGTCGTTGTCAGCATCCTGTCACTCCTTTGCCGACCGTCACTCTGCCAGACGGCCGCCATCGCCGCCAGAGCAGCGCCATCGCGAACCCCAGCCCGGCCACGGCGGCGCCCGCCACGGCGTCGAGGAGGAAGTGGTTGCCCGTCAGCACGATCGAGACGCCCTGCCCCAGCGGGATCAGCAGCGCCCCCAGCGCGAAGGCCCAGTCCCAGCGGCCGCCGGGCCGCGCCATCCACAGCGCCAGACCCAGCACCAGCGCCCAGCCGAAGTGCAGGCTGGGCAGCGCCGCGTAGGGGTTGACGAAGAGGCTCACCTCCTGCGCCTGATAGCTGGCCTGGCTGTACAGCGCCATCGTGTCGACGAAGCCCAGCTCCGGGAAGAAGCGCGGCGGCGCGACGGGCAGCGCCGCGTAGCAGATCAGCGCCACGACGGCCGAGCCCAGGAAGGCGTTGCGGGTGAGCCGGTAGATGCCTCGCTTGCGCCAGAACAGCCACACGCCGATCGCGACGATCAGCGGCATGTGCCCCCAGAAGTAGACGGCGTTCGACAGGTCGATCAGGGCCCGCGAGCCCAGGATCCAGTCCTGCATCGCCGGCTCCCAGAAGATGCCCAGCCGGCGCTCCAGCTCGATCAGGTCGGCGCCCCGCGCGAAGGCCTCCTCCACCCGGTCGACCACGCCGCCGCGGATCAGGTAGTAGGCCACGGCGCCGACCGCGACCAGCGCCAGCTCGCGGCCCCAGTCCCGTAGATTGGTGCGCAGCCCGGCGCGCGCCGCCGCATCGCGCAGCTGCGCGCGCCAACGGCAGGGCGCCGGCCGGGACCGTTCCAGGATCGTCATCGCGCCCACGGTAGCCAGGGCGTGCGCGCCGCGGTAGCGAGCAGGCCCCGGCCCGCGGTCGATGCTAGGATCGCGCCGCCGGCCGCCCGGCCGGAGTCCCCGCGAGGGAGCGTTCATGGAGATCACCGCCGCCGCGACCCCGGCCAGCGAGAGCCGCGCCGCCCACCTGCTGGTCTTCGTCCCCAGCGGGGACGATGTCATGACCGACGGCCCCGCCCGCGCGATCGACGCCCTGCTCGACGGCGGCCTGGGCGCGCTCGTCGCGGAGGGGGAGCTGACCGGCAAGCGCGGCCAGGTGTGCGTCGTGCACACGCTGGGGCGCGCGCCGATGACGCGCGTGCTGGTCGCCGGCCTCGGCGACGCCGACGGCATCGACCCCGAGCGGGTGCGCAGCGCCACCGCCACTGCGGCCCGCCGCGCCCGCGCCCTGGCCGACGGCGCGCTCGACATCGCCATCGCCGGCGCGCCCCTCGACGGGATCGACGAGGCCGAGGTCGCGCAGGCCGTGGCCGAGGGGCTCACGCTGGGCCTCTACCGCTTCGACCGCCACCTGCATCCCGAGGAAGCGCCCAAGTCGATCAGCGGGGCCACCGTGCTGGGCGCCGATGCGGCGGCCGTCGCCGAGGGCGTGCGCCGCGGCGTCATCCTGGGCGAGGCGACCAACCTGGCGCGCGACCTCGCGAACGAGCCCAGCAACGTGCTCACCCCCACCGAGATGGCCGCCCGCGCCCAGACCGTCGCCCGCGACACCGGCCTGGAGTTCCAGGTCCTGGAAGAGGCCGAGGCCGCGGAGATGGGCATGGGCTCCTTCCTGGGCGTCGCCAAGGGCTCCCATCAGCCGGCCAAGCTGATCATCCTGCGCCACCGCGGCGGCGGCGACGAGCCGGGTCTGGGGCTGATCGGCAAGGGCATCACCTTCGACACGGGCGGCATCTCGCTCAAGCCCTCGGCCAGCATGATCTCGATGAAGCAGGACATGAGCGGCGGCGCGGCCGTCATCGCCGCCATCGCCGCCCTGGCCCGCCTGGGGGCGCCGATCAACGCCACCGCCATCGTCCCGGCGACCGAGAACATGCCCGGCGGCAGCGCCATCAAGCCCAGCGACGTGCTGACCGCGATGAACGGCAAGACCATCGAGGTGCTCAACACCGACGCCGAGGGCCGCCTCGTGCTCGCCGACGCGCTCTGCTACGCGAACCACCTGGGCCTCGCGCCGCTGATCGACGTCGCCACGCTGACGGGGGCCTGCGCCGTCGCCCTGGGCACCACGACCACGGGCCTGATGACCAACGACGACGCGCTCGGCGCGGAGGTCATCGCGGCCGGCGAGGCGGCCGGCGAGCGCATCTGGGCGCTGCCGATGTTCGAGGAGTACGGCGACCTCCTCAAGAGCCGCGTCGCCGACGTGAAGAACGTCGGCGGCCGCTACGCCGGCGCGATCACGGCCGCCAAGTTCCTGGAGATCTTCGCCGGCGACACGCCCTGGGTGCACCTCGACATGGCCGGCACGGACGACTCGGACAAGGACCGCGGCACGACCGTCAGGGGCGCGACCGGCGTGCCCGTGCGCACGCTCGTGCGCTGGGCGCTCGGCCGGGCGCGGGAGCAGGAGGCCACGCAGCCATGAGCGACGACCAGATCACCGACCTGCCGCCCGAGGAAGAGGCGCGGCTGCGCGACAAGTACCGCCAGGAGATGGTCGAGTTGGCCGATCGCTTCCGCGAGGAGCGCGGCTACGTCCTGACCAACGCCGACATGACCATCGAGGACTTCGTCAACATGCGGCTGCGGTTCGGCAAGTTTTACTGCCCCTGCCAGCCCGCCAACAACGACGACACGATCTGCGTCTGCCCGCCCGTCCTCAACGGCCTGGTCGACTTCGAGGGCACCTGCTTCTGCAACTTTTTTTCGCTGCCCGAGGGCAAGCGGCCGCTGAAGGAGACCCTCGCCGAGGGGCTCGACTAGCGCGCCCGCGCCTCGAGGCAGGCGGCGACGCGGTCGAGCACCGCGCAGGCCACGTCGTACTTGTGCAGCAGCGGCAGCGCCGCCGGCTCCTCGCCGGGGGCGAGCAGCGTCACCTGGTTCGTCTCGCTGCCGAAGCCGGAGCCCTCGGATCGGACGTCGTTCGCGACGATCAGGTCGAGGCCCTTGGCGGACAATTTTTTCGCGGCGTTGGCCAGCAGATCCTCCGTCTCCGCCGCGAAGCCCACCTTGATGAAGCGCCCCGACGCCTCGGCCACGATGTCGGTCGTCTGCTCCAGCGTCAGCACCGGCGCGGCGTCCGCACCCGCTTTTTTTATTTTTTCCGCCGCCGCCTCGGCCGGCCGGTAGTCGGCGACGGCGGCGGCCATGATCAGCGCGTCGATGCCCTCCCGCCGCCGCGCGACGGCCGTGCGCATCTCCTCGGCGCTCTCCACCCGCTCGACGATCACGCCGTACAGCCCGGGCGGGGGCGCCTGCGTGCCGACCAGCGTCACGGCCGCCCCGCGGTCGCGCGCGGCCTCCGCCAGGGCGAAGCCCATGCGGCCGCTGGAGCGGTTGCCGACGTAGCGCACGGGGTCGATCGCCTCCCGCGTGCCGCCCGCCGTGACCAGCACGTGGCGGCCGCGCAGGGCGCCGTCGTGGCGGCCCAGCAGGGCCCGCGTCGCGCCGACGACGTCGGCCGGCTCCGACAGCCGTCCCAGGCCCACCTGCCCGCTGGCCAGCCGCCCGCGCTCGGGGCCCACGATCATCACGCCCCGCGCCTTCAGCGTCTCCAGGTTCGCCTGCACGGCCGGGTGGGCGAACATCGCGCTGTCCATCGCCGGCGCGACCGCGACCGGCGCCCGCGTGGCGAGCGCGGTGAGCGTCGGCAGGTTGTCGCCGATGCCCTGCGCCAGCTTGGCGATCGTCGTGGCGCTGGCCGGCGCGATGAGCAGTGCGTCGGCCCGGCGCCCCAGCGCCACGTGCAGTTCCGGATCCTCCGCCGTGGTCCACAGGTCGTCGCTGACGACGCCGCCCACGAGGTTGCGGAAGGTGAAGGCCGGCGCGAAGCGGCTCGCGTTCGGCGTCAGGGCGACGTCCACGGTCGCGCCCGCCTCCTGCAGCCGCCGCGCGATCTCGAACGCCCGGTAGGCGGCGATCGACCCGGTCACGCCCAGCACGATGCGGCGGCCGGCGAGCGGCCGCGGCGGCGCGACCGTGTCGTCGCCCGGCGCGCCGCTCACGGCGTGCCCTCGGCGTTCAGTTGGTAGACGCGCAGCAGCCCCCACAGGCTGAGGTCCTGGTCGACCACGTCGACCGACTGCGTCTCCCGCGCGATGCGGTCGGCCCAGCCGCCGGTGCCGACCACGCGGCCGCCGCCCAACTCGGCCTTGAACCGCGCGATGATGCCCTCGACCAGCCCCACGTAGCCGAACAGGATGCCGGCCTGGATCGACTCCGTCGTCGTGCGGCCGATGGCGTTCGCGGGGCGCTCCAGCTCCACCCGCGCCAGCCGCGAGGCGCGCTTGAAGAGCGCCTCCGCCGCGATGCCCACACCCGGCGCGATCGCGCCGCCCAGGTAGTCGCCGTCCGCGTCGATCGCGTCGAACACGGTGGCCGTGCCGAAATCGACGATGATCAGGGGGGGCGGCCCGTGCCGGTCGCGGGCCGCGATCGCGTCCACGATACGGTCCGCGCCCACCTCGTTGGGCTGCTCGTAGCGGATGCGCATGCCGGTGCGAATCGTGCTCCCCACGACGACCGGCTCGACATCGAAGAAGCGCCGGCAGACGGCCTGGAAGACGGGCAGCAGGATCGGCACGACGCAGGCGATGACGGCCCCGTCCACGTCCTCCGGCGTGAGGTCGGCGGAGCGCAGCAGCGAGGACAGCAAAATGCCGTACTCGTCGGCCAGGCGGTCGTGGTCGGTCGCGAGGCGCCAGGAGGGCCCCAGCGCACCGTCGTCGAAGATCCCCGCCTGGATCGTCGTGTTGCCGATGTCGACGGCCAGCAGCGTCACGAAGGCTCCCTCTCCCGCGCGCTCGTGGGGTCGCCGGGGCGCGCAGCGCGAAGGCTACAACGCGCGCCGAACGGCGTGGGCCCGCCGACACCCGCCGCATGTAGGACGATCCACACGCCCGCGCGCGGTCGCCGTCGCTGCGAAAAGCCCCGTCGTTATGGGGCGGATTGCGGGAGGGTTGTCACGCGCCCGAATACGGACGTAGACTCCGGGCGGGCCGGTCGCGGTCCAGATAGAAACGGGCGCCCGACGACATCACGCGCACCCTCTCCGCCGCTCCGCCGAGCGGCGCCGGGAGCGCCGGGATGTCCCGGACAGCGATGACAGGATGCGCGCCGACATGGCGGCTACCCCCGGCGACGCGTCTGACCGGGCGGCGCAACGGCCTGCGCCGACCCCCGCGCCCAGCGAGATCTGGCGCCGCGTGCTGGCGCGGCTCCGCCGCGTGGTGCCCGGCCCCTCCTACGACACCTGGTTCGCCACGACCCACGCGATCGGCATGCAGGGCGGCGTGCTGCAGATCGGCGTCGTCTCCGACTTCGTGCGCGAGGCGCTGACGGCCCAGTACTACCCCGCCATCTCCGAGGCGCTGACCAGCGTCGTGGGGCGGCGGCTGGAGTTCGAACTGGTCGTGCGCCAGGTCAGCGAGGGCGCCGCGCCCGCGCAGGCGATGCCGGCCGGGCCGACCGCCGCCACCCCGCACACGCGCCCCGTCCTGGCCAAGCACTACACGTTCGAGACGTTCGTCGTGGGGCGCAGCAACCGGCTGGCCCACGCGGCCGCGGTCGCCGTCGCCGAGCAGCCCAGCCAGACCTACAACCCGCTGTTCATCTACGGCGGCGTCGGCCTCGGCAAGACGCACCTGCTGCAGGCCATCGCCCGCGTCACGGGGCCGCGCCTGCGCACGATCTACGTCAGCGCCGAGACCTACACCAACGAGTTCGTCACGGCCCTGCGCGAGCACTCGATGGAGCAGTTCCGCGAGAAGTACCGCAGCGTCGACGTGCTGCTGATCGACGACATCCAGTTCATCAGCCGCGGCGAGCAGACGCAGGAGGAGTTCTTCCACACCTTCGACGCGCTCTACACGCGCAACAAGCAGATCGTGATCAACAGCGACGTCTCGCCCAAGCTGCTCTCGCTGCTCGAGGAGCGGCTGCGCTCCCGCTTCGAGTGGGGGCTGATCGTCGACATCGCGCCGCCGGACGTCGAGACGCGGCTCGCCATCCTGCGCTCCAAGGCCGACCGCGACGGGCTGCGGGCGCCCGAAGAGGTGCTGCTGCTGATCGCGCACCGCGTGCAGGACAACATCCGCCAGCTCGAGGGGGCGCTGAACCGCATCGCCGCGCTCTCGCGCCTGCAGCGGCAGCCGATCACGCGGGAGCTCGCCGCCGAGGCGCTGAACGCCATCACCTCCACGCCGCGCACGGCCGTGCCCATGCCGTCCGTCATCCTCGACGCCGTGGCCCAGGTGATGAACGTCCCCGTCGAGGCCCTGACCAGCAAGCGCCGCGAGAAGCAGGTCGCCTACGCCCGCCACCTGGCCATGTACCTGCTGCGCGACATCGCCCAGCAGTCCTACGCGCAGATCGGCCGCATCCTCGGCGGCCGCGACCACACGACCGTCCTGCACGGCTTCCGCCGCATCGACGAACTGCTGGAGACGGACCCCGACGTGCGGCGGGATCTGACGGAGATCCGCGCCGCCATCGCCGCCCGCTGACGCCGTCGCACCGCGCCGACGCGCCCCTCTCCGCCCGTGGATAACCAGACCGAGCCCAGTGGATAATGCTTCCGCTGCGGGGATAACCGTCTTCCACCTCGGAGGCCGTCCTGCACCCGTCGAGGCCCGCGGAGCGGCTCGATCGGGGCGCCGCGGCATGGCGGTTCCCCCGGTTCTCCACGCGCCGGCGGTCGCCGCCCACGGCGGCCGGTGCACGGGCGCGCGCCACCTCCTATCTGGACCGGCGCGTCAGTCCCCGCTCTCACCACCGTCCACCGCACGACGGTGACGACTCCGACTTCCAATCACATGAACCTCCTTGATCCAGTCTATCAGTCAGACGGTGGAAAACGCCTGCAACCGGGAGGACACCGCGCGCTCCATATACTGCGTGCATGATCGATCAGGCGCCGATTGAGGTCGTTGGCGGGGACGGCGGCAACGGCGCCGTCTCGTTTCACCGCGAGAAGTTCATCCCGCAGGGCGGCCCCGACGGCGGTCGCGGCGGTCGCGGCGGGCACGTGATCCTGATCGCGAACGGACAGATCAATACGTTGCGCCGCTACCGGCGCGCCGCGGCGTTCCGCGCCGACTCGGGCCAGCCCGGCGGCAAGAACAAGCGCCGCGGCCGCGACGGCGCCGACCTCCTGCTGGAGGTCCCGGTGGGGACGATCGCCTGCGCCATCGATCGCGACGGAGAGCCCACCGAGCAACTGGCCGACCTCACGGCCGACGGCCAGGGCGTCCTCGTCGCGCGCGGCGGCCGCGGCGGGCACGGCAACGTCTTCTTCCGCAGCGCCACGAACCGTGCGCCGCGGGTCGCGCAGCGGGGGCAGCCCGGGCGCCAGCGGCGCGTGCGGCTGGAGCTGCGTCTGATCGCCGACGCCGGTCTGGTGGGGCTGCCCAACGCCGGCAAGTCGACCCTGCTGGGCCGGCTCAGCGCCGCCCGCCCGCGGGTCGCCGCCTACCCCTTCACGACGCTCGAGCCGCATCTGGGCGTCGTCGCCGTGGGCTGGGACGAATTCGTGCTGGCCGACCTGCCGGGCCTGATCGAGGGCGCCGCCGGCGGCGCGGGCCTGGGCCACGACTTCCTGCGCCACGCGTCGCGCACGCGGCTGCTCGTGCATGTGCTGGACGCCGCGGGTCCCGACCCGATCGCCGCCTGGGAGACGATCAACGCGGAGTTGAGCGCGTACGACGCGGCCCTGGCGGCGCGCCCGCAGATCGTCGCCCTCAACAAGCTCGACATCGGCGCGGCGCAGGAGGCGCTCCCCGCCCTGCACGGCCGGCTGCGGGAGCGCGGCGTCGAGGCGCTTCCGATCTCGGCGGCGACGGGCGAGGGCACGGAGGACCTCGTCGCGCGCGTCTGGGGGCGGCTGGCCGACCTGCGCCGCGACGAGCGGGACCGCGCGGCCGAGCGCCCGGCCGGGCCGCCACTGATCACGCCGCGCCCCGACCGCCGCCGCTTCACCGTCGAACAGGAGGGAGCGGCCTACCGGGTGCGGGGCGAGCAGGTGGAGACGTTCATCGAGATGATGGACACCGACGACGAGGCCGCGATGGAGGAGGTCTACCGCTGGCTCGATCGGCGCGGCGTGCGGGGGGCGCTGCGCCGGGCCGGCATGAAGCCGGGGGATCGCGTGCGCATTGGAGAGGCGCAGTGGGCGTGGGAGGCCTGAGCGCCCCGGCGGCCGCGCGGCTGGGCGTCCTGGGCGGCACCTTCGACCCGCCGCATCGGATGCACCTCGCGCTGGCCCGCGCCGCCATGGACCAGTTGCGGCTGACGCGGGTGCTGTTCGTGCCGGCCGGCGACCCCTGGCGCAAGGCGGGCGCCCGCGTGAGCCCGGCCGCCGACCGGCTGGCGATGACGCGCCTCGCGGTCGCCGCGGAGCCCGACTTCGCCGGCTCGGACATGGAACTGCGCCGCGCCGGCCCCACCTACACGCGCGACACCCTGGCGGCGCTGCGGGCCCAGGCCTCCGCCGCGGCGGGACCGCCGGCGCTGTGGTTCATCGTCGGCAGCGACGCGCTCGCCGATCTGCCCAACTGGCGCGAGCCCGAGCGGATCATCGCACTGGCCCGTCTGGCGGTGGCGGCCCGGCCGGGCGCGGAGCTCGACCCGGCGGCGCTGGACGCGATCGTGCCGGGCCTGTCCGCGCGCGTCGATTGGCTCGCGCTCGACGCGGACGCGCTCAGCGCCACCGTGCTGCGAGGCCGCATCGCCGGCGGGGAGCCCGTTGGGGACGATGCCGACGCGGCCGTCGTGGAGTACGCGCGCCGTCGCGGACTCTACGCGGAGTCCGATCCCTGAGGCTGCGCGCCGTGGGGTATGCGGCCGAGCGTGGCGTGGACCGTCTCGGCCTCGGGGATCCCGTCGAGGTCGATGCCCGCGGAGGCGTCGAGGAACTCGGCCCCGAGGGGACGGCCGTCCGCGTCGTAGTCAATGAGGCGTCGGGCGTCGAGGTGCGCGGTGCGCGCGACATCGCCGTCCGCGCGCCGGCGGAACGAGATATAGAGCGCGTCGACGGTGGCGTCATAGCTCACAAGCATGGTGCGTTCCTTGCGCATCAGCCTACGCCGGGCCGGACGACCGCGGCGGCGTCTCCCCCGCGGCCAGGTGCACGGTTTCGGGCGTGTAGTGCTCCTTGCGCATCAGCACCGCCAGGCGCGGCCCGGGCGGCCAGAGGAAGGGCCGCAGGGCCAGCGTCTGGATCCAGGCGAAGCCCGCCTCCCGGCCCAGGGCGCCGACCTCGCCGAAGCGGCGCAGCCGCGGCGACGGCTCCGGCAGCAGCCGGCGCCAGATCGCGTTGACGCGCGCCGAGCGCGACGGCGCCACCTCCCACAGCACGACGATGCCGTTGTGCGTCAGCGCCCGCCAGCACTCGCGCAGGAAGGCCAGCAGCGTCTCGTCGTCCCAGGCGCGCAGGCGGTGCCCGGCGATGATCACCGTGAAGGCGCCGTCGGCGACGGGCAGCGCGGCCGGGCTCACGCGGGGCCCGGCCGCCGCGCCCCCGGCCCGCGTCTGGAGCACCACCGGCGGGGCCGACAGGCGGGCGTGCTCGGCCAGCGTGGCAGCCATGGCGGCGTCGTCGAGCACCAGCACGCGGTCGCCGGCGCGCAGGGGCAGGAGCGACGGCAGCAGGAACGCGCCGGTGTCGTGCAGCAGCAGCCGTGGCCGGCCCGACCACCAGCGGCGCAGCGGTGCGGGCACGCCGTCGGCGAGCCGCGGGCGCGGCGGTGGCGTCGAGGAGTTCGCTGGCGTCGTCACGAGCGCCAGCCTAGCCGGAGAGGCGGCGGATCACCCGTCATCGAGTCGGAATGAGAGGCGGATGCGCCCCGGACCTGCCGCCGAGGCCATCGCCTCGAGCTCGGCCAGCAGCGCGAGGAGGTCGGGCTCGCTGGCCGCCAGCGCGGCCAGCGCCGCGTCGTCCGCGATGGCCGCCCGCGCCGCCGCGACGCAGTCGCGCAGCGCCGCCGCCGGCTGCCAGGCGGCGTCGAGCTTGGCCGCGTCCTCGGCGTCCTCCACGTCGCGGTCGTAGAAGGTGAGCAGCGGCCCGACGTCGACGCGATGCGTCTGCTTGAGGCCGCGGATCAACTCGGTCAGCGGGTGCTGCGTGCCGAACGGCTCGGCGACGCCGAACGAGATCAGCGCCAGCAGCGGCCGCGGGTCGGTCGAGAAGCGGGGCGTGGGGGTATCCGCAGGGTCGGTCTCGACGAACAGCGCCGGCATCGCGACTCCCTGGGCGTGGGCCGGACGCCGCCGCCTCAGACGTCCAGGTTCACGACCTGGTCGGCGTGGCTCTCGATGAACTTGCGGCGCGCCGGCACGTCGTCGCCCATCAACTGCGCGAAGACGTGGTCGGCGCCGATGTCGTCGCGCACGTCGACCTGCAGCATCAGGCGGTCCTCGGGGTTCATCGTCGTTTCCCAGAGCTGCTCGGCGTTCATCTCGCCCAGCCCCTTGTAGCGCTGGATGGAGTGCTTGCTGCCCTCCTTCAGCCCGGCGACGTGGCTCTCCAGGTCGGTATCCGAGTAGATCCAGGTGGCGTTCTTGCCGTTCTGCACCTTGTAGAGCGGCGGCTGCGCGATGTAGAGGTAGCCCCGCTCGATCAACTCCGGCATGAAGCGGTAGAAGAACGTCAGCAGCAGGGCGCGGATGTGCGCGCCGTCGACGTCGGCGTCGGTCATGATGATGACCTTGTGGTAGCGCAGCTTCTCGATGTCGAACTCGTCCCGGATACCCGTGCCGAGCGCCGTGATCAGCGTGCGGAACGAATCGTGCGCCAGCAGCTTGTCGAGCCGCGCCTTCTCGACATTCAGCACCTTGCCCCGCAGCGGCAGGATGGCCTGCGTGCGGCGGTCGCGGCCCTGCTTGGCGGTGCCGCCGGCCGACGGCCCCTCGACGATGTAGATCTCCGATTGCGCGGGGTCGCGCTCGCTGCAATCGGCCAGCTTGCCGGGCAGCGTCGCGCCCTCGAGCGCGCCCTTGCGCACGACGAGGTCGCGCGCCTTGCGCGCCGCCTCGCGCGCCCGCGCCGACGTCTGGCACTTGTCGATGATGCGGCGCGCCTCGCGGGAGTTGCCGTCCAGGTACTCGCTCAGCGCCTCGCTCATCACCGACTCGGTCTGCCCCTTCACCTCGGGGTTGCCCAGCCGGGTCTTCGTCTGCCCCTCGAACTGCGGCTCGCCCAGCTTCACGCTGACGACGGCCGTCAGCCCCTCGCGTACGTCCTCCGCCGTGAGGTTCGGGTCCGACTCGGCCAGCAGCTTGTTGCGCCGCGCGTGCCCGTTCAGCACCCGCGTCAGGGCCGAGCGGAAGCCGGTCAGGTGGCTGCCGCCGTCGATCGTGTTGATCGTGTTGGCGAAGGCGAAGACGTGCTCGTTGAAGCCGTCGTTGTACTGCAGCGCGATCTCGATCGACGTGCCCTCGGTCTCCCGCGTGACGTCGAAGGGCAGCGGTTGCAGCACGCCGCGGTCGCGGTTGAGGTAGCGCACGAAGGAGCGGATGCCGCCCTCGAAGAAGAAGTTGGTCTCGCGGCCGCCGGGGCCGGCCGCGGCGCGCTCGTCGCGCAGGCGGATCCACAGCTTGCGGTTGAGATAGGCGACCTCGCGGAAGCGCTGCGCCAGCGTCTCGAAGTCGTAGTTCAGGTGCTCGAACACGTCGCGGTCGGCCAGCCAGCGCACGGTGGTGCCGGTGTTCGCCCGCTCCTCTTTGGACGCGCGCTTCGTCTTGGGGCGCGAGAGCGCCACGCCACGCTCGTAGCGCTGCGTCGTGACCTTGCCGTCGCGCCGGACCTCGATCACCAGCGACTCCGCCAGCGCGTTGACGACCGACGCGCCGACGCCGTGCAGCCCGCCCGAGACCTTGTAGCCGCCGCCGCCGAACTTGCCGCCCGCGTGCAGCACCGTCATCACCGTCTCGAGCGCCGAGAGGCCGGTCTTCTCGTGCTTGTCGACCGGGATGCCGCGTCCGTTGTCGGTCACCGTGACCCAGTCGTCGGCCCCGATCGTGATCTCGACGCGGTCGCAGTAGCCCGCCATCGCCTCGTCGACGGCGTTGTCGACGATCTCATAGACGAGGTGGTGCAGCCCGCGCTCATCGGTCGAGCCGATGTACATGCCGGGCCGGCGGCGGACCGCCTCCAACCCCTCCAGCACCTGGATGTCGGAGGCGGTGTAGTCGCTTGTGGTGTTGGCCATGCAGTGGTTCCGGCGCGCCGTCCCGCCCCGCCTGGCCGGGGTCGGCTCCGCCCCTCGATTGTACCAGCCGCCAGGGAGTGGGACAGCCCCTCGCGGCGCGGCGGCGCGCCCCCGCGATGGCCTGCGTCCGGCGCGCTGGGCGGGGCCCCGCGCCCGTGCGAGACTACCGATCGGGGCCGCCGCCTGCGGCCGCGGAAGCGCGGGGAGCCCGATGGTCGGCTGGCGCGAAAAGCTGCACCTGCGCAGCGCCCGCGAGGCGCGCGAGGCCGCGCTGCGCGCGCTGCCCGAACGGATCGGCGATCTGGAGCCCGTCGGCGTCGTGCGCAACACGATCGACGACACCAGCGGCCGCACCTGGGCCGCCGTGCGCTCGGAGATCGTCTTCCGCGACGAGTTCCTGCCCGCCCTCGACGGCCTGGACGGCTTCAGCCACCTGTTCGTGGTCACCTGGCTCGACCGCGTCACCGACGACGGCCGGGCGCTGCTGCGCATCCACCCCACCGGCGACGAGCGCTCGCCCGAGGTCGGCGTCTTCGCCACCCGCACGGCGCACCGGCCCAACCCCATCGCCGTGAGCGTCGTGCCGATGGAGGGGGTCGCGAAGAACGTCGTCAAGGTCGTCGGCCTCGACGTCGTCAACGGCACGCCGGTGCTCGACATCAAGCCCTACATCTCGTTTTACGACTCCTTCGACGCGGAGCTTCCCAAGTGGGCGCAGTGATGCCCGCACCGACGGCCGTAGGCCCGCGCTGATGGCCCGCGTGAAGGCGAGCCTGGTCAGCGTCTACCTGCTGCGCGAGGGCCCGGCCGGGCTCGAGGTGCTGCTGCTGCAGCGCGGCCCCGGTCACCGCTTCCCCGGCGACTGGCAGGGCGTGCACGGCCACATCGAGCCGGGCGAGGCCGCCTGGCAGGCCGCGCTGCGGGAGACCGCCGAGGAGACCGGCATCGAGCCCACGGTCTGGTTCCGCCTGATCCGCGTGGGCAGCTTCTACGAGCCCGCCACCGACGCCGTCTACCTCGTGCCGGCGTTCGTCGCGCTGGCGCCGCCGGGGGCGGCCGTGCGCCTCTCGGGCGAGCACGAGGCCGCCGAGTGGCGCCCCCCGGCCGAGGCGCGCGAGCGCTTCCGCTGGGCCACGCAGCGCGACGACATGGACGGCATCATCGCCGGGACCGGCGCCTGGCCCCGGACGGGGCCGGAGTTGGAGCGCATGGACGTCGCCGCGCTGCGCCGCCGCTGGGCGAGGCGCGCCCCGCCGCCGGCCGCCGGCGACGGCTAGACGACAAGGGAGAGCAGTCCCGTGCCCGGACTCGGCATCATCGGCTTCGAGCGCAGCGGCAAGACGTCGCTGTTCAACGCCGTCACCGGCAGCGCGCACGCGGTGGGCTTCGCGACGCACCAGGATTCGCATGTCGGCGTCGCCAAGGTGCCGGACGCGCGCCTCGACCGCCTGTCGGCCATGTACCGGCCACGCAAGACCACTCCGGCCAGCCTGAGCTACGCCGACTTCCCCGGCGCGCCATTCCGGGGCGACGGCGGCGGCGCGCCCGGCGACGGGCCGGGGGCGCGCTTCCTCGACGAACTGAGCCAGCAGGACGCGCTGATCCACGTCGTGCGCGCCTTCGAGAACGACGCCGTGCCGCACCCCCGCGAGCGCGTCGATCCGGCCCGCGACATCGAAGACATGCTGCTGGAGCTCGTCTTCGCCGACATGGCCCTGATCGAGAAGCGGCTGGCCCGCATCGCGGCCGAGACGAAGGCGATGAAGGCGGCGGAGCGCGAGCGCGCCGACCACGACGCGGCGCTCCTGCGCCGCCTCAACGACGAGCTTGTGGAGGGCACGCCGGTGCGCGCCGTCGCGCTGGGCGAGGCGGAGCGCAAGGAGCTGCGCCACTACCGCTTCCTGACCGACCGCCCCCTGCTGACGCTGCTCAACATCGACGAGGCCGACGCGGGCCGGGCGGCGGAGATCGCCGCGGCGTTCCGCCCGTCGGACGAGCCCGCGGGCACGGCCACGGCGGCGGCCTGCGCCGCGCTGGAGATGGAGCTGCTCGGCCTCAGCGACGCGGAGGCGGCCGAGTACCGCCGCGAGGTCGGCGCCGCCGAGGGCGCGCTGGAGGCGAGCGTGCGACTGTCCTACCAGATCCTGGGGCTGATCTCCTTCTTCACGGTCGGCGAGGACGAGTGCCGCGCCTGGACGATCCGGGCCGGCGAGAACGCCCAGCAGGCGGCCGGCCACATCCACTCCGACCTTGCGCGCGGCTTCATCCGGGCCGAAGTCGTCACCTGGCAGGACCTGCTCGAGGCCGGCTCCGAGGCCGAGGCGCGGAAGCGGGCCCTGCAGCACACCGAGGGCAAGGAGTACGTCGTGCAGGACGGCGACGTGGTGCACGTCTTATTCAACATATGAGCCTGTTCTACGTCTGAGTCGGCCCGGCGCGCGCGCCGTCGCTATGGTGGGGTCGGCATGACCACGTCCGATGTCCCCCCTGATGGATCCGCGGTTGACCCGGCGCTGCCGGCGCGGATCGCCGCGGCCATCCTCGCCGCGAGCCGCGAGGGGCCGCCGCTGGTCAGTTGCAGCGTGATCGCGGCCCCGGCCGGCCACCCCGCTCAGCCGGGCGACAAGATGCTCGTCTTCCAGGACGGCGAGACGCTGGGCGCGCTGGCCGGCGCGGCGCTGCACGACGCCGTTCGGCACGCGGCCCTGGCCGCGATCCCCCGCCACGCCGTGGAGACCGCCTTCTTCACGCCGGCCGGGGAGGGTCTGACCGGCCGCCGCGCCGTGGCCGAGGCCGCCGAGGTCGTGGAGGTGCTGATGGAGGTCGTCGAGCCGGCGGCCACGCTGCTCGTCGTCGGCGGCGGCCACGTCGGCCGGGCGATCGGCGAGATCGGCGCGATCCTCGGCATGAGCGTCGCCGTGCTCGACGACCGCGAGGACTACGCCAACCGCGACCGCTTCCCCTTCGCCGATCAGGTGATCTGCGGCGACTTCGCGCGGGAGCTCGATCGCTTCCCCATCACGGCCAACACGTTCGTGGTGCTCGTCTCCCGCGGCCACAAGGTCGACGAGTTGGGCCTGGCCCGCGTCGTGGGGCGCGGCGCGGCCTACGTCGGCATGATCGGCAGCAAGCGCCGCACCCGCACCGTCCTGGAGCACCTGGCCGCCGCCGGCGTCGACGCCGCCGCGCTGGAGCGCGTCTTCACGCCGATCGGCCTCGACATCCGGGCTGAGACGCCCGAGGAGATCGCGCTGGCCGTGCTGGCCGAGATCACGCTGGTACGCCGCGGCGGCGGCGGGCGCCCGCTCTCGGCGCATGGGCAGAGGCTGGCCTCGGCCCTATAATCCGGCCAGGCCGCCGCGGCCGGGGAGCATGCGATGCCCAGCGACGAGGTCTACCGCGCGATCGAGAGCGCCGTCACGGCCGGGGAGCCCGCCGTCCTGGCGACCGTGGCGCAGACGTTCGGCAGCACGCCGCGCAAGACCGGCGCCAAGATGGTCGTGCGCGAGGACGGATCCTTCATCGGCACGATCGGCGGCGGCTGCGGCGAGGCCGAGGTCTGGCAAGAGGCGATGGAGGTGCTCGACGGCGGCGCGGCCCGCGTCGTGACCGTCGACCTCACGGAGCCCACCGACGGCGAGGACAAGATCTGCGGCGGCGTGATGCGCATCTTCGTCGAGCCGCTGGGGCGCTGACCGCCGGTCCCCCGCCGACCTGGAGTTGACCGATGACCACCTCATCCGACCCGCCGCCGCCCGAGCCGCCGGCCCCGCCCCCCGCCCCGTCGCCACCGCCCGCCGCCGCGCCGCCGCCGGCTCCGCGGGCGCCGTCCGAGCCCGGGTTCATCCGGCGCCATGCGGTCCTGCTGACCGGCAGCGCCTTCATCGTGGGCGTCCTCATCGCCTTCATCCTGCTCAACAGCGAGCCGGTGAAGGTCAATCTCATCCTCGGCACGGCCGAATTCCGCCTCGCCGGCGCCTTGCTCATCTCCGCCGTGGGGGGATTCATCATCGGGCTGCTGCTGCCGCCCCTGCGCCGCCTGCTGCGCAAGTGACGCGGCCCGCGGGGGCCGGCACCCGGCCTGATCGCACTGTCGCCCCGGCCGCGCCGGCCGGCCGATAGCCCCGCCCCGGACCCGCTGATACACTCACGCGGCAACCCACCGGGCCCCCGCGGTCGTGCGCCGATGCGCAGACGGGGGATGTCCGAGGGGCCGTCAGCCGCGCTCGACCGCGCAGCGTCAACGGCGGTCCTGTTCCCACGGTTGCGCTGGGAGTGTCGGCATGAGTTTCGGGCCGATTGAGGCGGTCGTCATCGTCGTGATCGTCCTCGTCATCTTCGGCGCGGGGCGGCTCACGGGCGTCGGTAAGGCGCTGGGCATGGGCCTGCGCGAGTTCCGCCAGGAGGCCTCGATGAGGCCGGACAGCGCGGAGGGCGAGGAGGAAGGCTCCAGCGACGGCGCCGCCGACGGCGCCGCCGAGAGCGCCGCCGCCGAAAGCGACGCCGAGGAGAAGCCGGCGGAGACGCCGTCGGCCTCCAGCGAAGAGAAGACCTAGCCCCCGCCGTCAGCACGCGGCTGTCCGCCCCCGCGATCCCGCGGGGGAGTTTCGCCGCGGCGCGCGCCCGGCGGGGCGGCGGTCCATCCCGCCGCCCCCTCGATCCGTATACTGGACGCATCGCCCGCCGAGCGCGGGGATGGGTTGCGAACGGTGAGAGAGGGCCCCAAATGCGCAGCGGTGGCGGCGTGCGGTTGGGCAAGATCTTCGGCATCCCGATCCTGCTCGACTACTCGTTCTTCCTCGCCCTGGCCTTCGTGACCTACCTGCTCGGCGCGAACATGCTGCCCGACCGCGTGTATCCCGAGCCGAGCACCGCCGTCGCCTGGGGCCTCGGCGTGCTGGGCGCGGTCGTCTTCTTCACCTCCCTGCTGTTGCACGAGGTGGCGCACTCGCTCGCGGCGCGGCTGTACGGGCTGCGGGTTTCGAGCATCACCCTGTTCGTGCTGGGCGGCGTCTCGCAGATCGCGCAGGATTCCCGCTCCGCGATGCAGGAGTTCGTCATCTCCATCGTGGGGCCGCTGACCAGCGCCGTCGTCGGTGGGCTCTTCATCGCTGCCGCCCTGCTGGTCGGCAACCCGCGCGAGCTGCTGCCCGAGCTGCTGCTCTGGCTGGGCGCGGGCAACCTCATCATCGCGGCCTTCAACATGCTGCCCGGCTTCCCGCTCGACGGCGGCCGCGTCTTCCGCGCCGTCGTCTGGGGCGTCGGCGGCGACCGCGACCGGGCCACCCGCTGGGCGGCGCGTGTGGGGCAGGCCTTCGCGGCCCTGTTCGTCGTCTGGGGCGTGCTCAGCTTCCTCGACCTCGACCTGGGCTTCGGCAGCCCCGGCTTCGGCGGGCTGATGTTCATCCTCATCGGCATCTTCCTCTTCAACGCCGCCAGCCAGACGCTGCGCTCGGTCGCGACCCAGCGCGCCCTGGCCGGCGTCGTCGTGCGCGACTTCATGTCGACCGAGCTGCGCAGCGTCGAGGCCGACGCGCCCGTGCGCTGGACGGCCCCCTTCCGCGACCGCATCGATCCCCGCACCGCCTACCTCATCACTCGCGACGGCACGGTGGTGGGCATGGCGACCGGCGCGAGCCTGCTGCTGATCGACGCCGACCGCTACGAGCGCGCCAGCATGGCCGACGTGATGATCCCGGCCGCGAACATCACCCCCATCCACCCCGCCGCCACCGGGCAGGAGGCGCTGGAGCGCCTGCAGGCCGAGAACAGCCCCATCCTGCCGGTCGTCGAGGACGGGCGGCTGCTCGGCCTGGTGGGCCTGGACCAGGTCGTCGCCGCCCTGCAGACGGATGCCACCCCCGCCTGAGGCGGCGCAGGCCGCCCGCCCCGCCCCGCCCCGTCGCGCGGCGCGCGCCCGCGCCGGGCGAC
>JAPOXB010000228.1 GCA_026707335.1 Chloroflexota bacterium
CGTCATCGTCGTCGCCGCCGCAGCCGACCAGGGCGAGGCCGGCCGCGCCGACGCCGGCCTTGGCGCTGGCGCCCAACATCGTGCGACGGCTGATCCTGCGGTGTCGCAATCGGGTCCAGTAGTTGGTCATGGCAGCGTCCTTCCGGGGGATCGATGCGTCCCGTCTCCCCTGGACGGGATCGCGCATGTCGATCGCGGGGAGTATCACGCTTAGCGCAGAGCATGTCAACGCTTTAGGGGCAAGTACCCTGTTGACATTCGCGGAAGGGCGAGACCTCACTCCCGAACGACCTCTTGATTGCCCAGCAATGGAGAGGGGGGACTCCGATCCCCTCTCCCTGGGGAGAGGGTTAGGGTGAGGGGGCTCCGGCGTCCGCCTCCACGTTCCCCCTCTCCACCGTTGAGATGGAGAGGGGTACAGGCCTGTCCTGAGCGGCGCCGAAGGGGGGTGAGGTCCGGACGCCCCACCTGTGATAGGGTGGGCAGCCAGCGGAGGGCCGCCATGAAGGTGCAAGCCTCGATCAAGAAGCGCTCGCAGGACGACCAGATCGTCCGTCGCAAGGGGCGCCTCTACGTCATCAACAAGAAGAACCCGCGCAACAAGCAGCGCCAGGGCTAGACGGCCGGACGTTTCGCCGGCGGGCGCCGGGGCGCGTCGGGAGCGCTGCGATGGCCGAGACGGAACCGGACTGGCTGCTCCCGCTGCAGGCGCTGCTGCGCCCAGGCATGGGCGGCGACCTGCTGATGTTCGGCGCGCAGGTGGCCGAGGTCGATCGGGGCCGGGCGGTCGTGCGCCTGCAGCCGACGCCGGAGACGGCGGGCGGCGCCCAGGGCGGCGTACACGGCGGCGTCATCGCGACGCTGGTCGATATGACGCTGGTCACGGCGACGATGACGCTCCTGCGCCGCGGCGAGGAGCCGCGCGGCACGGCGGAGTTGAACGTGTCGTTCCTGCGCCCGGCCGTCGGGGCGGAGTTGATCGCGACCTGCGAGATGCTCAAGAAGGGCCGTTCGCTGGCCGTCGGCGACGTCGAGGTGCGCAACGAGCGCGACGTGCTCGTCGCGAAGGGCCGCGGCACCTACGCGGTCGGGCAGGTGGGGTAAGTCGCCCTACTTCCGCAGCTCTTCGGTGAAGCGGACGTCGTAGTTGCCGGCGCGGAAATCGGAGTCGGCGGCGAGGCGCTGCAGGTAGGGCGTGTTGTGCTTGATGCCCTCGATCTCGACGCCGGCGAGGGCGTCGTCGAGGCGGGCCAGGGCGGCGGGGCGGTCGGCGGCGTGGACGATCAGCTTGGCGATCATCGGGTCGTAGTAGGGGGTGACCTCGTCGCCCGACTCGATGCCGGTGTCGACGCGGACGCCCTCTCCCTCGGGGAAGCGCAGGTGGCTGATCGTGCCGGGGGCGGGCAGCAGCGTCTCCGGGTCCTCGGCGTAGATGCGCACCTCGATGGCGTGGCCCGTGGGCTCGGCCGCGTCGGCCGGGAGGTCGAGGCGCTCTCCGGCGGCGATGCGCAACTGCCACTCGACGAGGTCGAGGCCGGTGACCATCTCCGTGACGGGGTGCTCGACCTGCAGGCGGGTGTTCATCTCCAGGAAGTAGAAGTCGCCGTGCGGCTCGGCCAGGCACTCGACGGTGCCGGCGTTGTGGTAGCCCAGGCCCTCGATCGCCTCGACGGCGCGGCCGGTGAGGCGGGCCCGCAGCTCGGGCGTGACGGCCGGGCCGGGCGACTCCTCGATCACCTTTTGGTGGCGGCGCTGGACCGAGCAGTCGCGCTCGCCCAGGTGACGGACCGTCCCGTGGTGGTCGGCGAGGATCTGGATCTCGATGTGGCGCGCACCCAGCACCTGGCGCTCGAAGTAGAGGTCGTCGCTGCCGAAGGCGCGGCCGGCCAGCGAGCGGGCGCGCTTGACGGCGCGGGCCAGCTCGTCCGGCCCGGAGACGATGGCCATACCGATGCCGCCGCCGCCGCGGCTCGCCTTGACGATCAGGGGATAGCCGACCTCGGCGGCGGTGCCCTCCAGGTCGTCGTCGGAGAGGTTGCCCTTGGTGCCGGGGATGAGCGGGAAGCCTTGCTCGCCCATGGCGGCGCGGGCCTGGTTCTTGTGCCCCATCAGGTCGATGTGGCCGCCCTCGGGCCCGACGAAGGTGATGCCCCGCTCGGCGCAGGCGCGTGAGAAGTCGGGGTTCTCCGAGAGCAGGCCGTAGCCGGGGTGGACGGCGTCGCAGCCGGCCGCCTCGGCCGCGTCGAGGACGGCCTCGATGTTGAGGTACGACTGCGCGACGGGGGCCGGGCCGAGGCGGGTGGCGCCGTCGGCGCTGCGCACGTGCAGCGCGTTGGCGTCGGCGTCGGAGTAGACGGCGTGCGTGCCGACGCCGAGGCGGCGGCAGGTGCGCATCACGCGGACGGCGATCTCGCCGCGGTTGGCGACCAGCAGGCGGTGGAAGGGGGCCGTCACGGCGCGGCGACGGCTATTCGAGCGTGAGCAGGACGTCGTCCTCCTGGACGGGCTGGCCCTGCTCGCAGGCGATGGAGGCGACGGTGCCGCCCTCCTCGGCCTCGACGGGGATCTCCATCTTCATCGATTCGAGGATGAGCAGTTCGTCGCCCTCGCTGACGCTGTCGCCGGTCGCGACGAGCAACTCAAGAATCGTGCCGGCCATGGGGGATCGTACGTCGGCCATCCGGGATACCTCGTCCATCGCTCGCCGGGGCGGGTCGGCCCCGGATTGGGAGTCGTCTTCGGAGCCGAGGATCGCCGTCTGCGGGAGTAGTGTCAACCGGGGGCCAGGTCAGGGTTGCGTGATGGCGGCGAAGATCGCGGTCAGCGCGGCGACGTTCAGGCGTCCTGCGCCGTCTGGCCGTTGTCGGTGGCAGGCGGGGGTTCGGTGAAGCGCTCCCCGCGCTCCTCCGCCGCGAGGCGTCGCCGGTTCCACGCGACCCACTGCGCGCGCTCCTCCTCTTGGCCCTGTTCTTGCCCTTGCGCCAGACCTTGCTCCAGACCCTGCGCCAAGCCGGCCTCGAAGCGGATCTTCTGGTACCTCTCGGCGATCATCGCTCCTCCTTCCACAAGAATAACCGTGATGGCGGCCATCACGAGAACGAGCGGGCCAAGGCTCTCCCCGATGGCGATGAGCGTCGCGATCTCGATGCCGCCATCCGCTATCTCCCGATAGCCGACAAGCGCGAGCCCGACCACGAATTGGAGGGTGAACAGGAAGAACTGCGCACCCTCGCGGGTCTTCGCGACGCTGGGCAGGACGCTACGCCGTCATCGGCCGGCGCGCGCCGGGCCGCGGGTGACGCTCACCGTCGTTGCCACGCCGCCGACCCGAGATCTGAGGTTGCGCCGCGCTTGAAGTCCTTGGCTGATCGTCCCTCCCCCTTCGGTTGCACCCTCATACTATCCGATGACGGCCGTGCGGGATTGAGTCCACAACCTTCCGCCGGCGCGTTCGGGAACGAGCGCGCGCTGCTAGGGTGGACCCGAGGGGAGACGCCCGATGCACCGCGATCTGATGGAGATTCTGGTCTGCCCGGTGACGAAGGAGCTGCTGGAGTTGGTGGTCGAGGAGGAGGCGGGCGACGAGGTGCTGCGGGGCCACCTGTACTCGAAGGCGATCGACTTCCGCTACCCCATCGAGGACGGGATCCCCAATCTGCTGCCGCCGGAGATGCAGGCGGCCGACGCGGCGGAGGGGTCGGACGCGGGCGCGTAGACGCGGCGGTCAGCCGTCGGCGGGCGCCTGCAGGGCGGCGTCGACGGCGCGCATCAGGGCGGCGACGTCGACCGGGCTGCGCAGGTTCGGCGGGCGGCGGTAGGTGACGAAGGCCAGCAGGTCGTCGCGCAGCAGCACGACCGCGTCGGCCTCGTCGTCGTCGATCGTGAAGGCGAAGTGACGGGCGCCGTCGCCGACGCCGCGCGGCACGCCGACCAGGTCGAGGCCGCGGTAGTCGGGGCTGTCGGCGACGGCGGCGGCGAAGGCGAGGAAAAAGCTCTCGGCGTCGACGCCCGGATCCAGGCGCAGCAGGTCGAGCGAGAGCACCTCGTGGCTGGCGGCTGCGGCGTAGGTCAGGCGGGCGGCGCCGCCGACGAGGCCCAGCGACAGGATCGGCTCACGGTCGTCGCGGGCGATGCGGACGAAGCGGCCGGGGATGCCCAGCGCGCCGGGGTCGAGGCGGGCCTCCAGGGCGGCATCGTTCTCGAACGGGGCGGGAAGGAGCACGGCCGGCGCCTCGGGGGCGGCGGTCTCGGGCGTGGGGACGGCGTCGCTGGGGGGCGCCTCGGCGGCGGCGGGGTCGGCGGGCTGAGCGGCGGGCGCGGGGTCGGGGTCGTCGCCGGTGCAGGCGGCGAGGACAGGCAGAAGGATAAGGAGGACGACGACGGGCAGCCGGGGCCGTGGGAGGGGCGTCATGGTGGGCTGAGGCGAGTGTAGCGGGGGCGGCCGGCGCGACCGGCGGCGCATCGTCAGCGGCGGCCCGTGGGAGGCAGGCTCTGCGCGATGGGGTAGAAGACGTCGTCGAACTTCTTGAGCCAGGTCAGCAGCCACTCGTGCTGGTTGGGCCAGTCCTCCTCGTTGCGGATTGGGGCCTCTTTCAGCACGTAGATGCGGCGGGCGTACTTGCTCCCCTCGCCGACCCAGGTGACCTTCTCGGGCGCGAACGCCGCGTCGATCTCCTTCTTGCGCTCGAGCAACTGCGCGTAGCGGGTCGGCCCGTTGGGGCCGCGCGTGATCACCTCGACGCGGAGGTGATCCTTGGGGCTCAGCGTGTGCTTCATCCCGCGGGCGTGGACGGTGTACAGCTCGATGTCGGGCCGGCCGATGCCGAAGGCCATCCAGTTCAACGGCTGCGGCCGGCGGTTGGTCAGTTCGCGGTACTTCGGGACCCCGTCGCGCAGGAAGATGGCCCAGTAGCGGAGTTGCCGCCGGCGGCCCTCCGACAGCCGCCTGTAACCGATGTCGTTCTCAAGTTCTTCGAGGTCCGGTAGGGGCATGACGGACATCCGGAGCGGCGAACGGTATGGCGGGAGCATACACACGGATCAGAATCGGGGGGAGGGGGTGTGCGCGCCGAAGTGCAAGCCGCTGGACACCCAAGGTGTCCAGCGGGACACGCGGCGACGGAATGAGACCCGCGGGACGGCTACGCGTCGAGGTTCTGGACGAGCGGGCGGAAGACGTCGTCGAACTTCTGCAGCCAGTCGAGGAGCCAGCGGTGCTGGTTGGGCCAGTCGTCGGGATCCCGAATGGGAGCGTCCTTGCTGACGTAGATGCGGAACGTCCTTCCGGGCGCGGGCCGAACCCAGGTGGGGTTCGTTCCTAGTCGCGATGCGATCTCCCCCTTTCGCGCCTCGAGCTGTTCGCAGAACGAACGCTGGTTTCTTCCACCCACCGCCAGTTCGACGCGGATGTGGTCGCTGAGCTTGGTTGTATGCGAGGCGCCTCGCGCGTGGACGGCACTCAGTTGGAAGTCCGTCCGCCCGATCGCCATCGATATCACGCAGTCGGACTGGGGCTTCCCGACTCGTAGCCTCGTGCCCTGTTCGTTCGCGTAGCGTCGGAACACCGTCCAGTACCGGAGTTGAGCCTGCTGGCCGTCCGTGAGCCCTGGGTGTGTGCGCCCGCGACCGCCGGCGCCGAATTGTGGAGAAGCCATGGCCGACCCTTCGCACTGGAGCATGCGGACGTTAGGCAGGATACAAGGTGACAGATCGAGGGCCCGGCGCGACGCCCGCCGGTGCTAGGCTGCTCGCAACGACGGCTGCACGGACTTTAATCCGGTCCCGAGAGGCCGGGAAGGACGACAGCATGGGCCTTGCCGCGCCCCCGCATATCTCCCACCCGCACAACCTATTTTATGCGCGCCCGGGCGACGGGCCGACGGCAGATCGCGCCCGGAGCGTCCGATGACCGCCCCGGCCGACGCGGCGGTGGTGATGAACGCGGGCGCGATCCGCCGGGCGCTGGCCCGCATCGCGCACGAGGTGGTGGAGCGCCACCCCGACACGGGACGGGTGATCCTGGTCGGCCTGCGCACGCGGGGCGCGCCGATGGCGGCCCGCCTGGCGGCGGCCATCGAGGAGTTCGAGGGCGTCATCGTCGAGCGTGGCGCGATCGACATCGGGCTGCACCGCGACGACCTGTCGCTGCGGGGCGTGCGGCCGGCGCTCCAGCCGAGCGACCTCCCCTCGTCGCTGGACGACCGGGTCGTGGTGCTGGTCGACGACGTGCTGTTCACGGGCCGGTCGATCCGGGCCGCGATCGACGCGCTGCTCGGCTACGGGCGGCCGTCGGCGATCGAACTGGCGGTGCTGGTCGATCGGGGGCACCGGGAGCTGCCGATTCGGGCCGATTATGTCGGCAAGAACCTGCCGACCCGCCGCGGGGACGACGTACAGGTGCGCCTGGAGGAGGTCGACGGGCGGGACGAGGTGCTGGTGGCCGGGGGCGCCTGGGAAGGGGGCCGCTGATGGTGGCGAGAACCGTGCGCACCGATGACCGCCCGGCGGAGGCCGCCGAGCCGGACGGCGCGCCGGCGGCGTGGGGGCACCGGCACCTGCTCGACGTGGACGTGCTGGCGCGGGAGGACATCGTCGCCGTGCTCGACACGGCGGAGGCGATGGAGGAGGTGCTGCAGCGCCGCGTCGCGCGCACGCCGGCGCTGCGCGGCGTGACGGTGTTCAACCTGTTCTACGAGCCCAGCACGCGCACGCGGGCCTCGTTCGAGTTGGCCGGCAAGGTGCTGGGCGCCGACGTGATCAACATGACCGGCAGCGGCTCCAGCGTCGAGAAGGGGGAGTCGCTGATCGACACGGTGGCGACGATCCGCGCCATCGGCGCCGACGTGATCGTGATGCGGCATCCCAGCGGCGGCGCGCCCTACCTGGCGGCGCAGCACTCCGACGCGCACGTCGTCAACGCCGGCGACGGGCTGCACGCCCATCCCACGCAGGCTCTGCTCGACGCGTTCACGCTGCGGCGCCGGCTGGGCGACCTGGCCGGCAAGCGCATCGTGCTGATCGGCGACATCAAGCACTCGCGCGTGGCCCGCTCGAACGTCTGGGCGCTGACGACGCTGGGCATGGAGGTCACGCTGGTCGGGCCACGCACGCTGCTGCCGACGGGGCTCAACGCCGCGCCGCCCGCGTCGGGCCGCGACTTGTCGCTGCCGCGCGTGCGGCTGGAGGAGGACCTCGACCGGGCGATCGAGGGCGCCGACGCGGTGATGGCGCTGCGCCTGCAGCGCGAGCGGATGCAGGGCGCGTTCCTGCCCTCCCTGCGGGAGTTCTCGCGGCGCTACCAGATCACGCCCGAGCGGATGGCGCGCGCCCGCGAGGGGGCGGCCGTGCTGCACCCCGGCCCGATGAACGAGGGCGTCGAGATCGCCGCCGACGTGGCGCACGGCATGCAGAGCGAGGTCGAGCGGCAGGTCGCGCACGGCGTGGCGGTGCGCATGGCCGTGCTCTACCTGCTGACCCAGGGAGTGGGGGCCGCGACGTGAGCGGCGACTTGCTCATCCGCGGCGGCCGCCTGATCGACCCCGGCAGCGGCGTCGATGCGATGCTCGACGTGCTGATCCGCGAGGGACGGGTCGCGGCGGTGGGGGCGGACCTCGGCGGGGTGGACGCGCCGGTGCTGGAGGCGGTGGGACGGATCGTCGCGCCGGGCTTCGTCGACCTGCACACGCACGTGCGCGAGCCGGGACAGGAATATAAGGAGACGGTCGCCTCGGGCATGGCGGCGGCGGCGCGCGGCGGCTTCACGACGATCTGCGCGATGCCCAACACCGAGCCCGCCATGGACGGACCGCCGGTCGTGGCGCAGGTGCAGGAGGCGGCGCGGGGCGGGCCGGCGCGGGTGCTCTGCGTCGGCGCGGTGACGCGCGGCAGGGCGGGGGAGCGGCTGGCCGAGCTGGCCGAACTGCGCGACGCGGGGGTCGTCGCGTTCAGCGACGACGGCGACGCGATCGCCTCCGGGACGCTGGCCCGCCGCGCCTTCGAGTACGCCTCCGACCTCGGCCTGCCGATCGCCGAGCACTGCGAGGATCCGGCCCTGGCCGAGGGCGGCGTCATGCACGAGGGCGTCGTCTCGACGCGGCTGGGGCTGCGCGGGCAGGGCGCGCTGGCGGAGGTCTCGATCGTGGAGCGCGACCTGCGGCTGGCCGAGGCGGCCGGGGCGCGGCTGCACATCTGCCACATCAGCGCGCGCGAGTCGTGCGAGGCGGTGGCCGAGGCGAAGGCGCGCGGCGTGGCCGTCACCGCCGAGGTCACGCCGCACCACCTGCTGCTCACCGACGCCGCCGTCGCGGGGCCGAACGGCGCCGCCGCCGCTGCCTCACCGGGCGGGCTCCGGTACGACACCAACGCCAAGGTCAACCCGCCGCTGCGTTCGGGGGAGCACGTCGCGGCCTGCCTGGAAGCGCTGCGCGCGGGCGTCATCGACGCCGTCGCGACCGACCACGCGCCCCACACCGTCACCGACAAGCAGTGCGAGTTCGACCGCGCCGCATTCGGGATCAGCGCGCTGGAGACGGCCTGGGGCGTGCTGGGCGCCCTCATCGCGTGGGGGGAACTGCCGCTCGACATGGCCATCGAACGGCTGACCTGGGGACCGGCGCGGGCCTGGGACCTGGACCGGGTCGTGCCGGGGCTGGGCCGGCTGGCCGTCGGATCGCCCGGGGACGTGGCCGTGTTGGACCCGTCGTCGCGCTGGACCGTCGAGCCGGAGCGCTTCGCGTCCAAGGGGAAGAACACGCCGCTGGCCGGGATGGACCTGGTGGGATCGGTCGTCGCGACGGTGTCGGGCGGGCGGGTCGTGTGGGGGGAGGGCGCGTCGTGAGCGAAGTGGCGCAGGTCGCACTGATCACAGGCGTGATCTCCCTGTGCGTCGTCTTCATCGAGCGCTATTGGAATCACCGCAATGCCTCCGCGGAGCGGTCGTTGCGTGCAGTGGAGCGCAAAGAGGATCGTGACGAGTGGTACCGGCGTACGATGTTCGAGAAGCGGCTCACGACGATCCAAGAAGCGTACGAATATCTGGCGAGACTGGGTCACGGGATTGCCGGTGTTAGCGGCGATTTGAGCGCGCCTGAGGATTCCGACGAGATCGCGGCTAAGCGCGAGCACCTCGGCGATGTCTCGATGTCAGCGTGGGACTGGTACAACAAGAATGCTCTCTATTTCGACGATACCCTGCCACGGACGTCATCCTTCGCGGCTCTGGCTCTAGCATCGTCGCTCCACGCACGTGGCATCACAGAGGACGGGAAAGATATCTGGGAGCTTTTTCGGGAAGCGGAGGCGCAAACCAAGGCCCGGGCTGAGGAGTTGCTGAAGGTCGAGGCCGGCTCGTGACCGCTGACCGCCCCGACGGCTGCCTGGTCCTCGAGGACGGGAGCGTCTTCCGGGGGCAGCGCATGGGCGACCCCGGCACGGGCTGGGGCGAGGTCGTCTTCAACACGTCGATGACCGGCTACCAGGAGATGCTGACCGACCCCTCCTACGCCGGGCAGATCCTGGTGCTCACCTACCCGCTGATCGGCAACTACGGCGTCATCCCGCCGACCGACGAGAGCGCCCGCATCCAGGTGCGCGGGCTGGTCGTGCGCAGCGACTGCGACCGCCCCAGCCACCCGCTGGGCGGCATGACGGTCGACGCCTACCTGCGAGAGAGCGGCACGCCGGGCCTGGCCGGCGTCGATACGCGGGCGATCACGCGGCGCATCCGCGAGCGCGGCGTGATGCAGGGGCTGATCGTCGCGCCGGAGGAGGTCGAGCTGGCCAAGGCGCGGCTGGCCGAGCTGCCCGAGTACGACAGCCAGGACTTCATCGAGGTGGGGACGCGCGAGGCCTACGGCTGGGACGGGGCGCCGTCGGCGGTGGATGGGGACGGCCCGGCCGGCGGCGATCGCCCGCACATCGTCGTGCTCGACGAGGGGCTGAAGTACAACATTCTGCGCATGCTGCGCGCCCGCGGCTGCCGCGTGACGGCGGCGCCGCCCGAGACCGGCGCGGCCGACGTCCTGGCGATGCGCCCCGACGGCGTGCTGCTCTCGCCCGGTCCGGGCGACCCGCAGTTCCGCGACCGGCAGGTCGAGGCGGCGTCGGGGCTGCTGGGCCGCGTGCCGCTGATGGGCATCTGCCTGGGCCACCAGGTGATCGGCCGGGCGCTGGGCGCGGGCACGTTCAAGCTGAAGTTCGGGCACCGGGGCGGCAACCACCCGGTCAAGGACCTGATTACCGGCTCGGTGGCGATCACGGCGCAGAACCACGGCTACGCGGTCGACCCCGACGGGCTGCGCGGCGGCGCCGCCGTCAGCCACGTCAACCTGCACGACGACACCGTCGAGGGGCTGACGCACTCCGAGTACCCGCTGGTCTCGATCCAGTACCACTCCGAGGCGTCGCCGGGGCCGCTCGACAACGCGGAGTTGTTCGACCGCTTCCTCGACCTGGTGCGGGAGGGGGCGTCGTGACGGACGAGGTCGGCTACCGGCGGGCCACGGCGGCCGACGCGGAGGCGGTCGCGGCGGTGATCGCGGCGGTGGTGGCGGAGCCGCAGCCGGTGGGCCTCGACCGGGCCTTCTCGGCCGGCGAGGTGCGCACCTGGATCGGGCGGCTGGGGGAGCCCGGCTTGCTGCTGCTGGCCGAGGCCCGGGGCCGCACGCTGGGCTTCGGCGCGCTCGACTTCGACACGCGCGAGCCCGAGGCGGCGTCGCTGGGCGTGTGGCTGCTGCCCGAGGCGCGGCGGCGGGGCATCGGCACGCGCCTGGCCGAGGGTCTGCTCGCGCACGCGCGGGCCGGCGGCTTCCGGCGCGTGGTCGGGCGGCTGCCCAACGATCCGACGAACAGCAATGAGGCGGCGCTGAGCTTCCTGAGCTCGATCGGCGGACTGGCGCCGATGATCAACAGCATGGGCCCCGACGGACCCGAGTTGCGATTCGAGCTGCCGCTGTGAGGGGTGTCGGCGTCCTGCTGGCGGCGGCGATCGTGCTGGCGCTCTCGGGCGCGGGGGCCGGGCTGGGCCTGGCGCGGCTGGCGGCCGGCGACGCCGGCGCGGCGTCGGGGCTGCTGGTGCTGACGCCGGCCCTGGTCGGGCTGCCGCTGGGGGCCGGGCTCGGCATCTGGGGCGCGATCGAGCGGGGCTGGCTGGGCCGCCCGCCGGCGGAGATTTCGGACGAAACATCGGGGGAGGGGGCGAGCGGTGGCTGAATCGATCCCGGAGAAGCCGCGCACGGTGCTGATCATCGGCAGCGGCCCGATCGTTATCGGGCAGGCGGCGGAGTTCGACTACGCCGGCACGCAGGCCTGTAAGGCGATGCGCGAGGAGGGCGTGCGCTCGGTGCTGGTCAACTCGAACCCGGCGACGATCATGACCGACGAGGACGTCGCCGACGTGACCTACATCGAGCCGCTGACCGTCGAGGTGCTGGAGCGGATCATCGCGCGGGAGCGCCCCGACGGCCTGCTGCCGACGCTGGGCGGGCAAGTGGGGCTCAACCTGGCCGTCGCGCTGCACGAGGCGGGGGTGCTGGAGCGCCACGGCGTCCGCCTGCTGGGCACGCCGCTGACGGGGATCCAGAAGGCGGAGGACCGCGAGCTGTTCCGCGAGATGATGCGCACCATCGGCGAGCCGATCCCGCCCAGCGTGATCGTCGAGAGCGTCGGGGAAGGGAAGGCGGCGCTGGCCGAGATCGGGCTGCCGGCGGTGATCCGCCCGGCCTACACGCTGGGCGGCACGGGCGGCGGCTTCGTCACGACGGAGGACGACTACTGGCGCACGCTGGAGAGCGGGATGGCCGCCAGCCCGGTCGGGCAGGTGCTGGTCGAGCGGTCGCTGCTGGGCTGGAAGGAGGTCGAGTACGAGGTGATGCGCGACGGCGCCGACACCTGCATCACCGTCTGCAACATGGAGAACCTCGACCCGATGGGCGTGCACACGGGCGACTCGATCGTGGTCGCGCCCAGCCAGACGCTGTCCGACAAGGACTACCAGCGGCTGCGCTCGGCGTCGCTGAAGATCATCCGCGCGCTCGGCATCGAGGGCGGCTGCAACGTGCAGCTGGCGCTCGCGCCGCGCGCCGACGTCACGCCCTGGGACGGCCCCGGCGAGAGCGGCGCGCTGCCCTACTACGTGATCGAGGTCAACCCGCGCGTGAGCCGATCGTCGGCGCTGGCCTCGAAGGCGACGGGCTACCCGATCGCGCGGGTGGCGGCGAAGATCGCCGTCGGGCGGCGCCTGGAGGAGATCCGCAACCGGGTGACAGGCAAGACGACGGCCGCCTTCGAGCCGGCGCTCGATTACGCCGTGGTCAAGATCCCCCGCTGGCCGTTCGACAAGTTCGGCGCCGGGGATCGCTCGCTGGGCACGCAGATGAAGGCCACCGGCGAGGTGATGGCGATCGACCGTTCGTTCGAGGCGGCGCTGCAGAAGGCGGTGCGCTCGCTGGAGGTGGGCGGCCGATCGCTGCTGTGGGAGGACAAGTCGGCCGACGACCCGGGCGCGGCGGCGGTCGTGCCGACCGACAACCGCATCTGGCACCTGATGTCGGCGCTGCGGCGGGATCCCGACGTCGCCGCGCTGGCGCGGGAGACGGGCGTCGATCCGTGGTTCCTCGACAAGCTGCTGGGCCTGGTGGAGATGGAGAAGCGGCTGCTCGGCGAGCCGCTGACGCCGGGACTGCTGCACGCGGCCAAGCGGCTGGGCTTCGCCGACGAGCAGATCGCCAATCTGGCCGGCTCGGTGACGGAGAAGGTGCGACAGCAGCGGCTCGATTGGGACATCCGGCCGGTCTACAAGATGGTCGACACCTGCGCGGCCGAGTTCGAGGCGGCGACGCCCTACTTCTACTCCACCTACGAGGAGGAGAACGAGGCGCTGCCCGAGTCGGGCGACCGGGCGCTGGTGGTCGGCAGCGGCCCGATCCGCATCGGCCAGGGGATCGAATTCGACTACGCGTCGGTCAAGGCGGCGCAGGCGCTGCGCGCGGCCGGCTACGCGGCGGTTATGGCGAACAGCAACCCGGAGACCGTCTCGACCGACTTCGACACGTCGGATCGGCTGTACTTCGAGCCGCTCGACGAGGAGTCGGCGCGCGACATCCTGGAGAACGAGATCGGCGCCGGCGGCCCCGACGGGACGCGCGAGGCCGTGCCCTCGATCCTGCAGTTCGGCGGGCAGACGGCGATCAACCTGGCCGGGCCGCTGACGTCGTCGGCGCAGCCGATCCTGGGCTCGTCGGCGGAGGCGATCGATCTGGCGGAGGACCGCAAGCGCTTCGAGCGCTTCCTCTCCGGCCTGGGCATCCCGCAGCCGCCGGGCACGACGGTGACGAACATGGCCGACGCCATCCAGGCGGCCGAGACGATCGGCTATCCGGTGCTGGTGCGGCCGTCGTACGTGCTGGGCGGCCGGGCGATGGAGATCGTGCAGGGAGCGGGCGAGCTGGCCCGCTACGTCGGCCAGGCGATCGAGGCGGGCCCGGGCCGGCCCGTATTGATCGACAAGTACTTCGCCGGCGTCGAGGTCGAGGTCGACGCGATCTGCGACGGGGAGACGGTGCTGATCCCCGGCATCATGGAGCACATCGAGCGGGCGGGCGTGCACTCGGGCGACTCGATGGCGGTCTATCCGGCGCCCAACCTGACGCCGGAGGAGACGGCCCTGCTGGTCGATTACACGCGCCAGATCGGGCTGGGGCTCGACGTGCGCGGGCTGATGAACATCCAGTACGTCGTCATGCGGGGCCGCGGCGACGATCCGGGCGGCGTCTTCGTGCTGGAGGTCAACCCGCGCGCCAGCCGCACGGTGCCGTTCCTCAGCAAGGTCACGACCGTGCCGATGGTCGAGCTGGCGGTGAACGTCATGCTGGGCCGCAGCCTGTGCGATCAGGGCTACGCCGACGGGCTGTGGCCGTCGCGCGATCTGGTCGCGATCAAGGCGCCGGTGTTCAGCATGTCGAAGCTGGCCGGGGTCGATACCTACCTCGGGCCCGAGATGAAATCGACGGGCGAGGTGATGGGCGTCGACCGCGACTTCGACGGCGCGCTGACGAAGGCCCTGCTGGCCAGCGACCTGGCCCTGCCGGCGCGGGGGACGGCGCTGCTGAGCATCGCCGACCAGGACAAGGCGGAGTCGATCGAGTTGATCCGCCAGCTGGGCGAGGCCGGCTACACGCTCTACGCGACCGACGGCACGGCGGAGATGATCCGCGGCCTGGGGCTCGAGGCGCGGCGCGTCCCCAAGCGGCTGGCGGAGTCGCACCCCAACGTGGTGGACGTGATCGAGGCCGGTGAGGTGGACTTCGTGCTCAACACGTCGGAGGGGGGCCGCACGACGCTGCGCGACGGCTTCCACATCCGGCGGGCCGCGGCCGAGAAGCGCCTGCCCTGCTTCACGAGCATCGACACGTCGCGCCACGCCGTCGCGGCGCTGCTGTCGGAGGGGGGATACGAAGTCGCACCGCTGTCGGAATACACGGGGGCGGAATACACCGGGTCGGAGTCCACGGGGGCGTGACGGTGCAGACGTGACGGTGCAGCAGGCCGAGGCGGAGGTCCTGGAGACCGAGGAGATCTACCCGGGCACGTTCGTCACCTGGTACGCGGGCGAGGCGGTCTGTAGAGGGGCGCAGCCGGGCCAGTTCGTGATGGTGCAGCCGGTCGAGGGGATGGACCCCTTCCTGCCGCGCGCATTCTCCTTCTACCGCTTCCGCGAGCGGGGCGGCGAGCGGCAGTTCGCCCTGCTCTACACGGTCATCGGGGAGGCGACGACGCTGATGGCGTCGCAGCCGGTGGGGGCGGTGTCGCGCATGACCGGCCCGCTGGGGCGCGGCTTCGAGGTGCGCCGGGGCGCCCGCAACCTGCTGCTGGTGGGGGGCGGCGTGGGCGTCGCGCCGCTGGTCGCGCTGGCCGACGAGCAGCTGGGGCGGGGCCGCACGCTGGTCCTCTGCGTGGGCGCGCGGGCGGCGGAGGGGGTCTTTCCGGCCGAGCTGCTGCCGCCCGAAGTCGAGTACGCCGTCGCGACGGAGGACGGCGCGATGGGCCGCCGCGGCCTCGTCACCGACCTCTTCGCCGAATACCTGCCCTGGGCCGACCAGTCGCTCGCCTGCGGCCCGACGCCGATGTTCCGCAGCATGGCGTCGGTCGTGCGCGCCGACGGGATGGGTCGCTCGGTGCAGGTGCTGATGGAGACCGAGATGGCCTGCGGCACGGGCATTTGTTACGGCTGCGCCGTCTTCACCAAGCGCGGCGTCCGCCTCTGCTGCCGCGACGGCCCCCGCTTCGAGTTGCTGGACGTGTTCTAGGACCTCCTCCTGTCACCGTCCGTCCGGGCATGGAGAGGGGGACCTCATTCGCGCGCGCGAAAATAAGCGTGAGCGCTATTTGCGTATCGCTTCGCAGTCGATAATAGTGGCAGAGATGGCCGCGGTGTAGGCTCGACGGGGGAGGGACCCTGATGCCGATCGAGCTGAACCACACGATCGTGCCGTCGCGGGACAAGGTGGCGGCGGCGGAGTTCTTCGCGCGCCTCTTCGGGCTCGAATACCGGCGGCGGCCGGGGCACTTCGCGGCCGTGCGGGTGAACGCGACGCTGACGCTCGACTTCGCCGACGAGGAGTCCTTCGAGTCGCACCACTACGCCTTCCACGTCGATGACGCGACCTTCGACGCCATCTTCGGGCGCGTGCGGGCGGAGTCGATCCCCTACGGCAGCGGGCCGCGGTCGGCGACGGACATGCGCACGAACAGCCGCAAGGGCGGCCGCGGCGTCTACTTCCGCGACCCCGACGGGCACCTGCTGGAGCTGATGACCAAGGTCTATCGGCCGTCGCGGGCAGGGTGGAAGATGCGCTCGATGGGGCGGTCGAAGAGCGCCGCGATGCGGAACGCGAGGGGTAGGGAAGGGTCGTACCTGCCGGTCTCGATGGCGTTGACGGTCTGACGGGAGACGCCGAGGGCGCCGGCGAGGTCCTTCTGGGACCAGTCGCGCTCGGCCCGCAGCAGCTTGAGCGTGTTGCGCATCGGGCGTCAGAGCCAGCGCCGCCGCGCGAGCCGCCCCCCGACGATCCAGCAGCTGCCCATGACGGCCCAGACGAACAGCCAGTTGATGTCGGGCAGGCCGGCGAGCTGGAGGAAGCCGAAGGTGAAGGTGAGCAGGGCCGTGGCGCCGAAGGCGAAGGCGATCGATTCGAGGGCGATGCGCTGCTCGAGTTCGTCGCTGCCGCGGAACTCGCGCAGCCAGTCGCGAAGGACGAACAGGGGTGGGATCATCGGCAGCACGGCGACGGCGTAGCGCCAATCGGCCCCCGGGTTGGCGTCGACCACCCAGCCGCAGACGCCCACGAGGGCTGCGTACCCGCCCCAGATCAGCAGCGCGCGCACGAGACAGCGCCGCGACGGCCGTCGCGCGGCGAGGCGGCGCATCAGACCGGGATGGGGGGTTGAGGGGGCGTCTGTGGGCATGGCTCGCTCCGGGCGGGCGCGTCGTGGATGCCCGCAGTGTCAATCATGCTTGACTGAATGTCAAATGTAGTTGACATCGTGAGGCCGGATGGGCCCGCAGGGGTAGCCTGAGCGGGCGGAACGGAGGCACGGCGATGATCCGATTCGACGCGCAGATGCGGGCGGATATCAACGGGGCGCTGGACGACGGGTACCCCATCGTGGTGTGCGCAGTGACGCCGGAGGGGACCCCGGCGGTGAGCTTCCGGGGCACGGCGCAGACGTTCGGCGACGACGGGCTGGCGTTCTGGGTGCGCAACCAGGAGGCGTCGGAGACGGTGCGGGCGATCGCGGTCAATCCGGTCGTGGCCGCGGTGTACGCGAACATGCCGGCGCGCCGCCACTACACGATGACGGGCCGGGCGCGGGTCGAGCCGGACCCGGCGGTGCGGCTGCAGGTGTTCGACAACTCGCCCGCGTCGGAGCGGGCGCGAGACCCGGAGCGGACGGGCGTGGCAGTGGTCGTGGAGCTGGAGTCGGTGCGGGGTCGCGGGACGGAGGGCCCGGTCGCGATGTCGCGGGAGGCGTGAGGCATTGGCGTCAGCGTGCCGGGGCGAAGAGGCGTCGCTGTGCCTACCTGCGCCCGCTCGCGATGTGCTGGAGGACCAGGAGCGCGGCGCTGGCGTCGGCCGATGCGCGATGCAGCGAGTCGTCGAGTTCCAGGCCGCATTGCGCCAGTGCGTCGCCTAACTTGTGCCACTTGTCACCCCGGAATCGGGCGTAGAGCCGCATGATGCAGTAGCGGTCCGGGGACTCCCCCCAGTGTCGCCACTCGTCCGGCCAGTGCAGACCGGCTGCCGAGATGGTTTGCGCCAAGAGACGGCGATCGAAGTCGAAGTTGTAGGCCAGGACGGTTCGCCCGTCGAACACCTCATGGAGGGCGGGCATCAGCTCCTGGATCGTTGGGGCCTGCGCCAAGTCGGCATCGCTGATCCGGTGGACCTGTCTCGCACCCTGCGACACCGGGCAGGACGCGCGGACCAGAGAGTCGAGGAGCACCTCGCCGGTGGCGGAGACGCAACTGATCTCGACGATCTGGTCGCTCCCCGAGAGCCCCGTCGTTTCGGTGTCGAAGATGACGGGCGACGTGGCCAGCACGTCGCGGGCGAGATCGGAGGGGCGTCGCCGGCGATCGTCGAAGTGGGTTCGCCGGCCCGCCGACGCCTGCGACTGGGCGTGCGCACGTGGTCGGTTCGCTGAACCGCTGAGGAGAACCCGCATCAATTTGCGCAGCACAGTTCCCCCGCCTCCCTCTGAGGGGTCAAGGCTAGCAGTTCGGCCGTCGCGACCCGTCGGCTGCGCCTATCCGGCCGCCTCGACGTCCGTGCGAGCGAAGTCTCCGCCCTTGAAGAGGAGGGGTTCGTCGGCGGTCTCGGCCAAGGCGTAGGCGAAGCAGTCGCCGAAGTTGAGCCCGGCCGGATGGTTGCCCTTGCCGAAGCGTCGCCAGGCGCGGCGGGCGGCTTGGGCGTGCTCCTCGGTGACGGGGGCGATCTCGATGGCGGCGAGTTCAAGGAAGCGGTCGAGTTCGTCGGCGGCCTCCGGGCCGGCGCGGCTTTCGAGCACGATGGCGACCTCCAGGAAGCCCGCAGCGGACAGTCGGCAGCGCGGCGCCTCGGCGATGGCGCGGGCGTAGTGGTCGGCGTCCGGCTCGTCGAAGAGGACGGCCAGCACGGCGGACGCGTCGACGATCACTTGGGTACCCCGCGCTCGTCGTAGAGGAGGTCGCCGTGTTCGGCGGCGGTGGGGCCGTCGCGGAGAAGGCCCGCGCAGCGCTGCCCGATGGCGCGCAGCTCCGCCACGCGCACCTCGACGCCGCGGGCGCGGCGCTCGCGATCCAGCCGCTCCCGCAAGGCGACGGTCATCGCGCCGGTCATCGTCTCGCCGGTGAGGTCGGCCAACTCCGCGGCGAGGCGGCAGGTCTCCTCGTTTTTGATGTTGAGGCTCATCGCGGCGATCTCCGGGGTAGAACGAAAGCAGTTTTGTCTACCATAGGGCGTCGGCGGCCGGTCGCCAATCGGCGGGCGGCCATCCCGACTCTGCTAGGATCGTCGCATGGTCGCATTCGACGTGGAGCGCATGGTGAGACGGATGGTGGATGCGGGAGCGCCACGTGAGTTGGCGGTCACCGTTGCGGACGAAGTCGAGGCCGCCGTCGGCGGGCTCGCGACACGGGAAGACGTGCAGTTGCTCCGGGCCGAACTCCACGAAGCCCTCCATGCGCAGACGTGGCGACTAGTGACGTTCGGCGTCGCCCTCGCGGCCGTGGTCGTGGCAGCCATTGCGGGGATCGTGGCGGCGCTGGTGTAGGCCGCCCCCTACTGATCGACGGCGCGGGAGGTGGTGACGCCCACCATCGTGGCGGTGATGACGACGTCGCCGTCGGCGTCGAAGAACTCGCTGATCTGCTCGCGGAAGCTGAGCGCGCCGCCGCGGCGGCCCTCCTTCGTCCACGTCTCGCCGGGGCGGCGGCGGACGGTCAGCGTCTCGCCGGCCAGGACGGGGCGGTGGTAGACGAAGCGCTGCTCGGCGTGGAGGCCGCGGGAGCTCTCGTCGGTCCCGGGGCCGGCCGGGGTCCCGGTCGGCTCGGCGCCGGAGCCGCGCCAGGGCCGGCCGGGGAGGGGGCGCGCGACGTCGGGATCGAAGTGGGCGGAGGCAATCGCGTAGGTGGGCGGCGCGATCACCCCGCCGGGCTCGGTCGCCTCGGCGTGGCCGGCGTCGCGATAGATCGGGTTCTCATCGCCGATCGCGGCGGCGAAGCGCATGATGTGCCCGGCCTCGATGGGGAAGGTGATCTCGTCGGCCATGACGGGGCTCCGGCGGCTACGCGTCGATGCGGGCCGAGGCGTCGCCCTTGCAGACCTCCTGACCCTCCTGGTTCGTGGTCGAGACGGCGAGGTCGACGAAGTGCTGGCCGTCCTCCTCGCGGATGGCCTCCACCGTGGCGGTGGCGGTGAGCGTCGCGCCGGGGAAGACCTGCCGCGTGAAGCGCACACCGAAGGCCGTGAGCCGGCCGTCGCCGACGTAGTTGGTCAGCATCTTGCCGGTCATGCCCATGCTGAGCATCCCGTGCGCGAAGACGCTGGGGTAACCGGCGATCTCCTTGGTGAAGGGCGTGTCGGTGTGGATGGGGTTGTAGTCGCCGGAGGCGCCGGCGTACTGCACGATCTGCGTGCGGGTGAGGTTCTCGACGACGACTTCGCTGTGCGTGTCGCCGACGCTGAGGCTGCTGGCGTTGAGGGGCATCGGGGGTCTCCTGTTCGCTTGGCCGGGCGGGCCGTGCTTCGGCGGGGGCTACTGCTTGTTTCTTCAGAGCGACCCTACTGGGCTGGTTCTCTCAGGCGACCCTACTGGTCGACGGCGCGGGAGGTCGTGACGCCGACGGTGGTCGCGGTGATGACGATCTCGCCCGCCTCGTCGAAGAGTTCGATGATCCCCTCGCTGAAGGTCATCGTGCCGGCGCGGCGGCCCTCCTTCGTCCACGTCTTGCCGGGGCGCATGCGGGCGGTCAGCGTCTCGCCGGCCAGGACGGGCCGGTGGTAGACGTAGCGCTGCTCGGCGTGCAGGCCGCGGCCGCTGCCGCCGCCGTCGTCCTCCTCGTCGGCGCTCTGCGGGCGAGCGGTGGCCTCGGCCGCCGAGCCGAACCAGGGCTCGCCGGGCTTGGGCCGCAGCGAGTAGTCGGGGTCCCAGTGGGCCCAGACGCGCTCGAAGGTGGGCGGCGCGGGAATGCCGCCGACCTCGGAGGCCTTGGCGTACTCGGCGTCCTTGTAGATCGGGTTCTCGTCGCCGATGGCGCGGGCGAACAGCATGATGTGCCCGGCCTCGACGGGGAAGGTGACTTCGTCGGCCATGAGGGGGCTCCTTTTCGCGGCCCGACCGTCGGGCGGCCGGGGCTCCGCTGCGGAGGGTAGCGGGCCGGACGCGGAAGCGGGAGGGGTCAGGCGGGACGGCGGGTCGCGATCTCCACCTCGTTGCCGTCCGGGTCGTCGAGGTAGAACGCGTCGACGGCCATGAAGGGGTGGGCGCCGTCGCGGGTGGCGTGTCCGGCCGCCTCCAGGCGGTCGCGCAGGGGCTGCCAGTCGGCCGGCTCGACCTCGAGGCCGATGTGGTGCAGCCCGGCGAGCGCAGCGATTCCGGCGGGGGCGGCCTGCCCGCCGGGCACGAGCACGATCTGCATCGGCAGCCCATCCTTCTCGCCGACGCGCAGGAACTTGCCGGGCAGCCCGGGCGGGGAGAACAACTCCAGCCCCAGCGTGTCGTGGTAGAACGCGAGCGCGCGGTCGATGTCGGCGACGCGGAGAACGATCTCGACGATGGCGCGGATGGTCATGGCTCGGGCCTTTCGGGCTGGTCCTCGCGGGCAGGATAGGGGAGCGCGCGCCCCCCTTCCCCTCCGATCACCAATGTGATCCAATGGGGGCATGAGCGACGCCCTCCAGCCGCCAGAACGCAACGCGCTGATCCGGGGGGACGCGTTGGCGACGATGCGCGGCTGGCCCGACGACTGCGTCGACCACTGCATCGCCGACCCGCCGTTCAACATGAGCAAGCGGCGCGGGCTGGGCTGGGCGTTCTCGTCGCACGTGACGATGGCGGAGTCGTGGGACCGCTTCGGCGACGACGAGTTCTTCCGCTTCAACGTCGAGTGGCTGCACGAGGTCTGCCGGGTCGTGAAGCCGAACGGCAACATCCTGGTCTTCGGGACGTACCACAACATCTACCAACTGGGGTTCATTCTGCAATCGGGCCTCAACCGGCGCGTGCTGAACTCGATCGTGTGGTACAAGCCGAACGCGCAGCCGAACATCACGGCGCGGATGCTGGCGGAGAGCACGGAGCAGCTGGTCTGGGCGGTGAACGGGACGCCCGACGGGGCGGGCAAGGCCTCGGGCTGGCAGTTCAACTACTGGGAGGCGAAGGCGCTCAACGGCGATAAGCAGATGCGCAACCTCTGGGAGTTCCCCGTCACGCCGAAGGGGGAGCGGTCGCTGGGGCGGCACCCGTCGCAGAAACCGCTGGCGCTGGTCGAGCGGCTGGTGCAGGTGGGGACGGCGCCGGGCGACCTGATCCTCGACCCGTTTGGCGGGGCGGGCACGCTGGCCCTGGCGTCGGAGCGGCACGGCCGCGATTGGGTGCTGGTCGAGCAGACGGAGGAGTACGCGTCGCTGACAGAGGCGCGGCTGGAGGAGGATCGGCGTCGCCGGGCGGAGTACTGCTAGGATTGGATCAGCCAGACCGGTCCGGTCAGTAGGCGCAAGCCGAATGCGGGTGGTCCGCTGGCGACTCGGGGCCCCGGAACGCACGGGGCCCTATTTTTTCGCCTGATTGGCCCGTTTCCTCACGCGGTTCCGTCCCTGCGCCGAGGCCTCATCGCCTCATTGCTGCTAGGATTGGATCAGCCAGACGGTTCAGTTAGTAGGCACGGGCCGAATGTAGCTGTACACCGCTGGTGCTCGGGCCCCGGAACGCACGGGGCCCTTTTTCTTG
>JAPOXB010000045.1:0-13598 GCA_026707335.1 Chloroflexota bacterium
CCCGCCCCGCCGCCGGCTCCCCCGCCCCCCGTCGCGCCGGCCCCCGAGCCCGAGCCCGCCCCGCCGCCGCGCGACGTCGCCACGGCCATCCCCCACGACGAGCGCTCGGGCCCCACGCCGGACGACGTCACGCAGCGGGCGGTCTTCGCCTCGCCGTCGGTGCGGCAGTTCGCCCGGCGGATCGGCGTCGACGTGCGCGACGTGCCCGGCAGCGGTCCCGCCGGGCGCATCTCGCAGGACGACGTGATGCGCTTCGCGCGGACGGCCCGCAGCGCGCCCGCGGCGGCCCCGGCCGGGACGCCGCTCGCCACGCCCCCCCTGCCCGACTTCTCCCGCTGGGGCGCCGTGCAGCGTGAGCCGCTGAACCGCTTCCGGCGCACCGTGGCGCGCAACATGTCGCTGGCCTGGCAGCAGATCCCGGCCGTCACGCTGCAGCACACCGCCGACGTCACGGACCTGGAGGCGATGCGGCGTCGCCACCGGCAGGCCGCCATCGACGCCGGCGGCCGCTTGACGATCACCGCCATTCTGCTCAAGATCGTCGCCGCCGCGCTGCGCGCCCACCCCCGCGTCAACGCCAGCTTCGACGCGGAGGCGCAGGAGTTGGTCCTGAAGCAGTACGTGCACATCGGCGTGGCCGTCGATACCGACCGCGGCCTCGTCGTGCCGGTGATCCGCGACGTCGACCGCAAGAACATCATCCAGCTCGGGGTCGAACTGACGCAGCTCAGCGCCAAGGCGCGCGACAACGACCTCACGATCGACGAGATGCGCGGCAGCAGCTTCACGATCACGAACCTGGGCGGTCTCGGCACGGGCCACTTCGCGCCCATCATCCACTGGCCGAACGTCGCCATCCTGGGCATCGGGCGGGCCGAGAAGGTGCTCGCCTTCGCCGACGACGTCGATGACCCAGAGGGCGGGGCGTGGGAGCCGCGCCTGCACATGCCGCTCTCGCTGACCTTCGACCACCGCGTGCTCGACGGCGCCGATGGCGCGCGCTTCATGACCTGGATCACGGACGCCATCCGGCAGCCGATGATGCTGGCGCTGGAGGGCTGAGATGGCCGGCGCCTCCCCGCCCGCGGGCAAGCGGCTGGCCGTCATCGGCGCGGGGCCGGGCGGCTACCCGGCCGCCTTCCACGCCGCTCTGCGCGGCCTCGACGTGACGCTGATCGACGAGGAGGAGAACCCCGGCGGGGCCTGCACCTACCGCGGCTGCATCCCCTCGAAGGCGCTGCTGCACGCCGCCCGCGTGATCGCCGAGTCGCACGAGGCGCGCGCCTTCGGGCTCGACTTCGGCGAGCCGCGCATCGACCTCGACGCCCTGCGCGAGTGGAAGGACAGCGTCGTGCGGCGGCTGACCTCCGGGCTGGGGCTGCTGCGCGGCCAGCGCAACGTGCGGCCCATCGTGGGGCGGGCGCACTTCTCGGGCAGCCGCTCGCTGCGCGTCCTGTGCGGCGGCTCGCTCGACGAGGTCGGCTTCGACCACGCCGTCATCGCGACCGGCTCCTCGCCGGTCCGGCCCGGCCCGCTGGCGCTCGACTCGCCCCGCGTGATGGATTCCACCGGCGCGCTCGAACTGGCCGACGTGCCCGATCGGTTGCTGGTGGTCGGCGGCGGCTACATCGGGCTGGAGATGGGCACGGTCTACGCCGCGCTGGGCTCCAAGGTCACGGTCGTCGAGATGCTGCCCGGCCTGCTGCCCGGCGTCGATCGCGACCTCGTGAAGCCGCTCGCGACGCACCTGGCCGGCGTGTTCGACGAGGTGCTGCTCAACACGCGCGTCACCGCCATGGCGGAAGCGGAGGACGGGATCCGCGTGCGTCTCGCCGCCGCCGGCGGCGCGGAGAGCGAGCGCACCTTCGACAAGGCGCTCGTCGCCGTGGGGCGGCGGCCGAACTCGGACGGGCTCGGGCTGGAGACGACGCTGGTCCGCACCGACGACCGCGGCTTCCTGGAGACCGACGGGCAGCGCCGCACCGCGGAGCCCACGATCTTCGCCGTCGGCGACGTCGCCGGCGAGCCGATGCTGGCGCATAAGGCGATGCACGAGGCCCGCGTCGCGGTGGAAGCGATCCTGGGCCAGCCGGCCGCCTTCGAGCCCGCCGCCATCCCGGCCGTCGTCTTCACCGACCCTGAGATCGCTTGGTGCGGCCTGACCGAAGCCGACGCCCCCGCCGACCACGTCGAGGTCGTGCGCTACCCCTGGCGCGCCTCCGGCCGCGCGATCACGCTGGCCCGTCCGGAGGGCCTCACGAAGCTGATCCTGGAGAAGGGCAGCGAGCGCGTGCTGGGCGTCGGCATCGTCGGGCCCAACGCGGGCGAGCTCATCGCCGAGGGCACGCTGGCCGTCGAGATGGGCGCGCGGGCGTCCGACCTGCAGCTCACCATCCACGCCCACCCCACGCTGTCGGAGACCGTGATGGAGTCGGCCGAGACGTTCTTCGGCACGAGCGCGCATTACATCGCCCGCCGCCGCTAGCCTCCCACGCCCTACGATGAATCCACAGCGTCGGGAGGGAACCGTGTCCGACTTCGACCTTCTGGTGATCGGCGGCGGCTGGGGCGGCTACACCGCCGCGCAGACCATGGCGCGGGGCGGCGGCCGCGTCGCCCTCGTCGAGCAGGACAAGGTGGGCGGCGTCTGCCTGCATCGCGGCTGCATCCCCACCAAGGCCCTGCTCGAGACCGCCGCCATCGTCCGCGGCGCGCGCGCCGCCTCCGCCCACGGCGTGCGCCTGTCCGCGCCCGAGCTCGACTGGCCCGCCGCGCTCGACTTCAAGAACGGCATCGTCGGCCGGCTGGAGAGCGGCATGCAGCAGGCGCTGGACCTCGCGAAGATCGAGCGGCTCGACGGCGCCGCCCGCATGACGGGCCCCACCAGCGTCGAGGTCACGCCCAGCGCGGGCGGCCCCGTCACGACGCTGCGCGCCAGGGACGTGATCATCGCCACCGGCTCCCGCCCCGCCGATCTCGCCTTCCTGCCCGTCGACGGCCGCCGCGTCGTCACCTCCGACCACGCCATCGACCTGCCGCCGCCGTCGCGCGCCATCATCGTGGGCGGCGGCGCCGTCGGGGCGGAGTTCGCCTCGCTCTGGACCGACCTCGGCAGCGACGTCGTGCTGCTGGAACTGCTGCCCCAACTGCTGCCGCAGGAGGACAAGGAAGCGGCCCGCGCGCTCGCCCGGCAACTGTCCGCGCGCGGCGTCGACGTCCGCACCGGCGCCCAGATCGACGCCGACAGCGTGCGCATCAACGATGACGGCGTCCGCATGGAGGTCGAGCACGGCGGCGAGCGCCACACGTTCAGCGGCGACGTGGTCCTGGTAGCGACGGGCCGGCGGCCGCGCTCGGAGGCGCTCGCCCCCGCCGATGTCGGCGTCTCGACCTACGGCGGCACGGTCCCCGTGGACGACGAGATGCGCACCGATGTCGAGCACGTCTACGCCGTCGGCGACGTCAACGGGGGCTTGCAGCTCGCGCACGTCGCCGCCGCGCAGGGGCGCTACGTCGCGGAGTGCCTGCTGGGGCAGTCGCCGCCGCCGCCCGACCCGGTCTGGATGCCGCGCGCCGTCTACACCACGCCCGAGGTCGCCTCGATCGGCCTGACCGAGGCCCAGGCCGTCGAGGCGGGGCATCGCGTCAAGGTCGGGCGCTCCCGCTTCCGCACCAACGCCCGCGCCCTCATCCACGACGACGCGGACGGCTTCGTCAAGATCGTCGCCGAGGAGGAGAGCGGCGACCTGTTGGGCTGCCAGATCGTCGGCACGGCCGCCACCGAGATGATCGGCCAGGCCGCCGTGGGCGGCTTCATGGACGCCTCACTGTGGGAGCTGGGACGGGTCGTGCAGGCGCATCCCACGGTGAGCGAGGTCGTCGGCGAGGCCGCCGAGGCCGCGCTGCGTCCCAAGCTGCGGCTCTAGCGGCGCGGCTGGAAGGGAGGCACGCATGGCAGCGGATGGCTATGCCGGACCGCCCCGCGTCCGCATTCCCCTGGCGCAGCCGGCCGACGCCCGCCGGCGGCGGGCCAAAGGACCCGACCTCACGCACCCCCACTTCGACCTGCCCAACGAGGCCCTCGTCGAGATGTGGTACCTGCTGCTCCTCTCCCGCCGCATCGCCGAACGCTGGTTCACGCTCAACCGCCAGGGCCGCGCGCCCTTCGTCGTCACCGGGCAGGGGCAGGAGGCCGCGCAGGTCGGCACCGCGGCGGCCCTCGTGCCGGGCAAGGACTGGGTGCTGCCCTACTACCGCGACATCGGCGTCATGCTCACGCTCGGCATGACCGTCGAGGAGTTCATGCTCAACGTGCTCGCCAAGGCGACCGACCCCAACAGCGGCGGCCGCCAGATGCCCGCCCACTGGAGCGCGAAGGAATTGCGGGTCGTCTCGCAGTCCTCCACGGTCGGGACGCAGATCCCGATGGCGGCCGGGCTCGCCTGGGCCTCGCAACTGCGCGGCGAGGACGCCGTCGCGGTCTGCTACATCGGCGAGGGCGCCACCGCCCAGGGCGACTTCCACGAGGGCCTGAACTTCGCCGCCGTGCGCCGGCTGCCCGTCATCCTGGTCGTCGAGAACAACGGCTACGCGATCACGGAGTCGCAGGAGAAGGAGATGCCGGTCGAGCACGTCGCCGACCGCGCCCCGGCCTACGGCATGAAGGGCATCGTCGTCGACGGCAACGACCTGATGCTCGTCTACCGCAACATGCATCAGTTGGTCGAGGAGACGCGGCGCGGCGGCGGCCCCGCGATCATCGAGCTCAAGACCTACCGCACGGTGCCCCACTCATCCGACGACGACGACCGCCGCTACCGCACCCGCGCGGAGTTGGAACAGTGGCTCAAGCGGGATCCCGTCGACCGTTTCCGCGCGCGACTGATCAACGACGGCATCCTCACCGAGGCCCACGCGGCGGACTTGGACGTCGAGGCAGACCAGGAGGTTCGGGAGGCGCTGGCGCGCGCCGAGCGAGCCCCCGATCCGGACCCGGCCACGCTCCTCGACCACCTCTTCGCCGCGCCGCCGTGGGGCGGGACGTCATGAGCGAGCAGACGATGGCGGAGGCCCTGCGCGACGGCCTGCGCGATCTCCTCGCCGCCGACGAGCGCGTCATCGTGCTGGGCGAGGACGTGGAGGCGGGCGGCGTCTTCCGCATCACCGAGGGACTGCTCGACGAATTCGGCGAGCGGCGCATCTTCGACACCCCGCTGGCCGAGTCGGGCTTCACCGGCGCCGCGATCGGCGCGGCCCTCGGCGGCATGCGCCCCATCGTGGAGATCCAGTTCGTCGATTTCATCCTCCCGGCCGTGAACCAATTGATCTCCGAGGCGGCCAAGATGCGCTGGCGCAGCCGCGGGGAGTGGCAGGTGCCGCTCGTCGTGCGCACGCCGTGGGGCGGCGGCGTGCACGGCGGGCTCTACCACTCCCAGTCGTTCGAGGCGCTGTTCGCGCACGTGCCCGGCCTGAAGGTCGTGGCGCCGGCCACCCCCGCCGACGCCAAGGCGCTGCTGCACGCCGCCGTCGCCGACCCGGACCCGGTCATCTTCCTGGAGCACAAGCGCACCTACCGCCTGATCCGGGGCGAAGTGCCCGATCCGCTGCCCGCCGTCGGCATCGGCGAGGCCGCCCTGCAGCGCGACGGCGGCGACGTCACGCTGATCAGCTACGGCCTGATGCTGCACGAATGTCTCGCCGCCGCCGAGACCTTGGCCGCCGAGGGCATCGAGTGCCACGTCCTCGATCTGCGCACGATCGCGCCGCTGGACCAGGCCGCCCTGCTCGACGCCGCCCGCCACACCGGCAAGGTCGTCATCGTGCACGAGGATCACCTCAGCGGCGGCGTCGGCGGCGAGGTCGCGGCGCTGATCGCCGAGCACGCCTTCGATCACCTCGATGGGCCGATCACGCGCGTCGCCGGCCCTGACGTCCCGGCCATGGGCTACCACGCGAAGCTCGAAGCGGCCTTCATGCCCGACGCCGCCCGCATCGCCGAGGCCGTGCGCGGCCTGGCGGCCTACTGAGCGCCGGGAGGGAGGACGCCGTGGCCACGCTGACCATGCCCCAGCTCGGCGAGTCCGTGACCGAAGGCACGATCCTGCGCTGGCTGGTCGCGCCCGGCGCGACGGTCGCGCTCGACCAGCCGCTCGTCGAGGTCGAGACGGAGAAGGTGACGGTGGAGATCCCATCCCCGTTCGAGGGCAGGCTGAGCGCTGTCCTGGTGGACGCGGGTGAGACCGTGCCCGTCGGCACGCCGCTGGCCGAATTCCAGGCGTCGGGGGAGACCGACCCCACGCCCGCGGCGCCCGTGGAAGCGCCGGTGGCCGGCGATGTTCCGAAGCGGCGCCACTCCCCCGCCGTCACCCGGCTCGCCGCCGAGCACGGCATCGACCTCGGCGGCCTCACTGGCAGCGGCGCGGGCGGCCGCGTGACGCGCCAGGACGTGCTCGCGGCCGTCGCCGCCCGGGAGGACGCCCCGCCGGCGGCGACCCAGGACGGCGATACCGTCGTCTCGCTCTCCCCCACGCGGCGGCGCATCGCCGAGCACATGCTGGAGAGCGTGCGCAGCGCGCCGCACGCCTGGCTCCTCGTCGAGTGCGACGCCTCCGCCCTCGTCGAGCGGCGCGCCGCCGATCGGGAGGTGTTCCGCGCCCGCGCGGGGATCGACCTCAGCTACCTGCCCTACATCGCGCACGCGGTCTGCCGCGCCCTGGCGGAGTACCCCGACCTCAACGCCACCTGGTCCGACGGCGCGCTCGTGCGGCGCGGGGCCGTGAACCTGGGCATCGCGGTCGACGCGCCGCAGGGGCTGATCGTGCCCGCGGTCAAGGACGCCGGCGGGCTCACGGTCGGCGAGCTGGCGCGGGCCATCGCCGACCTGACCGACCGCGCCCGCGACCGCCGGCTCAGCCTGGACGACGTCCGCGACGGCAGCTTCACGCTCGACAACACGGGCGTCTTCGGCACCACCGCCACGGCGCCGATCATCAACACGCCGCAGGTCGCGATCCTCACCACGGAGGCGATCATCCGGCGGCCCGTCGCCGGCCCCGATGACCGCGTGGTCGTCCGCCCCATGATGAACCTCTGCCTCTCCTTCGATCACCGCGCCATGGACGGCTCGACCGCCGCCCGCTTCACGACCCGCGTGCGCGACCTGTTGCAGTCGCTGGACGAGGCATCCGCCGCCCGCTGACGCCGCGCGCCGCGATTCACGCGGGGCGATGGCGTTATAGAACTTTCTAATCGAACACCGTAACTGCTATTGACTATCGGTGAGCCGGTGTAAGTTCTGCCCATCCACACCGATGGATGCGCTCGCCGTGGCGGCGAGCCAGGGGGTCACACACCATGGGGAACGCAGCGAGCAACGGCCACGAACCGGCCATCAACGAGGCGGAGCAACTGCAGTGCCGCTGGGATACGGAGCCGCGCTGGGCGGGCGTCCAGCGCACCTACAGCGCCGCCGACGTGATCAAGCTGCGCGCCAGCCTGACCATCGAGCACACGCTGGCGCGGCGGGGCGCGGAGCGGCTCTGGGACCAGCTCAACACCGAGCCGTTCGTGCGCACCTTCGGCGCGCTGACGGGCAACCAGGCCGTGCAGATGGTGCGGGCCGGCCTGCAGGCCATCTACCTCAGCGGCTGGCAGGTCGCGGCCGACGCCAACCTCGGCGGCCAGACCTACCCCGATCAGAGCCTCTACCCGGCCAACAGCGTCCCGGCGGTCGTCAAGCGGATCAACAACGCCCTCACGCGGGCCGACCAGATCAGCCGCATCGACGGCCAGAGCCCCGTCGATTGGTACGCGCCGATCGTGGCCGACGGCGAGGCCGGCTTCGGCGGCCCGCTGCACGCCTTCGAGCTGACCAAGTCGATGATCGAGGCGGGCGCCGCTGGCGTCCACTTCGAGGATCAGCTGGCGGCCGAGAAGAAGTGCGGCCACATGGGCGGCAAGGTGCTCGTGCCCACGTCGCAGGCGGTGCGCACGCTCAACGCCGCCCGGCTCGCCGCCGACGTGCTCGACGTGCCCACGCTCGTCTTCGCCCGCACCGACAGCCTCGGCGCGACGCTGCTGACCAACGACATCGACGAGTACGACGCCCCCTTCATCACCGGCGAGCGCACCGCCGAGGGCTACTACACGGTGCGCTGCGGCATGGAGCAGGCCATCTCGCGCGGGCTCGCCTACGCCGCCTACGCCGACCTTGTCTGGTGCGAGACCGCCACGCCCGACGTCGACGAGGCCAAGGCCTTCGCCGACGCGATCCACGCCGAGTACCCCGGCAAGATGCTGGCCTACAACTGCTCGCCCTCGTTCAACTGGCGGCGGCACCTCGACGCGAAGTCCATCGCCACCTTCCAGGAGGACATCGCGGCGCTGGGCTACAAGTTCCAGTTCATCACCCTGGCCGGCTGGCACAACCTCAACCTCGGCTCCTACCACCTGGCCCGCGACTACGCCCGCGAGGGCATGTCGGCCTACGTGGATCTGCAGGAGCGGGAGTTCGAGGCCGAGGCCGTCGGCTACACCGCGACCAAGCACCAGCACGAGGTCGGCACGGGCTACTTCGACGAGGTGCTGCTCGCCGTCACCGGCGGCGAATCGTCGACGACCGCGCTCAGCGGCTCGACCGAGGAGGAGCAGTTCCACGCGGCGCCCGCCGCCGCGCGCTAGCATCGGCGGCGCGGCCGCCGCTGAACCCGATGGTTCCCGCTCGCACCCGCCCGCGAGCGACCCCCTGAGCGGGGCGGCTCCCCCAAGCCGCCCCGCTCCTTTTTCGCGCGCGGGGGGCCGGGGGGACGAGCCGCGGCGACCCCGCCCGTGGAGTGAACCAGGAGTCCCCCATGCCCCGCGAAATCCACCTCGTCAACCGCCCCGAGGGCGTGCCCCAGCCCTCCGACTTCGCCCTCGTGCGCGCGCCCGACCCCGACCCCGGCGAGGGCGACGTGGTGGTGGCCAACCTGTGGATGTCGGTCGATCCGTACATGCGCGGGCGCATGCGCGACGCGCAGAGCTACGCCGCGCCGTGGCAGCTGAACCACGTCTGCGACGGCCGCGCCGTCGGGCGCGTGCTCGACTCCCGTCACCCCGGCTTCGCCCCCGGCGACCTGGTCCGCAGCCTCTTCGGCTGGCGCGAGATCTTCGCCGCCCCCGGCGACGCGCTGGAGAAGCTCGACGCCGCCTACCCCCACGCCCAGCACTACCTCAGCGCATTGGGGGGCACCGGCCTGACCGCCTACATCGGCCTGCTCGACCTCTGCGACCCGCAAGCCGGCGAGACGGTCTTCGTCTCCGGCGCGGCGGGCGCGGTCGGATCGGTCGCGGGGCAGATCGCGCGCATCCGCGGCTGCCGCGTCGTCGGCAGCGCCGGCAGCGACGCCAAGGTGGCGCTGCTCGGCGAGGAGTTCGGCTTCGACGCCGGCTTCAACTACAAGCGCGACGACCCGATGGACGCGCTGGCCGACCTCGCGCCGGACGGCGTCGACGTCTACTTCGACAACGTCGGCGGCCGCCACCTCGAGGCGGCGCTGGACCACATGAACGACTTCGGGCGCATCTGCGCTTGCGGCTCCATCTCGCGCTACAACGACGCCGAGCCCGCGCCGGGTCCGGCCAACATCTTCCAGGTGGTGCCGAAGCGGCTGCAGATGCGGGGCTTCATCGTCACCGACCACCTCGACCGCCTGCCCCAGTTCGAGGCCGACGTGAAGGGCTGGATCGCGTCGGGCGACCTCCGAGTGGAGGAGACGGTCGTGGACGGGCTGGAGAGCGCGGTCGAGGCGTTCCTCGGCCTCTTCCGGGGCGAGAACACCGGCAAGATGCTGGTTCGCCTCGCCAGCGGGTGAGACGGGGAACTCAGCGGGCGCGGAAGCGCAGGGCCAGCATCGCCAGGGTGGCCGTGACGGCGCCCAGCCCCGCCACCGCCGCCACCGCGTAGGCCAGGTCGGCCGCGTCCCAGCCCTCCAGGATCAGGCTGCGCATGCCGCCCAGGAGGTAGGTCACGGGGTTGACCTCGGCCACGGCCCGCATCCAGGGCTCGAACACGTCGATCGGCGTGAACGCCGGCGAGAGGAAGAGCAGCGGGAAGAAGAGCAGCACCCCCAGCTGCGCCGCCTGCGGGTTGCCGCTGCGCAGGGAGATCGCCATCCCAATCCCCGAGTAGGCCGCGCCGAAGGCGCCCATCAGCAGCAGCAGCACGACGGCCCCCGCGACCCCCGTCTCCAGCGGCGATCCGATCGCGAGGCCGATGGGCAGGATCACCGCCGAGATGACCATCGAGCGCACGGCGTCGGCCAGCAGCCGGCTCAGCAGCAGCGCGACGCGCGGCGCCGGCGTCAGCAGCAGCTTGTCGAAGTAGCCCCGCTCGATGTCCATCACGATGACGATGCCCGACACGGCGGCGACGCCGGCGACCGCCTGCGTCATCGCCACGGGCACCTGGAAGCCCGTGTAGTTCGTCACGCCGAAGGCGTCCGGCGCGATCTGGTTGATCGCCCCGATGATCACCGCCAGGAAGAAGAGCGGGATCAGCAGGTTTGGCAACTCGACCTCCGGCTGCCGCACCGACTCGCGCAGCGCCCGCAGGACCAGGTAGTACGTCGCTCTGGCCGTTCGCATCAGTCGGCCCTCTCTTCACCCGCGTCATCGACCTGCAGATAGTGACCCGTCGCGCGCAGGAAGACGTCGTCCAGCGTCGGCTGCGCCAGCGTGATCGATGTGAACGGCGCCGCCGCGTCGTCGAGCAGTCGCACGATCCGCGCCACGGCCGCACCGCCGTCGGCGACATAAACAGCGGCGCTGTTCTCCGTCACGCGGACGTCCGCCACGCCGGCCAGGCCGCGCGCGACCTCGGCGGCCCGGCGCGCGTCCTCCGGCGCCGCGACCTGCACCGTCACGACGTCCGTGCCGATCTCCGCCTTCAGTTCAGCCGGCGAGCCCTCGGCCACGATCTCCCCGGCGTCGAGGATGGCGATGCGATGCGCCAGCCGGTCGGCCTCCTCCAGGTACTGCGTCGTCAGGAAGAACGTCACCCGGTCCTCCTGGTTGAGCCGCTCGATGTAGCGCCAGATGGTGTCCCGCGCGATCGGGTCCAGCCCGGTCGTCGGCTCGTCCAGGAACACGATCGACGGGGCGTGGATCAGCGCCGAGGCCAAGTCGAGGCGGCGCTTCATGCCGCCCGAGTAGGTGCGAATGGGCCGCTCGGCGTCGCCCGCGAGATCGACCAACTCCAGCAGTTCCGCCACCCGCCGCCGCACCTGGGCGCCGCCCATCCCGTAGAGCCGTCCCTGGAGCAGCAGCAGCTCCGCGCCCGTCTGCAGGTCGTCGAGGCCGGCCTCCTGCAGCGCGACGCCGATGCGCTCCCGCACCCGCCCCGCGTCGCGGCGGATGTCCAGCCCGGCGATGCGGCCCCCGCCGGCCGTGGGGGCCAGCAGCGTCGTCAGGATGCGGATCGTGGTGCTCTTGCCCGAGCCGTTCTGCCCCAGGAAGCCGAAGATCTCCCCCTCCTCGACGGAGAGGTCGATGCCGTTGAGCGCCCGGACGCCCCGCTCGTACTCCTTGACCAGGCCCTCGGCCTCGATCACGGCGATGGCGCACCCCCGTTCCTTCACTCTGCCGGACCACGCGCTCGGATCCCGCGGAACGTGCGTCGCGGGTACGCTAGCCTCCCCAGCCGCCCCATTCCGCGCGCCCCGACACAGAGGCGCGCAGCGCGGAGAGCCCCATGTCCCTCGATCCCCGCCACCGCAGCCGCGTCCTCGTCGATGGGCCGGGCCGCGCGCCCGCGCGGTCGCAGCTCAAGTCCGTCGGCTTCACCAGCGAAGACCTGCAGAAGCCGCTCGTCATGGTGGCCCACTGCTGGGTCGGCACGATGCCCTGCAACTTCGGCCACCGCGAACTGGCGGCCGACGTCGCGGCCGGCATCCGCGCCGCCGGCGGCACGCCGATGGAGGTCAACACTGTCGCCATCAGCGACGGCATCAGCATGGGCACGGAGGGCATGAAGGCCTCCCTCGTCAGCCGGGAGCTGATCGCCGACTCGATCGAGTTGGCGGCGATCGGCTACTCGTTCGACGCCGTCGTCGTCATCGTCGGCTGCGACAAGACGATCCCCGCCGGCGCGATGGCCGTCGCGCGGCTCAACCTGCCGGGGCTGGTGCTCTACTCGGGCTCCATCGCCCCCGGCCGCTACAAGGGCCGCGACCTCACGATCCAGGACGTCTTCGAGGGCGTCGGCGAGGAGGCGGCCGGCAAGATCACGACCGAGGAACTGACCGCCATCGAGGACGCGGCCTGCCCCGGCGCGGGCGCCTGCGGCGCGCAGTACACCGCCAACACGATGGCCACCACGCTGGAGTTCCTCGGCATCTCGCCGATGGGCAGCGCCACCGTCGGCGCGACCGACGATCGCAAGGGCGGCGTCGCCGAGCGGGCCGGCGCGCTCGTCATGGACGTGCTGCGCGAGGGCCGCCGGCCCAGCGACGTCCTCACCCGCGAGTCCTTCGAGAACGGCATCATGTGCGTCGCCTCGACGGGCGGCTCGACCAACGCCGTCCTGCACCTGCTCGCGATCGCCGCCGAGGCCGGCGTGCCGCTGGAGATCGACGACTTCGACCGGATCAGCGAGGCCACCCCCCTCGTCGGCGACCTGCGCCCCGGCGGCCGCTACGTGGCGCTGGACATGGACCGCGCCGGCGGCACGCCCCTGCTCGCCAAGCGCCTGATCGAGGCCGGCAAGCTGCACGGCGACGCCATGACCGTCACCGGCCGCACCCTGGCCGAGGAGGCGGCGGAGGCCGCGGAAGCCCCCGGCCAGGACGTCATCCTGCCCGCCGAGCGGGCGCTCAAGCCGACCGGCGGGCTGGTCATCCTCAGGGGCTCGCTCGCGCCGGAGGGCTGCGTCGTCAAGGTCGCGGGCTACGAGCGCCGCACGCACCGCGGTCCGGCCCGCGTCTTCGAGCGCGAGGAGGACGCCTTCGAGGCCGTGTCGCGCAACGCGATCGTGCCCGGCGACGTCGTCGTGATCCGCAACGAGGGGCCCCGCGGCGGCCCCGGCATGCGCGAGATGCTGGGCGTCACCGGCGCGCTCGTCGGCGCGGGGCTTGGCGGCAGCGTCGCCCTGCTCACCGACGGCCGCTTCAGCGGCGCCACGCGCGGACTGATGGCGGGGCACGTCGCGCCCGAGGCGGCCGTCGGCGGCCCCATCGCCGCCGTCCGCGACGGCGACACGATCTCCTTCGACATCACGAACCGCCGCCTCGATCTCGAGATCTCCGACGAGGAGATGCAGCGACGGCTGGCCGGCTGGCAAGCGCCGCCGCCGCGCTACCGGCGGGGCGTCTTCGCCAAGTACGCGCAGACGGTCTCGGGCGCCGAGCGCGGCGCGGTGACCAGCTGAGCACGCCCGCGCGCAATTGAAGCCCTCCACCGGCCTCGATATGGTCGTTTCAGGGGTTGCTCCAGGGTGTAACCCCGGGCGCGCGACCCGCGAGCCCCCGCGATGTGAAGTGTGCGCATGACCGCCTCGCCGCCGATCGCTCCGATCCGCCTCAGCCCGCGTGCGATGGCGGTCGCGCTGCTGCTGGCCTGGCTCC
>JAPOXB010000045.1:14289-19621 GCA_026707335.1 Chloroflexota bacterium
GGAGGCCGCCGTCGGCCCCGTGCTCGACAACGACCCCGAGGCCGCCACCCGTCCCGTCCGCGTCGCGCACCGGCACGCGCACGAGTTCGAGACGGCGGTCGCGGCCTACTTCGACGGCCGGGAGATCCCGCCGCCGCCCGACATCGATCCCACTGATCCCACGCCCATGGACCACGGCGCCGGGGAGGGCTCCGGCGGCGAGGATCACGCCGAGGGCGGCGCCGAGGGCGAGCAGTCAGACGAGGATCCGGAGGGCCACCACGATTGACGACGCGGAGTCGCAAGGGAGGACGCGGATGCCGCGCGGCAGCGTGAGTGTCCGGCGAGGCCGCATCGCCGCCGCCGTGCTGGCGGCGCTGGTGCTGGCCGCGCTGGCGCCGCTGCCGGGCGGACCGCCGCGGGCGTTCGCCCACGCGAACTACGAGCGTTCCGAGCCCGCATTCGCCGCGGAGCTGGCCGAGTCGCCGGGGCGGATCGACATCTGGTTCTCGCAGCAGCTCTTCCGTCAGCAGGGGGCCAACACGTTCACCCTGACGGCGGACGGGGGCGACATAATCGCCGCCGGCGATCTCAGCCTGGACGGCGACGACCGCCACCACGCCTTCGCCGTCCTCGACGCCGTGTTGCCGGACGGGCGCTACTTCGTCGATTGGACCAACCTCTCCGCCGACGACGGCGACACCGCCGCGGGACGCTTCGTGTTCTACGTCGGGCGCGCGGCGACCGACGCCGAGGTCGCGGAGGACCGCGCCCTGGCGGACGAGCTGCTCGTCCCCTACCCCGACGGCTCCGCCGCGGCCGAGCCGGGCGCGGGAGCGGGCGCGCCGCCGCCGCCCCTCCCGGCGGTCGTGGTCGAGGAGGAGGCGGAGTCGGGGCTGCACACGGCGGTGCTGGGCATCGCGGCCGTGAGCCTGCTCGCCATCGCGGGGCTGGTCGCCGGTCGCGGCCTGGGGAGGCGGCGATGAGGCACCCCCGACCGCGTGTTGCGATCGGCGCGGCCGGCCTGCTGGCCGCGGCGCTGCTGCTGGCGGCCTGCGGTGGGTCGGGCGGCGATGCAACCGCTGCTCCCCCGCCCCCCGCTCCCGCGCCGGCCGCCCCGGCCGCGCAAGCTGCCCAAGCCGAGCCGACCGCGCAGGCGGCGCCGGCCACGCAAGAGGTCCCGACCGCGCCGGCGGCGCCGGCGGATCAAGCCGCCGCGCCGGCTCAGGCCGCACAGCCCGATCAGGCTCCGGAAGCCGATCCGGCCCCGCAGGCCGATCCCGCCGCTCCACCCCGGCCGGCGGTCCCACCGGAGGCGCTCGGCGTCGGGACCGGCCCCGACCTGCGGGTGCCCGGACTCGCCGTCTACACGAAGGGCGTCGACCTCTGGCTGCAGCGCGGCGAGCAGGCCGGGCTCCTGCTGGCCGGGTCGCAGAGCGTCGCCCTGTTCAGTCCCGCTCTCTCGCCCGACGGCTCGCGCGTCGCCTACGTCCGCTTCGACCAGGCGCCCGGTCTCGGCGGCCAGATCGGGAGCAGCATCCACATCCTCGATCTCGCCACCGGCATCGACGTCCCCGTGCTCACGCACGGCGGCTCGGGCGAGTTCGTCTGGTCGCCGCGCTGGCTCGGCGACGGCCAACTGGTCTACAGCCGCCAGGTCAACGAGCCGAGCCCCTCCGGCGCGCCCTACCGGATCGACATCGAGCGGATCGACCTCGCCGGCGGGACGGCCGAACTGCTGCGGGCCGACGCCGCCGAGCCGGGCCTCTCGCCCGACGGGGCCCTGCTCGCCTTCACCGACCAGCCGGCCGCCGATCACATCCTGGCCGTCATCGACCTCGACGGCGGGCGGGCGGCGGCGGGATCCGCCCGCGTCCTGCTCGACACGACCGACAACCTCGCCTTCTTCCGCGTGCCCCGCTTCTCGCCCGACGGCGAGTGGATCGCGTTCCTCGCCTCCGGCGACGGCCCGCTGGTCGCGTCGGGGGCGGCGGCCCTGCTCGGCGCCGCGCCGTCGCTCGCGGCGGCCGGCAACGGCGTGCAGGACCTGTGGCGCATCCGGCCCGACGGCAGCGGCCTCACCCGCCTGACCACGGTGCTGGAGGACACGCCCGACTTCGCCTGGTCGCTGGACGGCCGGCACGTGCTGTTGCGCGGCGTGTACGGCGTCTACCTGGTCGAGGTGGAGACGCGGATCACGCAGACACTCGGCCCCGGCGAGTTCCACGGCGCGCACGACTGGGTGGGCGTCGTGGAGGACCCGTCGTGAGCCGGGCGATGCGGCCGGGGCGGCGCGGGGCGGCCGCGCTGGGGCTCGCCCTGGTCCTGTGCGCGATCCTGGCGTTGGCGCTGCCCGGCCGGGCCGAGGCCCACGCGCTGCTCGTCCGCTCCGACCCCCCGATCAACGGCGCCCTGCGCGAGTCCCCCACCGAGGTCCGGCTCTTCATGTCGGAGCCGCTGCAGCGCGACTTCAGCGACGCGTCGGTGCTCAACTCGCAGGGCCGCCGGGTAGACTTCGGCGAGGTCCGCTTCGACGACTTCGATCCGACCGCGATGTCGATCCCGGTCCCCCGCCTCGAGCCGGGCATCTACACGGTCGCCTGGCGCACCCTCTCCCTCGTCGACGGGCACACCTGGAACGGCAGCTTCAGCTTCACGGTGCTCAACCCCGACGGCAGCGCCCCGCTGGGGACGGCCTTCACCCCCAACGTCGGCGCCTCCGGCCCGTCAGCGGGCTGGGACGCGGCGGTCAAGTGGCTGACGCTCGTCGCGACGCTGGCGCTGGCGGGGGCGTCGCTGTTCGCGCTGCTCGTCGGCGGGCCGGCCGCGCGCCGGCTGCACGGCCAGGGCGTCGCCGTGGCGGCCGCCTTTGGCCGGCGGGCCGAGGTGGACGCCCTCGGCGTCGCGCGGGTGGCGGTGGTCCTGCTCTTCCTCGGCGTCGGCTACGACGCCGCCTCCGCCGCCGCCAAGCTGGGCGGCCTCCACTTCCTCGACGAGGTGCTGTTCGACACACGCACCGGGCTCTGGCTGCTCGTCCGCTGGGCGATGCTGCTCGTCGCGACGCTGGTCCTCGTGGCCGCGTTGCGCGGCCGGCCGCGCGACGCCCGCGCCTCGATCCGGGCGCTGGTGGTCGTCGCGGCGGGGCTGATCGCCAGCCTCGCCAGCGTCAGCCACGGCGCCGCCATCGACGAGGGTTGGATCTGGGCGACGCTGTTCGACGCCCTGCACGTCGCCGCCGCCGCCCTCTGGCTGGGCATGCTGGCGGCGCTCGTCTGGGCGATCTGGCGCGGCCGCCGCGACGGATCGCCCCGCGAGCGCCGCGCGCTGCAGATCGAGTCCGTGCGCCGCTTCTCCCTGATCGCGGCCGGGACGGTCCCCGTGCTGATCGCCGCGGGCCTGCTCAGCCTGCTCGTGCAGACGCCGGCCTGGCGCGGCTTCACCGACACCGACTGGGGCCTCGCCATGCTCGTCAAGCTGGCGATCCTGGCGCTGCTCTTCACCGTCGCCGCGACGAACGCCCTGCTGCTGCGGCCCCGCTCGCAGGCGGCCGGTCCGGGCGCGTCCCCCGCGTCGGCGCTGGAGCGCCGCTTCCGGCGCATGATGCGGCTGGAGGTCGGGCTGGCGCTGGCCGTGCTGGCCGCCAGCGCGGCGCTCACTCAGCTCCCCTCGCCGCGCAGCGAACTGCCCGCGACCGAGCAGAAGGTGCGCACGGTCGAGCAATCCTTCGCCATCGACGACCTCGAGGCCACGCTGCGCATCGATCCGAACCTGGTGGGCATCAACCGCTTCGACCTGCGCCTGACCGGCGCCGCGGGCGGGCCACCGGCCGACCCCGTCACGGAGGTGCGCCTGCAGTTCCGCTACCTCGACGACCCGGCGGTCGGCGTGCTGGTCGTCCCGGCCGACCCGGCCGGCGACGACCGCTGGACGCTGGAGGGCGCGTTCTTCGGCCTGCAAGGAGAATGGGCCGTCGACGTGGAGGTCCGGCGCCGCGCGGCCGACGACGCCATCGCCGGCCTCGCCACCACTGTCGAGCAGGGCTACCTGACCGTGCTGCCCTTCGGCGTGGAGCCGCCGGGCGCGCTCGCCCTGCCCATCAGCCAGTTCGACTGGGACGGCGTCGGCGCGCTGTGGGCGGCGATCGTGGCGGGGATGTGCATCGCCTACCGCGGGACCCTGCGCCGCGCCCTGCCCGGCCGGGTCGCCGACCGGGCGGGCGACCTGGCGCTGGTCGGCGGCGCGGCCTTCATGGCGGCCGGCATCATCCTGCTGTTCAGCGTCGAGGCCGCGCCGGGGCGGACGCTGGACAACCCGGTGCCCCGTTCCCCGGAGTCGGTCGCGGCCGGGGCGACGCTCTTCGCCGCCAACTGCGCCAGCTGCCACGGCGAGAGCGGCCGCGGCGACGGGCCCCTGGCGGGCACGCTACCGCAGCCGCCGGCCAACTTCCGCGTCCACGTGCCCTTCCACCCCGACGGCACGCTCTACACCTGGATCACGGAGGGCATCGTGGGCACGGCGATGCTGGGCTTCGGCGAGCAACTCAGCGATCAGCAGCGCTGGGACCTGGTCAATTTCCTGCGCGAGAACTTCGATCGGCCGCTGGATCGCACCGACGAGGCTGGAGGGGGCTGATGCGCCCCCGCCCTGTGCCGAGCGTGGCCGCTCGGAATAGCGGCGCGAGTACACTCGCCGGGCGGGTCGGCTGAGGGACGTTCATGCGCATCACCTATCGGCGGCTGGCGCTCGCGCTGCTGCCGCTGCTCTTGCTGGGACCGGCCGCCGCGGCTTGCGGCGGCGGCGGCGATGAGAGTTCCTTCCGCAACGGCATCGAGATCATCAGCCTGACGGGCGACGGGCAGGGCGACCCCGCCGGGGACGGCGACAGCGTCGGCGTGCGCTACCGCGGCACGCTCGACGACGGCTCGGCGTTCGACTCCAACGCGGGCGGGGCGCTGCTGCCGGTGACGATCGGCGCGGGACGCGTGATCCCGGGCTTCGACGAGGCGCTGCGCGGGCTGCGCATCGGCCAGACGATCGTCGTGCGCATTCCGCCCGAGTTGGCCTACGGGGAGCGCGACGAGTCGCTGGTCTTCGAGATCCCCCGCGAGCAGACGCCGCCCGGTATGAAGGTCGGCCAGCGGGTGCAGTTCGGCGGCGTCCCCGGGGTGATCACCGAGATCACGGACGAGGCCGTGATCCTCGACGCCAACCACGCGCTCGCCGGACAGGCCCTCACCTTCGAGATCAGCATCGAGACGCTGGAGTAGGCCGGGCCAGGACGGCTCGCACCCCGCTGCCGCACAGATCGTCGCCGCCGACCCGGATAGCATGCGGCCATGAGCCTCGGCGTCCC
>JAPOXB010000045.1:19857-21868 GCA_026707335.1 Chloroflexota bacterium
ACGACCTGGCCACGCTGATCGACCAGAAGCAGCTCCAGCCGCTGACCATCGTGGGTCACTCGCTGGGCGGGAACGTCTCGTTGCAGTACAGCGGCGTCTTCCCGGAGAACGTCGCGAAGCTGGTCTCCATCGAGGGCTGGGGCCCCCCGCCCGACGTCATCCGCACGCGCGCCGGCAAGTCGCCGCAGCAGCGCATGCGCGAATGGATCGGCATGCTGCGCGACATGGCCGGCCGCGAGGCGCGCGCCTACGAGACGATCGACGCCGCCGTGCGCCGCATGCGCGACGCCAACCCCCATCTGACGCCCGACCAGGCCCGCCACCTCACGATCCACGGCACGAACCAGAACGAGGACGGCACCTACACCTGGAAGTTCGACAACTACATGCGCGCCTTCTCGCCGCACCGCTTCCACGAGGGGGACGCCCACGACATCTGGGAGAGCATCACCTGCCCGGTGCTCTTGATCCGGGGCGAGGAGAGTTGGGCCGCGGACCCGGTCGAGACGGGGATGACCGATCACTTCCGCGACGTCCGCGCCGACGCCGTCGCCGGGGCCGGGCATTGGGTGCACCACGACCGCCTCGACCGTTTCATCGAGACGGTGGGCGCCTTCATCAGGGACTAGTATTCGCGACTCGCACGGTCGCCGCGAGAGAGCTTGGAGGAACACATGGCCGGACCCGACAAGGCGGAGAGCGCGCGCGTCTCGAGCTATCTGCTCGCGCAGGGGGAGAAGCACAGCTGGCTGGAGCTGTGGCCTCGCGTCGTGAAGGGGCGGCTGGACTTCCTCGACGCCATCGCCGGCGTCAGCGAGGAGCAGGCGGCGTTCCACCCCCAGGCCGGCGACTGGTCGATCCAGGAGGTCGCGCAGCACGTGCTGACGAGCTCCCAGGCGGTCGCCGGCCTGATCGAGGCGCTGGTCGCCGGCAAGGCGGGGCCCGACGTCGCGAACGCCGACCGCGCGCGCGAGCTGGCCTCGGCGTCGCTGGCCGAGTTGCGCCGCGAGCTCCTGCGCGGCTCCGTCGACTTCTCGGCCATCGGAACCCGCTTTCCCGACGACGCCTCGCTGGAGCCCACCGCCCCGCACCCGTTCTTCGGCCCGCTGCACTGTCGCGCCTGGTTCCTCTTCCAGCGCGTCCACGACCAGGACCACGCGCGCCAGGTCCAGGCGATCAAGCAGGCCGCCGGCTACCCGGGCTGAACCGGACGGAGTTCCCGATGCAGGTCTCGATCTCGCTCCCCCGCGACGGCACCGACGATTGGCCCACCACCATCGCCTACGTGCAGGAAGCCGAGCGGCTGGGCGTGCACTCGGTCTGGTCGGCCGAGGCCTGGGGCCACGACGGCATCACCCCGCTGGCCTTCCTCGCCGGACACACCGGCGCCATCAAGCTGGGCACGGGCATCCTGCAAGGCGGCACGCGGACGCCCGCCCTGCTAGCCATGACCGCCATGGGCATGCAGTCGATCTCCGGCGGGCGCTTCCTGCTCGGCTTCGGGACGAGCGGGCCGCAGGTCATCGAAGGGTTCCACGGCATCCCGTTCAAGGGCGCGGTCAGCCGCATCCGCGAGACGATCGAGATCGTGCGCCGGGTCATCAGCGGCGAGCGCGTCTCCTATCAGGGGCGCCACTACACGCTGCCCCTGCCCGGCGGGGAGGGCAAGGCCCTGCGCACCAGCGCCCGCGGCCTCGACCACCTGCCGATCTACGTCGCCTCGCTGGGGCCGAACAGCCTGCGCGTGACCGGAGAACTGGCCGACGGCTGGCTCGGCACCTCCTTCGTGCCCGAGACCGCGGACGTCTTCCTCGACCCGATGCGCGCAGGCGCCGCCGCGGCGGGACGCGACTTCGGCGCCATCGACATCCAGGCCGGCGGGACCGTGGAGTTCACCGACGACGTCGATGAGGCCGCCGCCCGCCACGCCCGCGGCATCGCCTTCACGCTCGGCGCGATGGGCTCCCCCACGACCAACTTCTACAACGACGCCTTCGTCCGCCAGGGATGG
>JAPOXB010000122.1 GCA_026707335.1 Chloroflexota bacterium
GCGGGCCGACGACCTCGCCAACCTGCGCGCCTGGGAGGCGACGAAACGGGCGCTGATGCGCCACTACCTGCGCCGTCTGCGCTGGCGGCTGACGCACCCGCTCGCCCTCGCCGGCGGCCTGCGCGACGCCCGCCGCACGTGGCGCGTCCACGATGAGCGGCCGACCGGTCGGCGATGGCGGGGGCGGCGCGGGCTGGCGATCGCCGGGGCGCTGGCGGGCGTCGTCGTGATCGCCGTGCTGGCCCGCGGCTGGGTGCTCGACGACGGCCCCGCCACGGCGCCCCCGGACGAGGCGCGCGGCGCCGAAGCGCTGCCGGCGCCGGCCGCGACGGACGCCGCCGACACGCCGGCGGAGACCGCGAGCGGGGAAGAGTCGACGGGCGCGGACACCGCCGGCCCCGCCGACGCCGCGGCCGAGGAGGCCGTCGATGCCGGCGACACCGATCCGGGCGCACAGGCGCCGGAAGCGGACACCGCCGAAGCGACTCCGCACACCTGGGAGGTCCAACCGGGCGACACGCTCTCCGCCATCGCTCAGGCCACCGGAACGACGGTCGAGGAGATCGTCCGCCTCAACGACCTGCCCGACGCCGACACGATCTACGCCGGCCAGATCCTCCTCCTGCCCGATCCCTGAGAAGTGCGATCATCGGTCGGGGGTGGCGGCCCTAGAACGGCGGCGCGAAGCCGTCGCGGCCCTCCCCGAGCCAAGCCCCCGCCCCTCCCAGCCGGGCGCGCAACTCGTCCCGGGCCTCGCAGTAGCGCTTCATGTACTCCCGCTCGACGACCTTGGGGTGGGGCGCGCATTCCAGCTTCGCGGCCATCAGGTCGAATGCCCCCTCGCGGGTCTGCGCGACGAACTTCCCGGCTCCGAAGTGGAACGACTGCACGATGAACCGCCTGATCCCCGTCGCCAGCAACTCCCCGACGAAGCCCTCCACGTCCTCGCACCACAGCAGCGGCGTCAGGGTGATGCACGACTGCACACCGGCATCGTGCACCTCGCCGATCGCCTCGATCCGCCGCGCGTTGGACGGGCACGACGGCTCGAACGTCTTGCGGACCGCCTCGTCGTCCGTCGTCACCGTCATGTTGACCTGCACACGCCCGCCGTTGTCCTTGATCCGCCGAAACAGGTCCACGTCGCGCGTCACCAGCGGAGCGCGCGTCTGCACGACGAGCTTGGGGGTATGGCCGTCCGCGATGATCTCCAGCAGCCGGCGCGTAAGCTCCAATTCCCGCTCGACCGGCTGGTACGGATCCGTCACGGTGGACATGTAGATGCTCTTGCCGTCCAGCTTCGCGCGCTGCCGGGGCCGTCCCAGAACCTCGATCGCGTTCTCCTTGACGGCCACCCATTCACCCCAGGTGTCGCGCTTCACCGTGTCGCGCGCGAAGAACGCCGCGTAGCAGTAGGTGCACCCGAACGCGCAGCCCCCGTACGGGTTAAGCGTCCAGTCGTACCCCTTCACGAAGCCCGTCGCCTTGTTGAGGATCTGCGCGACCCGTTGATATGTGATGTCGGCGCTTCCGTACCGCGTCGGACCCACGACGACCGTCGCTGCGCCGGGGCGCTCGAAGCCGGGGAGCATGGTGGTCGGTCGGTCAGCCATACCGCGTCACTTCCGGCGAATAGACGATTTCGGAGACTGGAACGTTGTCCTCGCCGCTGGACTTCCAACTCACCCATCGATAGAGATTGCCGAGGTAACTGTGCGCCCGCTGCGACGGCACGGCTCCAGTGTAGCCCCAGACATGACGCCGGATCGATGTGATACCAGGCACCGAGCCTCCTAAGTCCCGACGGGCGTTGGTGAACCCTTCACCTGCATCCAGATAGTCCGCCTTGAATGATGGTGCTGTACGCATCTGGACGTGCGGACTGAGCCGACGATCCAACGACTGAACTTGGGAGTTGATTGTCGCCATGTCGTCGCGATAGACCACATGTATGGCCGTTCGCCATCGGATCGCATCCTCCCAAATCGGAATCGCGTCTAAGGCTGAATCTGCACGACGAGGCACGCACTCGAATGATGTACGTTCCATCACTTCAGCGAAATCCGTGAGGACCGGATAGTGACGTGCCGCATCGTGAAGGCTTGCCCATAGATCACATCCGAGCGTTAGCATCACCGGATCGTCGATTTGGTACACAACGATCCCTTCCGGCCACTCGCTGCGCGGCCGAGTCGCCGTCGCGAACACCAAGCCAATTGTCATCGCTCCCGTGCCCGCGCCGAAGTCCACGATCTGCACCCAGTTCTTGGGCGGCAACAGAGATTGGCTCAGAACACGAACGCTCTCCGAGTACGTGACGTTGATCTGCTGTGGCAAGTACCACTGCGAGTAGAACAGGGCGACGTCGGGATCGTTGTAGTTTGGTTGTTGGTCAGGCGTGCCTAGCTTGGCCAGTTCCTTCATGGCCGTGTTGATCCGGCCCACAGCAGCGTCCCTGCCCTCCGCTTCGAGCCTGTCGAACGGCTCCCGAGAGACGTGACACAAAGCCCGATCAACCGCAGCCTGAAAGGCCGTGGTTACCTCCTTCGTGGATGGCATCCCGGCAACCCAGCCGCCGCCCCCTACACGTACGGGTGGAGGGCGGCGGCGAGCGACATCTCGATGTCCCGCATGGCGCCCGAGACGGCCTGACCGATCAGGTCGAGCTGCCGCACCTGGTCGATGCGGGCGGCGGCCTCGCCCAGTTCCCGCTTCGACAGCAGTTGCTTGAAGATGCCACAGGTGTCGGCCAGGCAGATGATCACCACGTCGCGCGGGTGCGGGATCTCCTCGCTGAACAGCACTTCCATGATGCGCAGCTTGACGGCGTTCTTGGCCGTCTGATCGCGGGCCGGGTAGCGCCGCGATCGGAACAGCCAGAGGACGCGCACGTCGCGGGCCTCCAGAACGCCCTGCTCGACCAGGGAGGCCAGCGTGCGCTCGCGGATCGTCTCGCCGCGGGCGGCCGTGTGCTCGACCCAGAAGCGCGCGTCGCGGGGCTCGCTGGCCGCGATCTCGGCCAGCGTCTCGTCGAGCAGGGGATCGCCGACGGGCGTGTCGTCGACCAGCACCAACTGCTCCAGGTCGGTGTCGATGCGGTTCTCCAGGGCCAGGTCCATCAGCACGCCGCCGGCCAGGGCGTAGCTCAGCGACAGGTTCGGCACGGCCGCGGACTTGCCGTCGTTGTCGAGCAGCAGCAGGAGCAGTTCTTCGGCGAATTTCGGCATGGCGGGGATCCTCCGATGCTCGCGGGCGCCGTCGCGCGCCGCCGGCCGACCGTCTGCGTCGATCATATCGCGTGGGGGGACAAGCGATGCCGCCGCGCGCGGGGCGGACGCACGACCGCCGCTCCGATGGCGCCCGGCATGAGACCGGACGCCCCGGAGCGGCGGCGGAAGGTCGCTGGTGGAGACGGGGGAGAATCGAACTCCCCGTCCAGTCGGCCCGCACCCGGCCCCACTACGTGCGTAGTCGTTCCTTGAGGTCTCGCCCGCGCCCCTGCCGAACGACAGGCCAGGGCGCGCGCCAGCCCGAGGAGTCTTGGCGGACCGGTCCCGGCCACCCGGCCCGAGCACCCGGACTGCACGTCGCCGGTATCCGCCCGTCCGGGGGAGGTCCGAGGGAGGCTGGAGACCGACGTCACCGCTTAAGCGGCGAGGGCGAATTCCTCTTCGCCAGTTGCAGGTTTGCCGCGGGATTAACGAGGGCGCGGCGCCTCGGCACGCGTGACCGGACGACGAAACCGCTGTCGAGCCCTTTCGTCCCCGGAGAAGCCAGGGTAGCCGATCGGGCGGGGCGCCGCTGTCGTCAGCGACGCACGGCCGCGCGCATGCGCCGCGCCGCGTCGCGGGCGGCCATCGCCGCCCGCTTGTCGTAGCGCCTCCGGCCGCGCCCCACGCCGATCTCCAGCTTGGCCAGTCCCCGCGCGATGTAGAGGTGCATGGGCACGATGGTCAGCGCCTTCTGCTCGAACGCCTCCTGCAGGTGGGCGATCTCGCGCCGGTGCAGCAGCAGCTTGCGGTCGCGCTTGGGGTCGTGGTTGTTCTGGTTGGCCGCCTCGTACTGCGAGATGTGCGCCCCCACCAGCCACATCTCCCCGTTGCGCGGCCGCACGTAGGCCTCCTGGATGCTGGCCCGCCCCTCGCGCAGCGACTTGATCTCGCTGCCGCTGAGCACGAGGCCCGCCTCGGTGCGCTCCAGGATCTCGTAGTCGTAGGTTGCGCGGCGGTTGCGCGCCACGCTGCGCCGCCCAGGCGCCGAGTCCCCGCCGCTCGCCGCGCCGGGCTTGGCCTTGCTTCGCCCCTTGCCTCTGCCCTTTCTCGCCATGCGGCGCCCCCCGGTCGTCAGCCTATACCGGCCCCGGCGACTCGCCCCGTGACTCCTCCACGCCCCAAGCGACGCTCTCGTCGCCGTAGCGGTCCTGGAGGGCGTCCACCGTCTCACGAAGCGCCGCCGCGCGGGCGGGGGCCGGCAGCGGGTCGAACAGCGAGAGCTGCGCCGCCTCCTCGGCCTCGATCAGGTTCGACACGCCGGTGCCGACCAGCCGGAAGCGCCGCCCGCCACCGGTCTCGGCGGCGAGCATCTCCAGGGCAGCGCTCCCGATGGGGCCCGCCTGGTCGGTCGCGACGGGCAGCGTGCGCCGCCGCGTGAAGGTCGTGAAGTCGGCCAGGCGCAGCTTCAACTGCACCGTGCGCGATCGCAGCTGCGCCTTGCGCAGCCGCCGCGCGACCCGCGCCGCCTGCTCACGCACGACCTCGGCCAGCGCCCCCGCGTCGGCGATGTCCTCGGCGAAGGTCTGCTCGGCGGAGATCGACTTCGCCTCCCGGCTGGTGCTGACGGGGCGGTCGTCCTCGCCCCGCGCCAGCCGGTAGAACCACTCGCCGCGCACGCCGAAGCGCTCGATCAGCCAGGGCAGGGGGCGCTCGGCCAGCTCGCCGATCGTCTTGACGCCCGCCTTGGAGAGCCGTTCGGCGGTGCGCGGCCCGACGCCCCACAGGTCGCGGATGGGCAGCGGCGCGAGGAAGGCGCGCTCGTCGCCCGGCGCGACGACGGTGAGCCCGTCGGGCTTGTCGCGGTCCGAGGCCACCTTGGCGACCGACTTCGTCGCCGCGACGCCGCAGGACACGGTGAGGCCGGTCTCCCGCAGGACGGCGGCCCGCAGCCAGCGCGCGACCGCGGCCGGCTCCGTGCCGGCCTGCACGCGGTGCGTCACGTCGAGGAAGGCCTCGTCGAGCGAGAGCGGCTCGACCAGCGGCGTGACCCGGCGGAAGATGGCCATCACCTGATCGCTGGCCTGCCGGTAGCGGGGGAAGCGGGGCGGCACGATGACCGCCTGCGGGCAGAGACGCGCCGCCGTGCGCATCGGCATCGCCGAGCGGCAGCCGAAGGCGCGGGCCTCGTAGGAGGCGGCGGCGACCACCCCGCGCGACCTCGGCGACCCGCCCACCAGCACGGGCACGCCGCGCAGCGCCGGGTCGTCGTGCTGCTCCACGGAGGCGTAGAACGCATCCATGTCGGCATGGATGATGTGGCGGGGGGAGGCCCCGGCGGCGGAGGGCTCGCCCGATGCGGCCATGCGCCTACGCTAGCAGAGCAAGAACATGCGTTCCCGGCCGGGACCGCATGCGCGAAGGGACGCCGATGCGGGCACTGCTCGACCGCTGGCGCCGGGGGCGCGAGGCCCGCCGCGGCGTCGCGGCGCTGGAGCGAGCGATCGAGGCCGCGGAGGCCGGCGACGCCCGCGCGCCGGATCCCGGCCTGGACGACGTGCTGGCCGGGCTGGCCGCCATGCGCGCGGACGGCGCGCCCGACGACCCCCACCTCGACCTGCTGGAGGCGCGGGCGCTGTTCCTGTCGGGGCGGGCGAGTGAGGCGCGGGCGCCGGGGCGCCGCGCCGCGACGGCGCGCCCCTACGACGTCGAGAGCCGCATCACGCATGGGCTGATCTGCCTCGCGCTGGACCGGCTCGACGAGGCCGGCCACGAATTCGAGGCGGTGCTGGAGGAGTTCGGCGGCGACCCCGGCGCGGAGAACGGGCGCCGGGCGGTGGCGCTGGCGCGCGGTCGCCTTCCGCTCGACGAACACGCCCTGCCGGGCGACCTCGACGCCGCCGCCGGCCTGCTGTTGACCTGCTGGCGGCGCGCCGGCGCCACGCAGGCGCGCCTGGAAGCCCTGCGCACGCGGGGCGCCGACCCCGCCGTCCTCGCGGCGCTGGAAGCGGCGGGAGGCTGAGATGCGCTTCCTGCGCCGCCTGCGCGCGGCCCTGCGCCCCTACCCCGTGCCCCAACGCGACCCGCACGCCGATCTGGCCGTCGTGCGCGGCGCCCTGGAGGCCGAGGCGCGCCGGCTGGGCCGCCGCTCGCGCCTCTCGCTCTCGCTGCTGATGGAGTTCGCGGAGGCCGACCTGACGGGCATCGACCTGCACGCGGCGCTCGGCCACATGCAGGCGCAGGGCGAGATCATCGACGTGCAGGAGGACTCGTTCGGCAATCTGCGCTTCGGGTTGCCCCCGACGCCGCTCGATCGCGGATAGTGCGAAGTTGCGTCGGTCTCAGCGGGCGGCGGCGTCGAAGGCGCGGATCTCCTCCGCCACCAGCCCCGGCGCCTCCATCGGCGCGAAGTGACTCGTCCCCGGGATGGTGATCCGCTCGACGTCGGCGAGCAGCGCGGCCGCGGTCGCGATCATGGCGGCGACCCAGGGGTCGCTGCGTTCCGCCTGCGCGATCAGGACCGGGCAGCGGACGTCGCGTAGGTAGGGCGTCGCATCGAAGTCCGACGACGACTCGAACACCTGCACCTCGATCGCCGGCGGGCAGCGCAGCGCGACGCTGCCGTCGTCCAGGTCCGCGAAGCCGTGCTGGACATAATCGTCGAACACGCGGGCATCCCACTTCGCGAACACCGGTCGATCGCGCCAGCGCTCCGCGACCGCCGCGCGGCTCGGGAAGGCGGCGCGGCGCCGGCGCATGCGCTCCCGGACGGCGTCCGCCATGCCGCCGCCCGCGCCCTGCGCGGTCCCCGCCGTGCGCCGGAAGCGCGTGGGCACGATGGGCTCCACGGCGAAGAGTCGTCGGACGAGCTCCGGCCGTCTCGCCGCCACGATGAACGCCAGCGCCGCGCCCACGGAGTGGCCGGCCACGTAGGCGTCGCGCCAGCCCAGTGCGTCGAACACGCCGGGGATATCGCCCGCCATCTCCGCCAGGCCGTAGCCCTGGTCGGGCCGGGCCGAACGCCCGTGCCCGCGCACGTCCACCGCGGCGACGTCGTAGTGTTCGTGGAGGCCGTCCACCGCCCGCCGCCAGAGGTCGGCCAGGAAGCCGGTGCCGTGCAGGAGCAGCAGCGGCGGCGCGCCGGGCCGGGGCCAGCGCAACACGTGGATCAAGACACCGTCAACGTCGATGAACCGCGACTCGGGCTCCATCGCGCCACGCTATGCGTGAGCCCGCGGGCGGGCAATCGGCTCCGCGGGGTCGCCGGGCGCGGGGGTGGCGTCGAAGGCGCGGATCTCGTCGGCGACCAGCGCCGGGAACTCCATCGGGGCGAGGTGGCTCGCCCCGGGGATCGTGAGCCGCTCGGCGTCCGACAGCAGCGGGGCCGCGCGCGTGAGCATGGCGTCAAACACGCGATCGGTGTGCTGCCCCTGCGCGAGCATCACCGGGCAGCGGACATCCCGCAGGTAGGGCGCGGCATCGAAGGCCGCCCCCGAGTCGAAGACCCGCGCCTCGACCGGCGGCGGGCAGCGCAGCACGACGCTGCCGTCGTCCTGCTCGGCGAGTCCATGCTTGACATAATCGCGAAACACCTCGGGATCCCAGGTCGCGAACGGCGGCCGATCGCGCCAGCGCGCCTCGGCGGCCGCTCGGCTGGGGAAGCCGGCGCGCCGCAAGCGCGCCCCATCGGCCAGGCTGCCGCGGTTCTTGCGGGTGGGCCCCGCCGGACGCCGGGAAGGCGTGGGCACGATGGGCTCGAGGCCGAAGACGCGCCGGACGAGTTCCGGGCGTCGCGCCGCGACGATCAGCGCCAGCCCCCCACCCGTCGAGTGGCCGACCGCGTAGACGTCGCGCCAGCCCAGCGCGTCGAGCGCGCCGGCGACGTCGCCCGCCAGCGTCGGGAAGTCGTAGCGGCCGCCGGGCCGGTCCGAGCGCCCGTGCCCGCGCAGGTCCAGCGCGGCGACGTCGTAGTGCGCGCGGAGGCCCTCCACGACCCGGCGCCAGAGGTCGGCCAGGAAACCGGTCGCGTGCAGGAGCAGCAGCGGCGGCGCGCCGGGCCGGGGCCAGTGCAGCGCGTGGATCGAGACGCCGTCCACGTCGATGAATCGCCGGATGCATTGGTCGGGGGGCGCCATGCGCTCACGCTATGCGCCCGTCCGTGGGCGGGCAATCGCTCCCCGAGGCGGCGGCGGGCCTCCATCCCGGGGCTTCCGCATGATCGTCCTATATCGGTTATGTATTCCTTACGGTGGCTCGGCCCAGGAGGGCGCCCTCTGCCATTGGGCTCGGAGCGCTTCGGCATCCGTTAGGATCGGGGGCATGGCCACCTTCGACGCCGTCCGCGCCGCCGATCGTCTGCGCGAGGCTGGGGTGGCAGATCCCCTGGCGCAAGCCATCGCGGAAACGATCCGCGAGGCGATCGATCCCCCGCCAAAGCCAGACGACATCGTGACCCGGATCGTGCTGCAGGCGGAGTTGCACGCCGCCCTGCACGCGCAGACGCGATGGATGGTGATGTTCGGCCTCGGCCTCGCGGCGGTGGTCATCGCAGCCATCGCGGGCATCGTGGCGGCGCAGGTCTAGCCGGGGCTCCACGTCGCGGGCGCCGTGTTCCTCCCTCTCCCGATGATCGCACTACGCGCCGGGCGGCTCCTCCCGCCGGGGCGCGTTCAGCCGCATCATGCGCAGCGGCTCCTCGACGGTGCGCCCGAAGCGGCGCACCAGCCCGGCCATCGCGTTGCCCGGCCCCGTCACGGCGAAGGTCCGCACGCCCTCCCGGTAGGCCGTCGCCAGCGCCGCCGTCCAGGCCACGGGACGGGTGTACTGCATCGACAGTTCGGCCCGCAGGCCGGCCGCGTCCTCAATGCGCTGGCCGGCGCGATTGCCGATCAGCGGCGTGAACCCCTCCGCGATGGGCAGCGCGTCGATCAGCGCCTGGCTGCGCTCGTCGGCCTGGCGGAAGTGCTCGCTGTGGAAGGCGCCCGCCAGCCGCAGCCGCACGGCGCGACCGCCCCGCGCCGTCACGTCCGAGAGCGCCGCGGCCATCGCATCGTCGCGGCCGGCGAGCACGAACTGGTCGGCCGCGTTGCGGTTGGCGATCACCAGCCCGTGGGCCCCGGCGAGCGCGGCCACCGCCCCCTCCTCCAGCGCCGAGACGGCCAGCAACCCGTGCGAGTCCCGGTCGCAGGCGTCGTCCTGGTGCAGGCCTCGCTCGTACGCGAAGCGCACTGCCGCCTCGAAGGGCAGCGCGCCGCTCAGCACGAGCGCCGAGTTCTGCCCCGAGGAGTGCCCCAGCACGAAGTCGGGCGTTGGCAGGCCACCCCATCCCTCGCGGGCGCGCTCGTAGTCGGCGACGGCCCAGGCGACCAGCAGCGGCTGCAGCACCGACGGCCGCGCGATCGCCTCCGCGTCGAGGGTCAGCCCGGCCTCCCACAGGTCGAGCCCGATGGCCGCCGAGGCCCGGTCGAACGTCGGGCGGGCGCCGGCCGGCAGCTCCGCCACCCCCCCGGGCCGCTGGGAGCCCTGGCCGGGACAGACGAGCGCGGTGCGCCCCCCCTCGTGGCCCTCTGCCTCGCGGATGGCGGGCGTGTCGCGGTCGTGGTCGTCGATGGGAGGGCTCCGCTCGCAGGGCCGGCCGATGGCGCTTGCGATGGTATGCCCCGCGCGCCGTGCGGGGAACGGCCCGGCGTCGCCTACGGGCGGACGGCGCTAGGCTCGCAGCAGCGTGACCCGGCATCGCCCCCGCCTCCACCACCGGCTGCGCGACCGCCTGCGCCCCTGCTGGCGGGCGTACCTGCGCGTGCCCCGGCTGCTGCGCTGGCCGCTGACGGGCGCCGCCCTGCTCTTCCTGGCCGTGATCGTCGTGAACCTCACCGGGGGCGAACCGTCGGAGGTCGAGCGCAGCTTCCAGATCCCGCCGGGTGGGATCCGCACGATCGAGGCGCCCGTCGCGGCCGGGCGCAACAGCGAGGTGCGCTGGGAGATCGGCGGCCGGGACGGCGACGCCGCCGGCTTCCCGCTGCGAGCGACCCTGCGCGGCCCCGACGGGGAGTTGGCCTCGGCGCTGGGCCCGGGCGGCTTCCGCTTCAAGGGTGGCTTCGCGGCGGCGCGCTACTCGCTGGAGCTGCGCAACGAATCGGAAGGGGAGAGCGCCGCCGTCGAGGTGCGCTGGACGCTGGAGTGACGCCTCCGCTGCGGGACGCGCCGGACGCGCCCGGGGCGCCCGCTCCATCCGGGAGCGGCCCGCTGGCGTACCCTTGGGGAGGCCGAGCCCGCCTCGGCCCCACCGTCCCCGGCCGCGCGCACCCCGGCCGGCGGCGATAGGAGCGATCGATGTCGCAGCAAGCGCCCCCGCCCGCGCCGACCGGCGGCCGGCCCCGCGCGCTGATCTTCAGCCTCATGCTGGTCGTCATCACGGCGGCCTTCGCCCTGGGCGCCGGCGTCACCGGCCTGCTCGACGAGGACGAGATCATCGTCGCGAGCCGCCCGGCCCGCGCCAGCACCGCCACGATCGCCGTCACCGAGCCGCCGCCGGTCGTGACGGTGAACCGCGATTCGCGCTTCGGTTTGCTCGACGAGGTCTACGAGATCCTCAACGAGGACTTCGTGGAGCCCGAGGCGGTGGACCTCCAGCGGCTGCGCACGGGCGCGATCAACGGCGCCGTCGGCTCCCTCAACGACCCCCACTCGGTCTACCTCGACGAAGAAACCTTCCGCATGACCAGCGAGGACATCAGCGGCTCCTTCGAGGGCATCGGCGCGACCGTGCAGCAGGAGGGCGAGGCGATCGTCATCACGGGCACCTTCCGCGGCTCCCCGGCCGAGGCGGCCGGCATCCGCGCCGGCGACGTCATCCTCTTCGTCGACGGCGAGTCCACGGCCGGCTGGAGCCTGCAGTTCGCCGTCTCCGTGATCCGGGGCGAGCGCGGCACGCCGGTCGAGCTCGTCGTGCGGCATCGCAACGACGAAGAGGAGACGATCACCGTCATCCGCGACCGGATCATCATCCCCAGCGTGCAGTCCTTCCAGATCACCGACCGCGCCGGCGCCCCGGTCACCGACATCGGCTTCGTCCTCATCTCGCAGTACACGCCCAACACGCTGGCCGAGCTGATCCCGCTGCTGGAGGCGACCCACGCCGCCGGCCTGACGCAGATCATCATCGACCTGCGCGGCAACCCGGGCGGCCTGCTCTCGGCGACGGTCGACACGACCGGCGTCTTCATGGACGGCGGCCTGGTCCTGACCGAGGTCGACCGCGACGGCGGCACGCACGACTTCTTCGCCGACGACGGCGGCGCCGGCGTCGACCTGGAGGTCGTGCTGCTGGTCGACGGCGGCTCCGCCTCGGGCTCCGAGGTGATGGCCGCCGCCCTGCGCGACCACGGCCGGGCCGTGATCATCGGCGAGCAGACCTTGGGCAAGGGAACAGTCAACCTCCCGCGGCGGCTGTCCGACGGCAGCGTGCTCTACGTCAGCATCGCCCGCTGGCTGACCCCGGCCGGCGAGTTGATCGAGGGCATCGGCGTGATCCCGGACATCATCGTCGAGCCCACCGACGAGGACTTCGAGCAGCGCCGCGACGTCGCCCTCTACGCCGCCATCGACTACCTGCGCGGCGAAGTGACCCCCGCCCCTCTGCCGAACGACGGACTCGGCGAGCGGCCCGTGGCCGACGACGGCGGCGCCGCCGAGGACGAGGAACCGGAGGCCGACGACGGCGAACCCCCCGCCGAGGCGGAGCCGTCGGACGACGAGGAGCCGGCCGAGGAGGAGTAGCCCCCGTCGCGACGGGAGCCGCTAGGCTGCGGGCGACCACCGAAAGGGGCCGCCCATGCCGATCGCCCGTCAAGCCAAGGTGGGTCCGTCGATCCTCGACCGACTCATGCGGCGGCAGCCGCGCCGAAACGCGATCGCGGAGATCCGCGACCTGCTGATCGACGCGGAGCGCGTGGAGGACGTCGAGCCGGAGGCGGTGCAGGCGATCGCCGACCGCTACGGCGTCCGCCTCCACAACGACTTCACCCCGGAACGTGACACGATCTACAAGGAATACCTCAACGATTGCCTCGCCGATCGGCGGCTCGACGACAGCGAACTGCAGGCCCTGCGGCATCTTCAGCAACTTCTCGATATCACCGATCCCGCGGCGGAGCGCCTGCGCGGAAGCGCCGTTGAACCGATCTGGCGGAGGGCAGTGTCGGAGGCGGTCGAGGATGGGCGCCTGACCGACGAGGAGAGCATCGCGTTGGGACGCCTCCACGACGAACTCAGCCTCGGCGCTGAGCAGGGCAAGCGGATCTACGCAGAGGTTGCGAACCAGCGGATGAGGATCGCCTACGACCGGGCCCTCGCCGACGAGCGCCTCAGCCCCGAGGAGGACGCCGAACTCAGGGAGATCGCCCGTTCGCTCAATGTGACGGTCACGACAGACGAGACTAGCCGCCGAGCGCTCGACCGTTTCCGCCGGTACTGGCTGATCGAGAACGGCGACGTGCCCCTCATCGAGCCCGGCATCAAGCTGTACCGGGGCGAGAAGTGCTATGCCAAGCGCCAGGTGGAGTGGCGCGAGTTGCGCCGCGTGACCACCGGCATCTCCTACGCCGGCCCCACGGCCCGCATCCGCCTAGCCAAGGGCGTCTACTGGCGCATGGGCCACCTGCGCGGCATGCGCCACTCGTCGGAGATGCTCACGCGGGTCGACGCCGGCACGCTCTACCTGACGACCAAGCGCCTGATCTTCATGGGGCCGCTGGGTAACAAGACCATCCGCCTCAACCGCATCCTCACCTTCGAGCCCTACAGCAACGGCATCGAGATCCAGAAGGACGCCGGCCGGAACCCGGTGCTCCTTTTCGGCGACGACGTCGAGATGTTCGCGGCGCTGCTCCAGCGGGCCTGGAGCGACGCGGGCTAGCTCAGCCGCCGGGCGTCTCGTCGAGCGACTGCCGCAGCGCCGCCACCTCGTCGCGCAGGGCGCGCACCTCGCTGAGCAGGACGGCCCGGTCCTCGCTGGCCGCGCGCTCGTCGTCCTCGCCGACGAAATAGGCGGCGACGCTGGCCGTGAAGATGCCGAACACGCCGATGCCCACGATCATCAGCAGGACACCGAGCACGCGCCCCGCCGTCGTGAGCGGCGACGTGTCGCCGTAGCCCACGGTCGTGACGGTGGTCGCCGCCCACCAGAGCGCGGTCGGGAAGTCGTCGATCGTGGCGGCGCCGCCCGACTGCTCCACCAGCGCCACGAGCGCCGCCAGCAGCACGGCGGTCACGCCGCCCACGGCCAGCACGTAGCCGAGCCCCCGCTTGCCGAGCGCCCGCCGCCAGGTCAGGCCGACGCGGGCGAGCACCGCCGCCACCCGGACCAGTTGCAGGATGCGCAGCACCCTCGCGGCCCGCAGGGGACGCAGGAAGGGGACCACGACGATTACCACGTCGTACCAGTGGCTGATCAGATACCTCCGCCGGTCGGGCGCAAGGTAGGTCTTGACGCCAAGCTCCGCCGCGAAGGCCGCCCAGATCACCCAGTCGCAGGCGAACAGGACTCGATCGACCGTGGCCGGCAGATCGACCAGCAGCGGCACGAGGATGAGCGGCGCCATCGCGACGGCCAGCAGCAGCATCGGCAGCTCGGTCGCGCGCTCGACGCGCGCGTAGAGATGGGTTCGGCGTTCGAGATCCATGGGTCACCTCCAACCGGCGCAGGATACGCCCGCGGCGATCCCGCCCCGCCGGGTATGCTTGCCCCTGCGCGCACAGACGGAACCGAGCCGGCGATGACCGCGAACCCACTGGTCACCCACGACGCCCCGGACGACCTCCTCGCCGCGATCGACTACTGCTATGAGCAGGGCTGGACCGACGGCCTGCCGGTCGTGCCGCCCGAGCTCTCGCGCGTCGAGGCGATGCTCGAATGGGCCACGCAGCCGCCCGAGGCGGTCCTCGCGGAGCACCCAGCCACGGGCCTGCAGTTGACGGTGCAGGCCGCCGCGGTCAACGCCGTCATGGCCGGCTGCCTGCCCGAGTACTTCCCCATCCTCGTCGCCGCCTTCGAGGCGATGAACGAGCGCCCCTACAACTTCCACGGCAGCACGGCGAGCACCGGCGGCTCGGCCCCGCTGCTGATCGTCAGCGGCCCCATCGTCGACGAGATCGGCATGAACGCCGGCGTCAACCTCTTCGGCCCCGGCAACCGCGCCAACGCGACCATCGGCCGGGCCGTGCGGCTGATCATCCTCAACGTCTTCCGCATGGTCCCCGGCATCGCCGACAAGTCGACCCAGGGCCACCCGGGCAAGTACTGCTCCTGCATCGCCGAGCGGGCCGAGGCGAGCCCCTGGCCCAGCCTGCGCGACGACCTGGGCTACCCCGAGGGCGTCAGCTCGGTGACGGTCTACGCGGCGGCCGGCTTCGTCAACGTCGAGAACCACGGCGGCGCCCGCCCCGAGCAGATCCTCGATGCGGTCGCCGACGCCATGGCGAACTACGGGTCGATCAGCATCGGCCAGTCGGTCGTGGTGCTCTCGCCCGAGCACGCGCGCATCGTCGCGAGCACCGGCTGGAGCAAGGCCGACGTGCGGGAGTACCTGTTCGCGCAGGCGCAGCGGCCGATCGCCGGCATGCAGCGGGTCGGCAAGTACGTCGAGCGGGAGCGGGCGCTGCAAGGGCTCGAGGAGATGCACCGCGGCCTGACGGCCGACGACATCCTCGTCACGGTGGGCGGCGGCGACGCGGGCGGCCACTCGTCCTTCATCCCCTCCTGGAGCCGCTCGCGCGCGTCGATCATGCAGTCGAAGCCGATCGGGGTCTGCCTTGATTGCTAGCGCGCTGCGAAGGAGGCGGCCGTGAAACTCGTCGATCCGACGGTGCCGGGCGCGGGCTTCGCCAGCGTGCGGGCGCCCAAGCTGGCCGGCCTCGAGGGGCTGACGATCGGACTACTCTCGAACCGCAAGCTGAACGCCGAGTTGCTGCTGCGCGAGACGGCGGCGCTGTTCGCCGAGCGGCACGGCTGCCGCGTGACGACGCACCTGGAGAAGGGCAACCCCAGCGCGCCGGCCGGGGAGCGGCGCATCGGGGCGCTGATCGAGCAGTGCGACTTCCTCATCACGGGCCTCGGCGATTGAGGCAGTTGCTCGACGTGCAGTCTGCACGACGGCATCACCTTCGAGCAGGCGGGCAAGCGCGCGGTCGTGCTCTGCACCGGCCCCTTCGAGGTGACCGCCCGCAACATCGCCGGCGTGATGGGCCTGCGCGACTACCCCTTCGTCATCCTCGACCACCCCCTGGGCAGCCTGACGCCGGCGCAGATCGAGGGTCGCGCAGCCGCCGCCTACGCCCAGGCCCTCCCCATCCTGCTGCAGGACTGAGGGGCGGGGGATCCGGCCCTAGAAGATGATGCTGACGGCGCCGTGCGAGGACAGGGCTTCCAGGTCGAGCACCGCGCGGCGGTATGCGATTCGGAAGTCCCCGCCGCTCCGACGCAGGATGTAGTGGATGCTCCCGACGTAGGGCGCGCCCTCACCGCCGCGGAAGCGGTACACCATGACGTTCGCGGTGACCGACAGCTCGCCGCCGCCGGTTTCCGCGACCCGCACGTTGGTGACGAACCGGCGGGTTCTGGACGACGGATACTCGCGGTGCGCATGGCGGCTATTCAACCGCGCCGCCCGGGCCCGCAGACGGGTGATGTCGTCGTCGATGAACACCAGGTCGCGTTGCGGGTCGCCGTCCGGCAGATCGGTGGTGGGGACCACGTACCGTCCGTCTTCGGCGAACAACCCGACCCACTCGTCCAGACGCCAACTGTCCAGGAGGTCCGCTTCCTTGAACAGGAAGTCCTCCACCAATTCGCGCAGCGAGGGCGTGTCAGCGGTCGTCATCGTTCCATTCGCCCACCGAGCCTTGCAGGCAGGAGCGCTAGCCGTCCGTTGCCGGCGAGGCCCCGGCTTCCAGGGGCCGGACGTCCTGCATATGGCCGTCTTGCACATCGACGTGGCTCAAGCCCTGCATGTGGGCGTGCCACTGCCGCCAGAACCCGCGCATCTGCAGTTCGTCCGACGTGCCCGGCTCGCGTTTCAGCATGCCCCGGGAGAGGTCGGACCATTCGACCTCGGTAGCGCGGTAGCCGGCTTGGCATGATTCCAGCGCTTCCACGTCGTCGGGCGTGGCGAACCCGCTCGGTCCCAGGAAGGTCAGGAAGCTGTCCAGCCGGTTGGCCAGCATGGCGTCCGATTCTCCCTCCGGGACCAGGTGCCAGGCGGTGACGTCCATGTGGTCGGGCGCCACGGGCTCGAAATACCTGATCGTGATGGCGACGAAGTCGTTGATGATCAGGTTGGGATAGATGAGCAGGTTCCGGGAGGTGTCGGCCATCAGGTAGGCGCGCTCCTCCCCGTACTTCTCCACCAGCCGCCGGCGGACCTGGGCGATTGGCTCCCTGGCGTCCTCGCCGAACAGCGGGTGCCAGCGGGCGACGGGACGGCCATTGCGGGCGATGTTCTCCGTCACGCAGTGCCCGTTGCCCAAGGCTCTCGCCGCCCCGGGAGGACGCGCATCCAGCGTGTCCCCGCTGTCGTCGGTTCCGAGACTGCTGATGTAGTCCAGGTATGTCCGGTGCGTCGGGACCAGGTGATATGAGTCGAGGCTGTTTTCCGCCAGCAGTTTCCAGTTGGCCTTGATGGCGTACTTGTTGGATCCGGCGATCACCCGCATCCCCGCTTCGCTCTGGTCCACGATGAGGTCCAGGTACTCCCTGGCCCCGGCCAGGTACGTGACCAGGTCATCGGCATCGGGGTTGAAACTCACGAAGAGGAAGCCCCGGTAGCTCTCGACCCTGGGCGGCTCCTTCAAACCCAGCTCGTCGCGGTCGAAATGGGGGCCGTAGGCGTCCTCGCCGGGGACGCCTACCAGCTCTCCGCGGGTATTGAACGTCCAGGCGTGATAGAAGCACTGCAGGACTTCGGCGTTCCCCTCGTCGCTGCGGCAGATCAGGGCGCCCCGATGAGGGCAGGTGTTGAAGAACACCCGAACCCGCCCGTCCTCGCCGCGGGCGAAGAACAGCGGACGCCCGGCGACGGTCCGGCGCCGGTAGTCGCCCGGTTTCTCCACTTCCGACTCGTGTCCCAGGTAGATCCAGCAGCGGCTGAAGATCAGTTCCCGTTCCCGCTGGAACAAATCGAGGGAAGTCATGGACGACCGGTGAACGCGGAAAACTCCCCGCTGCCGGTCGTCGATGATCAGGTCCTTGATCTCCATGCCCTCAGCCGTTTCCCCAGCGTGGCCCCGAACTGCGCCCTCAGAAGACCCGCCGGGCGATGTTCCGACCGATCACCTCGCGCTGGATCTGCGACGTGCCCTCGTAGATCTGGAAGATCTTGGCGTCGCGCATCCACTTCTCCAGCGGCATCTCGCGCATGAAGCCCAGGCCGCCGGCGATCTGGACGGCGTCGGTGGTGACCTTCATGGCCGTGTCGGCGGCGAAGCACTTGGCCTTGCTGGCCTCCTCGAGCGTGTTGGGCTCCTCCTTCGCGACCAACTCCCCGGCGCGCCAGCAGAGCAGCCGCGAGGCGTCGATGGCGATGTCCATGTCGGCCAGCATGAAGGAGACGCCCTGGTTGGCGATGATCGGCTTGCCGAAGGCGTGCCGCTGGCGGGCGTAGTCGGCCGAGAACTCGAAGGCCGCGCGGGAGAGCCCCACCGCCATCGAGCCGATCCAGGGCCGGGTGGCCATCAGCGTGCCCAGCGCGCCGCGGCCGCCGCTGCGGAACTCAGGGTCGGCGTCGCCCAGGCGGTGGTCGGCGGGGACGCGGACGTCGTCCAGGACCAGGTCGGCGGTGTGGCTGGCGCGGATGCCCATCTTCTTCCAGCGCTGCCCCTGCGAGAGACCGCCGGTCCCGCCCGGCACGACGAACGCGGAGACGCCGCGAAATCCCGTGCCGGGATCCTCGGTGGCGAAGATGACGTTGAGGTCGGCGATGCCGCCGCAGGTGATGAAGCGCTTGTTGCCGGTGAGCACGTAGTCGTCGCCGTCGCGGACGGCGCGCGTCTGCATGGCGCCGGCGTCGGAGCCCGACTCCGGTTCGGTGAGGCCCAGCGCGCCGACGCGCAACTCGCCGTCGTGGGGCGTGCACATGGGGAGGAAGCGGTCGCGCTGGTCGGGCGTGCCGATGATGTTGATGGCCGTCGCGGCGAGGCCGTTGGCCAGCATGCCCGTCGCGAAGCCGGCGCAGCCCCAGGCCAGCTCCTCGGCCATCACGAGGTTGGCGATGCCGGGGTCGTCGGCGCCGGCGCCGTTGAGGCCGGGCCCGCCCCAGGCCGCGCCGCTGAGGCCGATCGCCGCGCCCTTGCGCGCGATCTCCCAGGGGAACTCCTCGCGCTCGTCGAATTCGGGCGCGGCCGGACGGATCTCGTCCGCCGCGAAGCGGTGCGCGACCTGCTGGATCATGCGGCTGGCTTCCGAGAGTTCGAACATGGCGGCTCCTATGTGCCGGCGCCCTTGCGGGCCGGGCGCGGCGGCGGGCGGTCAGATGAAGCGGTCGATGATGCGGCGGTAGCTGGAGGCGTGCAGGAAGTCGTCGATGCCCGCGTCCCGAAACTGCGCGTCGAGATTGTCGGTGATCGTGTCCTTGAAGTCGTCGATGTCCAGGCCGATGTCGGCGGAGTCCTGGCGGATGCGCCGCAGCCCGATCGACACGGTCGTCACCAGCAGCAATTGGCTCTGCCAGATGTAGCGCCGCCCGATGGGCGAGAGGTTGCCGATCAGCTCCGGCAGGATGGTGTGCAGGAAGTTCACGTGCCGCACCTCGTCGCGCAGGATGTTGCGGAAAATCTGCTTGGCGAGCGGGTCGCAGTCGGGCAGTTCCGAGGCGCGCTGCAGGAACAGCGCCGCGAAGTTCTCGCTGAACAGCGTCGACGTGAGCCAGTTCTCGGCCCGGTAGAGGCCAATCGAGGCCATGTTGCCGAAGCGGTTGATCAGGCTCCGCTCGAGCCGCGAGAGGCGGCCGTGCCCGTCGGTGATGGTGAGGTACTTGTCGAGCACGTAGGTGTGGCGGGCCTCGTCGTGGCACTGGGCGGCCAGGTAGAGGTTGAGGTTGGGGTCGCGCAGCTTGTGCGTCGCCCTGCTCATCATCACCTGGATGGTGTCGAGGCCCATGAACTCCAGGCCGTAGAAGACGTTGATCATGCGCAGCCAGGCCTCGCGCTTCTCGTCGGGGATGATCGACTCCTGCGACCAGTCGATGTCCTTCTCGGCGTTCCAGACGCGGTGGCCCTGCTGCTTGTACAGCTCGCGGAAGGCGTTGCGCTGCTCGTCGGAGAACTGGCGCGAGAGGGCGGCCGGCGAACGATGCATGTCCCCTGCTCCCGGCCGGGCGGCGGCTCCGCCGCCGGCGCAAGGAGTATATCGGCGCGGCGATTGGGGGCGCGGCGCGCGCCCCGTATACTGACGCCATGAGTGAAGACCCGTCGGAACGCTTCGACATGGACGACCCCCGCGAGGTGATCGCGGAGGCCGAGGTGCTGGTCGTGCAGTTCGGCTGGCTGGCCGAACGCCTGCTCGTCGACCAGCGCCGCTCGGACGAGGCGGGGCCCTACATCCGCGTCGTGCAGCCCGTGCGCACGCCGCAGGAGCGCATCCGCCAACTGCGCGAGTGGCGCCCCGGCTTCAACGACCCCGAGACGTACGTCTTCTTCCCCTGGCCGGGCCGGGTGGAGGCGTTCGTGGAGGCGGGGCTCTTCGAGCGCATCGTCGACCGCTGCGGCGACGACCCCGAGGCGCGGGCCGACTGCGAGTCGGCGCTGAGCAAGCTGCTGCAACTTGACCGCGACGACCTGCTCCAGGCCATCCGCGGCGGCGAGAAGTACCACACGCTCTACGAGCGCAGCGGGTCGGACAGCTAACTACACCCGCTGACGATTGTGGCGCCGCTTGCACGAACGGCGTGAGGTTGGCTACACTCGGCCTCGCGTGGCTGTCGGCGGGTGAACGAACTGCCAGCTTGGCTGCTCCCGGCCGTCCGCATTTCGATCCATGTGGAGAAGGGAGTTTCGCAGCCTTGGCAGCACGGTCGGCAGCGGGGGAGACCCGCACGCAGCGAAGGGACTGCACACATCATTGGCAAGTCGAACGTCCAGACGCTCAGGCGTCGATGGGCGTTTGCGCCAAGTGTGGTAGCACCAGGAAGTTTCTGAACTACGGGGAGGAGCTTCGACTGCCGTTCGGACGGCGCCGCAGCTTCTAGCCCGTCCCTCGGGACCAATCCAACACGGAAAGCAAGACGACCGGGCGCGGGCCCGGTCGTTCTTGTTGCGCGGCCTTGTCGCGGGGCTCAGGCCCCGTCCGGCTCGCCCTGCGCGACCAGCCGGTCGATCCCGAACAGGTGCAGGTCGTGCCGACTGCGGCCGTCCAGGGCCAGGTCGGCGAGCGCCTCGCCGATGGCGGGCGCGAACTTGAAGCCGTGCCCGGAGCACGGGCTGGCGATCGCGATATTCGGCCGCTTGGGGTGCAGGTCGAGCAGGAAGTGCGCGTCGGGCGTGCGGGTGTAGAGGCAGGTCCGGGCGCTCAGCAGCTCGCCGTTGGCGTCCGGGAAGGCGTCGGCGAGCCAAGCGCGGATGTCCGCCTCGTCCTCGGCGGTGACGGTGCGGTCGTAGCCGGTCGGCGACACCTCGGCCGTGGGATGGTGATTGCCCAGCTTGAAGCCGTTGCCCAGGTTGGGGAAGCCGTAGTGGAAGTCCTGCCAGGCCCGCTCCCACATCCACACGGGCAGCGCGTCCGGCTCGAAGGCCTCGGCCCGCGCCCGCGGGCGGAACCACATCATCACCTGCCGCGTGACGCGCAGCGACAGTCGCAGCCGCCGCACGAAGTCCGTATTCCACGCCCCCGCCGTCAGGACCAGGCGATTCGCGACCACGGAGCCGTGGCCGGTGACGATCTCGATGGGCGACTCGGGGTCCGCCATGTCGAGCGGGCGCCAGCGCTCGATGGGCTCGAAGTAGCGGAGGTCGGCGCCGTGCCGCGCGGCCTGATCGAGTTGGCCCTCCACGCACGCCTCGACGTCGAGCAGCCCCGCCCCATGCTCGTACACGCCGACGAGCGGGTCGCGCACGCCGACGACCGGGAAGCGGCGGCGGATCTCGGCCGCGTCCAGCAGCTCGTGAGGGATGCCGTGCTGCTCCGCCGACGCCCGCGCGCCCGGCACGAGGAAGCCGTCCTCCGGGCCGATCATGAGCGCGCCGGTCCGGCGCAGCAGCGGCCGCTCCACGGCCGCGGACAGCTCATCCCACAACTCGAAGGCGCGCTGCACGAACGGCACGTACGAGGGGTCCTCGTAGTACGCCTCGCGGATGAGGCGGGATTCGCCGTGCGTCGAGCCGAGCTGGTGCGGCGGGCGGTAGCGGTCGAAGCCGACCACGCGCACGCCCCGCTGCGCCAGGCGCCA
>JAPOXB010000087.1 GCA_026707335.1 Chloroflexota bacterium
AGCTCGTCCCGACGCACGGGAGCCAATGAGAGGCCCTCGTGTGCCCGCTTCCATCGACGACCAACCGACCGACCCACTGCCCGTCCGCGGCCGTAGGTGGCGCACGGCCCCCCACGTCCAGGAGCGCCTGCGCACGGTCGCCGACCTCCGCCGGCGCGGGCTGCGGCAAGCCGAGATCGCCGCGGAAGTCGGTGTCTCTCCCGCGACGATCTCCCGCGATGTCGCCCGTCTCGACCGGATCGAACGCCACCAGCAGGCCGAGTTCATCCACACGCAGCAGATCGAGTGCCTCCTCTCCCTACGCGAGATCACACGCCTCGGCTGGAGCCTCATCTTCCGCTACAAGGACGACCCGGATCGCGTCGGCGACGTGGCCGCCGCCGCGGAGGTCATCGTCGCCGCGCAGCGCGAGGCCGGGCGCATCCTCGCCAAGGCCGGCGCCTGCGACCCGAACGCCGAAGACTTCGGCGACGATAATGACGAGAATGGCGACATAATCACCGGGGAAGTCCTCCTGGGAGGCCATTCCGGTGCCTCGAAGCCCGAATACGGAGAGGGCGACATCGCCGATCTTCGTCGCGATGTCGACGCCGAGTTCTCCCGCTACGTGAGCCCCAGTGGGCTCGCCGTCATTCAGCGCGGCTTGGCCCTCGTTCAGCGCGACGCCCCCGACGCGCTGGCGAACATCGCCCCACCCGACGACTGACGCCGCCACAGGCCATCACCGTGCAGAAGGCCCGATTTGGTGAATATACGTGCAACTTTCCTGCAAGTTTCCTGCAAGTCGGCGCCGGGCGCCGACTTCGCGGGCGTGACGGTCGTCGCGGACCGGCACTGATTGACTCCGCCCGGGCACGATCCCGGGCCCCCGCCGGAGCCCCGCCGGCTCAGGCCTCCTCGCCCTCCCGGAAGCGCTGCTCGAAGCGGGCGCAGGCCTCGCGCAGGGCGTCCTCGGCCTCGACCCCTTGACGACGCAGCAGGTCGCCGATCGCGAATAGGAGATCGCCGACCGCTCCGGACGCCTCGCCCCCATCGGCGGCCGCCTGCAGCGCTTCCGACAGCGCCGCCGGGACGCCGGGCGGGTCCCCCCCGGCGCCCCCCCGCGCCGCCCGGCCCGACAGTCGCTGCGCCCGCGCCAGGGCCGGCAGCGCGGCCGGGACGCCGTCGAGCGCCGACTTCCCCCGCCCCCCGCCCGACTTGCGTTCCTCGGCCTTCAGCGCCTCCCAGTTGCGCTCGACCTCGCCCGGCGTGGCCGCCTGCTCCTCGCCGAAGACGTGCGGGTGGCGGCGCACCAGCTTCGAGCGGATGCCCTCCGCGACGTCGCCCAGCGTGAAGGCGCCCGACTGCTCGGCCAGGCGGGCGTGCAGCACGATCTGCATCAGCAGGTCGCCCAGCTCCTCGCGCAGGGCGTCGCGCTCGGTCGGCCCGGCGCCGGGCCGGGCCAGCCCGTCGAGCGCCTCCAGCACCTCGTACGTCTCCTCGAGCAGGTGCGGCCGCAGCGACGCGTGGTCCTGGGCCAGATCCCAGGGGCACCCCCCCTCGGGGTCGCGCACCCGCCGGATGACCCCCACCAGCCCCCGCAGGTCGCCGCGCACCTCCTCGGCCGGCAGCGCCGGCAGCGCCAGCGCGATCAGCCCCGGCGCCTCCCAGCCGCGCCCCTCCGCGACGGCCCCAGCCGTGCTTGGCTGCCCCGCCGCGACCCCGCCCTCGCCATCTGGCAGCAACGGCCTGACGGGCGTCTCGGGCGGGTACTTGGCCAGCAGCGCCGACGGGTCGCCCGGCCCCCCGGCCAGCACGATCGTCGCCAGCGAGGCGTCGGCCTCGGCGCAGCGCGCCGCCGGCACGACCTGCACGCCCGCCGCGGGGTCGATGCCCGCCGCGGCCAGCAGCGCGTCGATGGGGACGGGCGCGGGGTCGGTCGGCATGGGCGAACTCCACGGCGGCTACACTGCCGGCGGCCGTGCCCGGACGGGATCCGCGCCGGCGAAGGGCGAAGGGCACGCGGCATGGATCGTAGCGCAGCCCCCGCTCTCGGCCGCCGCTTGCGGCAGCCGCCGCGGCTGCCCCCGCCCCTGCGTCCCTGGGCCTGGCGGCTGGCCGTGCTGGCCTTCGCCGTGGCGCTGCTGACCCTGCCCATCGCCTGGAGCGTGCGCTTCACGGCCCAGTCGGCCTGGTGGTGGGAGCGCGGCTTCGACCGCTACGACGCCGAACGCCGCACCGGCCTCGACCGGGCGGAGGTCGACCGGGCCGGGGCCGCCCTGCGCGCCTACTTCCTCTCGGACGACGAGCGGGCGGAGATCCGCGTCACGACCCCCGCCGGCGCGACCGAGTCCCTGCTCAGCGAACGCGAGATCCTGCATATGGTCGACGTCAAGCTCCTGATCGTCCGCACCTACGACGCCGGCTGGGCCGCGATCGGGGCCATCATCGCGTTCCTGCTGGGCGCGTGGTACTGGCGCAGGCCCCGCGGCGGCGACGCCCTGGCCGGGGCGGGGCTCTACGCGGGCGCCGGGATCGGGCTGGCGATCGTCGTGCTGGGCGTCGTCGCCGTGACCGGCTTCGACGAGGCCTTCCGCCAGTTCCACCTGCTGTTCTTCACCAACGACCTCTGGCAATTGTCGAGCCGCGACCGCCTGATCCAGATGTTCCCGCAGGGCTTCTTCTTCGAGACGACGCTGCTGATCGGCGCGGCGACGATCGCCGTCGCGGGCGGGACCGCGCTGGCCGGCTGGGCCTGGCGCCGGCGCGGCTAGTTCATCGAGCCGCAGCCGCACGACCCGCGGCCACAGGGGCAGCCGCCGCCGGCCGGCGCGTCGGTCTCCATCTCGCCGGGGCCGGGCGCCGCGCCGCTCAGCACGGCCGCCATCGTGATGACCTTCATCGCCCGGTGGCCGCAGCTGCACTGCGTCGAGGGCTCCGCCGCGGCCGAAACCGGGCGCAGTTGCGTGAAGCGCTCGTTGCAGCGCCGGCAGTAGTACTCGTAGATCGGCATCGTCCCACCCCCCCGCCCGGCGGGCGCTAATCGAGGTAGTCGCGCAGCCGCCGCGAGCGCGACGGGTGGCGCAGCTTGCGCAGCGCCTTGGCCTCGATCTGCCGGATGCGCTCGCGGGTGACGCCGAACTCGCGCCCCACCTCCTCGAGCGTACGGCTGCGGCCGTCCTCGAGCCCGAAGCGCAGTTGCAGCACGCGGCGCTCGCGCAGCGTCAGCGACGACAGCACGTCCTCGACCGTCTCCTTGAGCAGCTGCTGGCTGGCGGCGTCGGCCGGGGCCAGCGTCTCGAGGTCGGGCACGAAGTCGCCCAGGTGCGAGTCCTCCTCCTCGCCGATCGGCGTCTCCAGCGAGACCGGCTCCTGCGCCACCTTGAGGATCTCGCGCACGCGCTCGGGCGGCAGGTCCATGCCGCGGCCAATCTCCTCCGAGGTCGGCTCGCGGCCGTACTCCTGGACCAGCCGCCGGGAGACGCGCACCAGCTTGTTGATCGTCTCCACCATGTGCACCGGGATGCGGATCGTGCGCGCCTGGTCGGCGATGGCGCGCGTGATCGCCTGCCGGATCCACCAGGTGGCGTAGGTCGAGAACTTATAGCCCTTGCGGTAGTCGAACTTCTCGACCGCCCGGATCAGGCCGATGTTGCCCTCCTGGATCAGGTCGAGCATCGTCATGCCGCGCCCGATGTACTTCTTCGCCACCGAGACGACGAGGCGCAGGTTGGCCTCGGTGAGGCGCTTCTCCGCCCGGTACGACTCCTCCTTGAGTTCGTCGAAGCGGCGCTCGTAGCGCGCCTCGAGCGGCTCCAGTTGGCGCATGGCGTCGGGCGCGTCGGGGTCGAGCGCGTCCCAGCCGCCCATCGCGTCGGCCGAGCGCGTCAGCAGGTCCGGCGTCAGGATGTGCGTCACGACGGAGAGCCGCACGAGGAACTCCTCCGCGTCGGCCTCGCTGACCCGCAGCCGCTTCTCGAGCAGCGCCCGCAGCTCCTCGTCCATCTCGCCGTCCACGCGCGCCCGGAAGGTCTCGTCGTCGATCAGCTCGACGATCGGCTGGTTGTGCAGCTTGAGCGCCTTCGCGACGGCGGCCGTCGTGCGCTTGAGTTCCTTGAGCTGGTCCATCAGCAGGAGGAAGGTCTCCAGCGGCGTCGGGCCGCGATGGTGCAACTCGGCGAACTCCTCCTCAATGTCGTGGATCCAGTTGCCCTCCTCCATCTGCCGCGCCAAGTGCTTCTCGTCGGCGGCGGAGAGCAGGAAGACCCGCCCGATCTCGCGCAGGTACATGCGCACCGGGTCGTCGATGCCCTCCCCCTCCTCGGCCAGCTTGCTGAGCGAGATGCGCACCCGCGCCGGCGTGCCCTCTTCCCGCGCCCGCCGCTGCCGCACCCGCTCCGGGTCGAGCATCTCCAGGATCGAGAGGCCCTCCGGGATCTGCGCCTCGTCGATGCGCTTGGCGACGGTGCGGCGCGCGGCCGCCTTCTGCGGCGTCGGCGCCGCCTTGGTCGATTTCTTGGTGGTCGTCTTGGGCCGCTGCGAGAGGTTGATCGAGCGCTTCCCGGCCGGCATCGAGAACTCATCGACGGGCGCCGTCAGGGCGCGCACCTTGCGTTCCGCCTCCGTCTTCGCGGCGGTCTTGGCCTTGCGCTGGGTCGGCGCCTCGGCCGTCATGCGGCGCGTCACCCGCGCGCGCTTGCGCGTGCTCGCGGGCGGCTTCGCGGCGCCGTCCCGCTTCGCGCGGGAGCGCGGCTTGCTCCCGTTCGGCGAGGGCTCCTGCCCGTCCGTCTTGGGCGCGGCCTTCTTGCGAGAGGCGGGCGTCCCGGCCTTGCCGTTGGACTTGCCGGCCGCGCGTTTGCGGGTCGCCGTCTTCGTCCTCGGCTTGGTCGCCGTGCCCGCCGCGCCCGAGGCGGGGGCGTCCGCCGCGACGTCCGTGGCGCTGTTCGAGTTGGTCGCGCCGCCGCCGTCCTCGCCGGGCTGGTCGCGCTCGATGGGCGGTCTCGGCGAGGCCCGCCGCTTCGTTTTCGATCCGCTGGGCCGCTTCTTCACCGACGTCGTGGGAGTCATGAGGGGGCCTCTCCGTTCGTAGCGCCGGTCGTAGCGCCGTTCGTACCGGCCGACGGATGCGTCGCCGGGTCGGGCGTCGCGACGCCCGCGGGCGCGTGCAGCGCGCGTCCCCGCGCGTGGCTCTCCAACACCTGGGCGGCGGGCGAGGACTCGTCGTCGGGCGCGCCGTCCGAGCCCTCCCCGGCCAGGTCGTAGGCCGCGTCGTGCAGGGGCCTCGCGCCGATCTCCCGCTGATGGTCCGCCACCAGCCGCGTGTGCGTCCGCGCATCTTCCCGCTTGTGCAGGTCGCAAATCTTGTCGCTGATCTGCCGCGCCACGACGCGCGGCTGCGCCAGCAGCGACGGCGCGTCGTGGCGCGGCCGCAACTCCGCCGCCAGCGCTTCCACGTCGGCCTCCCGCGACTCCGCCGCCTCGCCGGCGAGCAGCGAGCGCAGCAGCTCCCGTCGCAGCGCGTCGGGTACGAAGCCGGCCACCGCGGCATCGACCTCGGCGGCGGCGGCCGGGCTGTGCTGCAGCAGCCCGATCAGCGTCTCCGCGTGCCGATCGATGCTGGTCAGCCGGCGGCGGGGCGGCGGGGCATCCGCCGGCTTCGGGCCCGCGGCCGGCCCCGGCGAGGCCCGCAGGTGCGGCGGCACCTCGGCGATGCTGGCCCGCCGCCGCAGCGTGTCCACGTCGATTCGGCACATCTGCGCCAGCCGCTGCATGTACTCGGCCCGCACGACCGGGTCACTCGTCGCGGCGACCAGCGGCAGCAACTCCCCCATCAGCACGCTGCGCGCGCGGGGGTCCTCCAGGTCGTGCGCCTCGCGTCCGCGCCGGAAGCGATAGTCGAGGTAGCCCGGCGCCTCCCGCACCAGCGCCGACCAGCGCTCCGGGTCGAGCCGGATCAGGTCGTCGGGGTCGCGGTCCGGCGGCAGCTCGATGATGCGGATGTCGGCCGCCAGCGTGTTCTGCATCCGCACGAGACCCCGCGCCGTGACGACCGGCCGCGGCTCCGTGCCCACCGCCTCGCGCGCCGTGTCGATGCCGCGCACGGTCGCCGCCGCGCCGGCCGCGTCGGCGTCGAGCGCGAGCAGGATCTTGCGCGTCAGCGGCTTGATCAGCGCCACCTGCCGCTCCGTCAGCGCCGTCCCCATCGACGCGACGACGTGCGTCTGCTCGTGCTGGTGGGCGGCGATCACATCCATGTAGCCCTCGACCACGATCACGTGGTCGGCGCGGCGGATGTCGTCGCGGGCCCGGTCGAGGCCGTAGAGCAGCGAGCTCTTGTCGAACAGCGGGGTTTGCGGCGTATTGAGGTACTTGACATCCGAGTCGTCGAGGGCGCGCGCGCCGAATCCGACGCAGCGGCCCTGCGGGTCGCGGATGGGGAAGATCAGCCGGCCGCGGAAGCGGTCGCGCGCGGGGCCCTCCCCCTCGACGCTGAGGCCGGCGGTCGCGATCTCCTCCGCGCTGTAGCCCCGCGCCGACAGGTAGCCGCGCAGCGCGTCGGGCGCGGCCGGGGCGTAGCCCAGGCCGAACTGCTCCGCCACCTCGTCGGGCACGCCGCGCCGTTCGAGGTAGCCGCGCGCCTCCTCCGCCTCCGCGTCGGCGAGGCTGCGGCGGTAGAAGCGCGCCGCCGCCTCGTTGACGCTGCGCAGCCGCCCCAGCCGCTTCTGGCGCTCCTCGGCCTGCGCGTCCATCGGGGCCAGCTGCACCCCGGTTCGCTCGGCCAGGATGCGCAGCGCCTCGCGGAACTCCACCCCCTGGCGCTTCATCACCCAGGAGAAGACGTCGCCGCCCTCGCTGCAGGCGCCGAAACAGCGCCACGTCTGGCGGCTGGGATCAACGATGAACGAGGGCGTCTTCTCGGCGTGGAAGGGGCACAGCGCCTTGAACGTACGGCCCGACTTGCGCAGCGCGACCGACTCGCCCACCAACTCGGCGACGTCCACCCGCGCCTTGACCTCGTCGACGACGCTCAACCCGCACTCCCCCTCGCGCGTGCCAAGCCGGCGCCGTGTCCCCGGCAGCCGGGGGTGGGCCCGCTTCTTGCGCCCCAGTGTAGACAGGCAGTCAAGCTGTCAAGTTGGGCGCTTGACAGGGGCGGCCGTTCGGTTGGCGTAACGGACTGACGCCGGCGGGTTACTCGGCGATGCTGATCGTGATCGCGTTGTTGCCGTCGTTGCTCTCCGCGATCCCGTTGGCCGGATCGACGATCGCCGACAGCGACTGCCCCTCGCCGATCACGACGGCGCTCTGCAGGTCGAGCGTGCCCTGCGGGGCGAGCGGCCCCGGCCCGTCGTAGGAGAGCTCGTCGACGACGAAGCCGTCGAGCACGATCAGCACCACGATCGGCGGCTCGGCGGGGCTGCCGCCCACGTTCGTGACGCGCACGAAGGCCGTGCGGTCGGATTGCAGTTGCAGCGCCTGCGCCACGAGGTCGGGGCGCGAGGGCGGGGCGAACGTCGCGCTGATGGTGTTGTTCCCCTCATCGCTCTCCTCGATCGTGTTGTCGCGGTCCACCACGACAGTGATCTCCAGCGCATCGGTCAGCGAGATCGGGAGTTCCACCACCTGGCTGCGGTGCGCCGGGAGCGTCAGCACGACGGTCGCTTCGTCGAGCACCAGCCCGTCGGACGCGCGCGTCAGGCTGACCAGGATCGGCGTGTTGGCCAGGTTGCCCTCGCCGGCGTTGGTGATCGTCACGACGACCGATTGCCCCGTCCCCACGTCGACCGCCGTCGGCGTCAGGTCGGGCATGGCCTCGTCTTCGGCCGGCTCCTCCTCGTCCTCCGTGCCGTCCTCCTCGCCCTCGCCGTCCTCGCCTTCCTCGCCTTCCTCCTCCTCGTCCGGGTCGACCGTCACGGTCACCCGATCGTCGTAGCGGCGGTTCGTGTCGGAGATCGCGACGACCTGCAGGATGAACGTGCCGTCGCCGCTGGGCTGCCAGGGGATGGTCAGGCTGTAGGTCCCGTCCCCCAGCGCCTGCAGGCCCTCGACGTTGGCGAACGGCACGGTATCGACGAACAGGGTCATCCCGACCAGCCGGCCCACCCCGTCGGCGAACACGACGACCTCCACCTCCAAGTCGTCCGCCCAGCGGAAGCCGGCTCCGTCGGCCGGCGTCTGGATGCTCAGGAACCCCTCGTCGACCGGGGCCGCCTGCTCATCGGCGGCCTCTGCTTCCTGCGGCTGCTGCGTCGCCGCCGGTTCGGGCGGCGCGGCGCCCAGCACGTCGAGCAGGATCTGCGCGCTCGCCTCGGTCCCGTCGGCGGTCTGCGCGAAGACGTCGGCGGTCACGGTACCGGCCTGCGCCGGCGTCCACTCCAGCAGGCCGTCGTAGACGCCGGGCTCCGACTCGACCGCGCCGGCCTCCGCGACGAGCGTCCCCTCGACGATGAGCCGGAACCGCACCACGGCCGCCTCCTGCGATCGGGCCCGCACCTGCAGCTCCAGCGGCTCGTTCACGACCGGGGCGCCGGCGCTCGTGCGCGTGGCGTTGACGGTCAGGGCACCGCCCAGCCGGCTGGCGTCGTCGGTCACCTCGACGCGGAACTCGATCAGGCTCTCCTCGCCGCTCAGGCCCTGCGCGGCCACGCTGATCGTCACGAAGCCCAGCCGCTCCGGCAGCCAGGGGATCGAGGCGCTGTAGGTGCCCTGCGCGGGGTCGTGGACGGGCTGCGCGTCGGCCGCGATGGGCTCGCCGTCGACGAACAGCGCGATGCGGGTGATCGGCTCGTCGTCGGTGACGGTGACGCGGATCTCGGTGGGGTCGCCCAGCAGCACGACCTGGTCGTCGCGCAGCGAGGCGACGATCACGGCCGAGTCGCGCACCTCGCCGCGGTCGGTGAGGATCATGATCACGACGATCGCGATCAGGACGATCGCGCCGAGGAAGCCGGCGACGAGCAGCGAACCGACGCGACTGGTCATGCTTGCCCGGGGGCTCCCTCCACCCGGCCGCGGGCGGCCAGGGAATCGAGCGGCGCGATACGGCAGCACCCCGTCAGGGCGCAGCCCCGGCCGAGGACCGACACGCGCGGCTGCGCCCCCAGCTTCGGCCCATCATATGCCGCGGCGGGCTTGCGCGCCCTCCTCGCCGCGCAAGACGCCCTGCCCGGCGGCCGGGTTCCGCACGCGCCCCGACGGGCTCAGGCGAGCGCCGCCTGCGCCGCCGCGAGCCGCGCGACCAGCACCCGGTAGGGCGAGCAAGAGACGTAGTCGAGGCCCGCCGCGTGGCAGAACGCCACCGAGGCCGGGTTGCCGCCGTGCTCCCCGCAGATGCCGATCTTGAGGTCGGGGCGCGTGCGGCGCCCTCGCTCGACCCCGATCTCCACCAGCGCGCCCACGCCGCCGCGGTCCAACTCCACGAAGGGGTCGCGCTCCAGCACCCGCCCCTCCAGGTAGGCCGGCAGGAAGTGGCCCGCGTCGTCGCGAGAGAGCCCGAAGGTGGTCTGCGTGAGGTCGTTGGTGCCGAAGGAGAAGAAGTCGGCGTGGGCGGCGATCTCGTCCGCGGTCACGCAGGCGCGCGGCAGCTCGATCATCGTGCCGATCGTGTAGTCGAGCCGCCGGCCCTGCTCGGCGAAGACCTGCTCGGCGACCGCGACCAGCCGCTCCCGCGTCGTCGCCAGTTCCGAGGCGGTCGCGACCAGGGGCACCATGATCTCCGGGATCACGACCACCCCGTCGCCGGCGGCCTCGCAGGCCGCCTCGAGGATCGCGCGCGTCTGGACCTCGTAGATCTCGGGGTAGGTCACGGCCAGGCGCACGCCCCGGTGGCCGAGCATGGGGTTGAACTCCTCCAGCGCCTCGACGCGGCGGCGCACGGCGTCCCGGCCGACGCCCAGGTCGGCGGCAACCCGCTCCTGCTCCGCCTCGGTCTGCGGCAGGAACTCGTGCAGCGGCGGGTCGAGCAGCCGGATGGTGACCGGGTAGCCGTCCATCGCGCCGAAGATGCCCACGAAGTCGCGGCGCTGGATGGGCAGGATCTTGGCCAGCGCCGCGCGCCGCGCCGCCGGGTCGTCGGCCAGGATCATCTCGCGCACGGCCAGCAGCCGGTCGGGGCCGAAGAACATGTGCTCGGTCCGGCAGAGGCCGATGCCCTCCGCCCCGAAGTCGCGCGCCTTGGCCGCGTCCTCGGGCGTGTCGGCGTTGGTGCGGACGCGCAGGCGGCGCGTGTCGTCGGCCCAGTCGAGCAGCGACTGCAACGAGTCCGGCAGCGCCGGCTCCTCCAGCGGCACGGCGCCCAGCATCACCCGGCCCGTGCTGCCGTCGATGGAGATCGTGTCGCCGCGCTTCACCGTCACGACGCCTTGCCCCGGCACGTCGACCTGGAACTGCCCCGCGCCGTAGTCGAGCGCGAGCGCGCCGCAGCCGCTGACGCAGGGCGTCCCCCAGCCCCGCGCGACGACGGCCGCGTGCGACGTCATGCCGCCGCGGGCGGTCAGGATGCCCTGCGCGGCCAGCATCCCCTGGATGTCCTCGGGGCTGGTCTCGAGCCGCACCAGGATCACCTGCGCGCCGCGCGCCGCCCAGTCGGTCGCCTCCTGGGCCGAGAAGACGACCTGCCCCACGGCCGCCCCCGGCGACGCCGCCAGCCCCGTCGCGATGACCGAGCGGGGCGCGTCGTCGGCGAAGACCGGGTGCAGCAGCTCCGACACCTGCTCGGGGTCGATGCGGCGCAGCGCCTCCTCGCGGTCGATCATGCCCTCCGCCACCAGGTCGGTGGCGACGCGCACCATCGCCGGGCCGGTGCGCTTGCCGGCGCGGGTCTGCAGGATCCAGAGGCGCCCCTGCTGCACCGTGAACTCGATGTCCTGCATGTCGCCGAAGTGCCGTTCGAGCCGCTCACAGGCGGCGAGCAGCGCGGCGTAGGTGTCGGGCTGCGCCGCCTCCATTGAGGCGGGCGCGCCGGGCACGCGAGCGGCCTCGGCGATCGCCAGGGGCGTGCGCACCCCCGCGACCACGTCCTCGCCCTGCGCGTTTACCAGGTACTCGCCGAAGATGCCGGGTGCGCCGCTCTTCGGGTCGCGCGTGAAACAGACGCCCGTCGCGCAGTCGTCGCCCAGGTTGCCGAACACCATCGACTGCACGGTGCAGGCCGTGCCCCAGTCGTGCGGATAGCCGTAGAGGTCGCGGTAGACGGTGGCGCGCTCCGTGTGCCAGGAGTCGAACACGGCGCCGATCGCGTTCCACAGCTGTTCCCAGGGGTCGTCGGGAAAGTCCCGCCCGAGCTTCGCCCGCACGACGCCCTTGTAGGCGTCCACGAGGCCGCGCAGCGCCGCAGCGCTCAACTCCGTGTCCGATCCCACCCCCTCCTCCGCCTTGGCCGCCTCCAGCAGCGCCTCGAAGGGGTCCTCGGCCAGGTCGCCCTCGCGCTTCACGCCCAGCACGACGTCGCTGTACATCGCGACGAAGCGCCGGTAGGAGTCGTAGGCGAAGCGCGGGTCGCCCGACCGGCGGGCCAGCCCTTCGGCGGTGCGGTCGTTGAGGCCCAGGTTGAGCACCGTGTCCATCATCCCCGGCATCGAGACCCGCGCGCCGGAGCGCACCGAGAGCAGCAGCGGGTTCTCCGCGTCACCGAAGCTCGTCCCCACCCGCTCCTCGACCCAGGCCAGCCCGGCGCGGACCTCGTCGCGCAGGCCGTCGGGGAAGGCGCCGCCCGCGCCATGGAAGTCGTTGCAGACCGCGGTCGGGATCGTGAAGCCCGGCGGGACGGGCACGCCCAGCCGGCTCATCTCGTGCAGGCCCGCGCCCTTGCCGCCCAGCAACTCCCGCATCGACGCGTCGCCGTCGGCCACGCCGTCGCCGAAGCGATAGGCGAGGCGGGTTCGCGGAGTCGCGCTGGGGGTGGGCTGCGAGGCGCTGCTGGGCATGACACGCGTCCTTCGGCTGCCGGACGAGTGCGGAGTATATCCGCACCGGGCCCAACGGCGGCCGATCGCTATGACGCGTCACCCGTACGGGCGCGAACGGTTATTCGACGGTGACGGTCTTGGCGAGGTGCCGCGGCTGGTCGACGTCGGCGCCGCGGGCGGTCGCCAGGTAGTAGGCGATGAGTTGCGCCGGGATCGCGGTCGCGAACGGCGCGATCAGGGGGTCGCAGGCCGGGATGGGGATGAACACGTCGGCGGCCGCCTCCAGCTCGGCGTCGCCTTCGGTTCCCACGGCGATGACCGTCGCGTCACGCGCCTGCACCTGCTGGATGTTGCTCCACATCTTGTCGTAGAGCGGGTCACGCGGCGCCAGCGCCACCACCGGCATGCTGCGGTCGATCAGCGCGATCGGCCCGTGCTTCATCTCCCCGGCCGGGTAGCCCTCGGCGTGGATGTAGGAGATCTCCTTGCACTTCAGCGCCCCTTCCATCGCGAGCGGGTACTGCAAGCCGCGGCCCAGGTAGAGCATGTGCTCGACGTCCTGGCAGACGCGGCCGACCTCGCGGCAGATCTCGGCCTGGGCCAGCGTCCGATCGACGATGCCCGGCGCGGTCAGCAGCGCGTCGATGGCGCGCTCCAGCGTCGCCCCCCGCAGGTGCCCGCGCGCCGCCCCGATGCGGCAGGCCAGCACGTACAGCGCCGCCATTGAGGCCATGAACGTCTTGGTCGAGGCGACGCCGATCTCCGGGCCGCAGCGCAGGTAGATCGCCGAGCCCGCCGCCAGCCGCGTCGCCTCCGACTCCTCGACGTTGGTGATCGCGACCCGCGGGGCGCCCCAGTGGTCGCGTACCTGCGCCATCGCGCCCAGCGTGTCGACCGTCTCGCCCGACTGCGTCACCGCGACGACCAGCGTCTCCGGCCCCAGCAGCGGCGCCCGGTAGCGGAACTCCGAGGCGTTGTCGCAGTCGGTCGGCAGGCCGGCCAGCGATTCCATGTAGTAGCGGCCGACCATGCCGGCGTGCATCGACGTGCCCATGCCGACGATCAGCACCCGGCGCAGCGAGCGCAGTTGATCGTCGCTCAGGCGCACGTCCTCCAGCGAGACTCCGGCCGGGTTGACGTGCGCCCGCCCGCGGATGCAGTCGGACAGCGCCCGCGGCTGCTCCATGATCTCCTTCTGCATGAAGTGCGTGTAGGGCCCCTTGGCCACGGCGACCGGGTCCATGGAGACGCGTTGCGGCGCAAGCGCGACCTCGGCGCCGTCGAGATCCCGGATCGTCGTCTCGGCGGCGCCGATCCGCGCCCACTGCCCGTTGGCCAGCGGCTGCACCAGCGTCGTGTGCGGCAGCAGGGCGGGCACGTCGCTGGCGACGAACATCTCGTCCCCGCCGACGCCCAGCACGATGCCGCCCGCGTTGCCCAGCCGCGCCGCGTAGAGCCGCTCGGGCCGGCGGCGCTCCATCGCGACGACGGCGTTGCCCCCTTCGATCTCGCCCAGCACGCGGCGGAAGGCCTCGTCGAAGTCGTGCCCCTCGCGCAGGTACAGCCCGATCAACTGCGGGATGACCTCACTGTCGGTCTCCGAGCGGCACTCGACGCCCGCCGCCGCCAGCCGTTCGCGCAGCGCCCGGTAGTTCTCGACGATGCCGTTGTGCACGACGATCGCCGCGCCGTCGCTGGAGAGGTGCGGGTGGGCGTTGCCGTCGGAGACGGCGCCGTGCGTCGCCCAGCGGGTGTGGCCGATTCCGGTGCGTCCCGCCGGCGGCGTGGTGAGCGACGCTTCCAGCTCGGCCAGCTTGCCGGCGCGTTTCATGACGGCGAGCGCGCCGTCGTGGTCGAGGACGGCCAGGCCGCTGCTGTCGTAGCCGCGATAGTTGAGCCGCTGCAGACCCTCCAGCACGATGGGGCCGGCCGCCTGCTTACCCACATAGCCGATGATGCCGCACATGGCCGTACGCCCTTCGGTCACCCCGCCAGGATGCCCGACTCGGATTGGCCCGCCGTCCGCGCCCGGGGTCAGCCGTGCGCCGCCGCCATCGCTCCCGAGGAGAGCGGCTCCGGTGCCCAACTGCGCCCGTTGCTGCGCGGCGCTCGGCCCGGCGCGGGAGCGGACCACTCCGCGGCGGTGAGCCACTCTACGACCTCTCCGACCGTATAGACAAAGGCCAGCGGCCTGCGCAGTGCGATCTCCAGGTCATCGGCCGTCATGTCGTCCAGGAAGCGGCGGCCGTAGTAGTCGAGGCTGGAGCGGGGCAGGAAGACGGGCGTGTCGCCGTCCATTGCGTCTGCCGTCAGGGCGGCGGCGAAGTCGGCCCCCGGGATCAGCCCCGAGACGTTCACCCGGCCGCCGAACAGCCGGTTGGGGGTCGCCACGACCTGCAGCTCGACGCCCAGCAGCGCCCCCGCCTCGGCCGCCAGCCGCCGCAGCGTGGGCGCGATCAGCGTCCCGCAGGCCAGCAGCGCCCGCCCGTGCCGGGCCGGGCCCACCCGTCCCGCCCGGATGCGGCGCCGCGTCCGCGACCAATCGTCGAGCAGCGAGCGCGTCATGCCGACGCCGTTCTCCCACTGCGGGAAGCCGTCGTAGCGCGCCGCCGACGGGATGCGCGCCCCGGCGCGCAGGTAGAACTCGTCCGAGGCGAAGACCCGCGATCGACCGCATTCCTCGCGGGCACGCCGCTGCCAGCGCCCGACCAGCCGCACGACGCGCCGCGCTTCCTGCGGCGTGTGTGCGCGCATGCCCGGATGGTCGATGCGGGCCTCGCCGTCGATGCTGTTGCCCACCGGCACCGCGCCGATGGTCAATACGTTGTCGTGGGTTAGCAACTCGCCGATCGTCTCGTCGAGCGCCCCGCCGTCATTGACCCCGGGGCAGACCACGATCTGCGTCTGCACGTCGATCCCAATGCTGGCCAGCCGCCGCAACTGCTCGCGCACGTCCGGCGCGCGCGGGTTGCCGAGCAATTCGCGCCGCAGCGCCGGGTCGGTCGCGTGCACGGAGACGTTGAGCGGACTCAGCCGCTGCTCGGCCAGCCGCTCCCAGGCATCCTCCTCCAGGTTGGTCAGCGTGACGAAATTGCCGTGCAGGAAGGACAGCCGGTAGTCGTCGTCCTTGACGTAGAGCGGCCGCCGCAGCCCCTTGGGCAATCCCTTGAGGAAGCAGAAGAAGCACTTGTTGTTGCACAGCGACGTCCCGCCGAAGGCCTCGCCGGTGAACTCGATGCCCAGCGTCTCGTCGGTGGGCTTCTCGAACTCCACGACGCCGGGCGCGCCGTCGTGGATCACGTCCAGCGCGACGAAGTCCTCGGTCGTGCGGAAGCGGAAGTCGATCGCGTCGCGCGGGGCGACCCCGTTCACCGCGACGACGCGGTCGCCGGGGCGCAGCCCGGCCTCGTCCGCCAGGCTGCCCGCATCGACCGACGCGATGGGCTGCCCGGGCGCGGGTTCGGCGCGCGGGGTCACGGCGGGGCCTCGGCCCCGGCGACGGGGACGTGAAGCAGCGCCTCGTCGGGCAAATCGGGGAAGCGCTCCCGGTAGACGCCTCGGTACGCGGCCGGTAGCCGCCCGGCGATCTCGCGCATGATGCGCGTGTGCGCGGCTTCCACCACGTCCCGGTTTGTGGCGCCCTCGTGCCTGAGCCGGAACGGCTCGCCGAAGACGACGCGCATGCGTGGGCGCTGGAAGAACACCCCCCAGCCCTTGCGCAGTTCCTGGCTGCCCGTGATCGCGACGGGCAGCACCGGCGCGCCGCTGCGCAGGGCGATCAGCGCCGCGCCCGGGTAGGCCTCCATCATCGCTCCCGTGTCGGAGCGATGCCCCTCGGGCAGCACACCGACGATCTCGCCGCGCGCGAGCAGGCGTTGCGCCTCGCGCAGCGCGCCCAGATCGGCCTCGAAGCGGCGCACGGGGAAGACGCCGCACATCGCGAACAGGTAGCCGATGAAGCCCTTCTGGAGGAGCTCGATCTTGGCCATGAACTTCGGCCAGCGGGGGTACATCGCCGATGCCAGCATGGGCGGGTCGGCCGACGAGAGGTGGTTCGAGACCATGATCACGCCGCCCGACTTGGGCAGGTTCTCCAGCCCGACCCGCTCCCACTTCGTCCAGATGCGGAAGAACAGGATGGCGATGCCGCAGGTGAACAGGTACCAAACCCGCGAGCCGTTGGGCATCCCGGCGAGCCCGACCCGGCGTAAGGCCGCAGACTCCTCGAAGAACAGCCACGTGGTGGCGTGTCGCACCCGCAGCGACAGCGCCGCCCGCGCCCGCCCGACGGTCCCCCGGCTCACGCGGAGCGCCCGTCTGGGGCCGCCGACTCGCAGAGCGCGCGCCGCACGATGGCCAGTACCCGTTCGATGGCGGTCTCCAGGTCGTCGCCGCTGGTGTTCACGTCCTCCGCGCCGACGGCGCGTCGCAACGGGGCCGTCGCGCGGCCCTGATCGATCGCGTCGCGATTGCGTAGATCGTTGAGCACCTCGTCGTCCGTCACGCGCCGGCCCGAGGCGCGCATCTGCTCGGCCCGGCGCCGGGCGCGCACGGCGTCCGAGGCGTGCAGGTAGATCTTCACCAGCGCCTCCTGCGCCACCACGGTGCCGATGTCGCGGCCCACCATCACCATCTCGCCCTCGCGCGCCATCTCCTGCTGTTGCTCGACCATCCGCTCGCGCACGCCCGGCACGCTCGCCACGACCGAGACGGCGGCCTCCACCGCCTTGCTGCGCAGATGCGGCGTCGCGTCGGCCCCGTCCACCGCGATCGACGCCGTCTCCGGACTGCCCGCGGGCGGATGCCCCACGCTCAGGTCGACCGCCTCCGCGAGCCGCACGAGCGCCGCGGGATCGGCTGCCGTCGGGTCCGGCAGGAGGCCGCGCTCGATGGCCGCCCAGGTCAGCGCCCGATACATGATCCCGGTGTCCAGCATGGGCCAGTCCAGCCGCTCGGCCACGGCCTTGCCGATCACCGTCTTGCCGGACGCCACCGGCCCATCGATCGCGACTACGCGCAGCCGGGCGCCGGCGCCGATCTCGTTCGCCATCGCTCCCAGTATGGCATCGGGCGCCGTCTGGGGCCGCTCGGGCACGCGCGTCAGCCGTCGCGGGCGGGCCGGGCGTCCCGGCGCAGCCGCCGGACCTCGTGCGGCGTCAGGGGGCGGATCGCGCCCGGCGCGAGGTCGCGCAGCCGGATGGGCCCGAAGCGCACGCGGATCAGCCGCCGCACCGGATGCCCCACCGCCTCGCACATGCGCCGCACCTCCCGCTTGCGGCCCTCGGTCATGATCAGCGTGACCCAACTGGTCGCCGGCTCGTCCCCCGCGGCCGGACGGCCGGGCCGCTTCGACCGCTTCGGCTTGCCCCGCGCGAGGCCGTCCTCCAGCTCCACGCCGTCGTAGAGCCGCTGCAGCGCGGCGTCGCTGGGCCGCCCGGCCACCTCCACCAGGTACTCCCGCTGCAGGCCCGCGCGGGGATGCAGCAGCCCGTCGACCAGGGGTCCGTCATTCGTGAGCAGCAGCAAGCCCTCACTGTCCAGATCGAGCCGCCCGACCGGCACGCAGCGCCCGGCATCGGGCGGCAGGAAGTCGGTCACGGTGCGACGCCCCCGATCGTCGGAGGCGGCCGACAGCACGCCGGCCGGCTTGTGTAGGACGAAGTAGCGGCGCCCTTCGGCGGCGGGCAGTGGCGCGCCGTCCAGGGTGACGTGGTCGCGGGCGGGGTCCACCCAGGCGGCCTCGTCCGTCACGACGACCCCGTTCACCGACACCCGGCCCGTTTCGATGATCGCCGCCGACCCCCGCCGCGAGGCCACTCCCGCCCGGGCGAGCATGACCTTCAGCCGCAGGCCCGCGCCGGGATCGCCGCCGCTCATGCGTCCGACCGCCGATCTAATCCGACCAGCGATCGAAGCGCAGCACCTCGTCGAGCGGCTTGCGCGTGACGGGGCCGAAGCGCCCCAGCGGATAGCCGACCGGGATCAGGCAGTAGGGCGCCATCGTCTCGGGCAGGCGCAGCGCCGCGGCGGCGGCCCCGCGGTCGATCAGCCCCAGCGTGGTCGGGGCCGCGCCCAGCCCCAGCGCCCGCGCCGCCAGCAGCACGTTCTGCACGGCGGGCCAGACCGCGACGTTGCCGGCCGCGTGCTGCTCGGGCGTCGGCGGCTCGCCGAAGTCGTGGCAGGCCACGATCAGCGCCGGCAGCTCGTGCATGTGCTCCATCTGCCACAGCACCGCGTCGAGCATGCGGCGCCGCTTGGCCGGCGACTGATGCGGCAGCTCTTCGAGATTCTCCAGCCGCGGCCCGATGTACGCCTCGACGCCGCGGCGGTTGCAGTCGGCGAGCTCCCGCTTCACCGCCGCGTCGCGCACGATGATCCAGCGCACGCCCTGCTGGTTCGAGCCGGTGGGGGCCTGGTTGCCCGCATCGACCAGCTTGCGCAGCAGCTCCTCCGGCACCTCGCGGGTGTCGAGCCGGCGCATCGCGCGGCAGTTGTAGATCACGTCGAAGACGCCCATCTGCTCGCTTGACTCGGTCATCGTCGTCGCCTTCCTCCCCCATGGGGTCGCCGCAGCCGTCGCAGCGCCATGCGCCCGGTCAGGGCCGCCAGCGGCACGGCCACCGCCACGACGACCAGCAGCAACGCCGGAATGCCGCCTTCATCCTGCGCCTCGCCGTCGTTGTCCGCCACTCCGCCCGGCGACTCCTCGTCCTCCTCCAGCGATTCGAGCAGTGGCGTCACGTCGCCATTGCCCGGCGAGGGCACGGCGTTCACGACCCAGCCCTCGTCGGTCAGGGCGATGGAGCGGCCCTCCTCCGGCAGCGGCACCGACGCCGTCCCGTAGGCGACGCCACCGACGATGCGCCCCTGCGGGTCGAGCAGGACCACGCTATCGCCGCCGTTGGCGAGGCCGTTCCCGATGCGGCCGTCCTCCAGCACGACGTCGACCGCCCCATCGGCCGCCTCCGGAGAGCCCCCGATCGTCACATACGCGCCCGGCGCGACGACGCCGCCCGTCAGCCGATCCTCCGCGGTCGCATCGGCGATCGTCCAGCCGACGAGATCGATCGGCTCCTCGCCGTAGTTGTGGACCTCCACCCACTCGAAGGCGGCGTCGCGCGATCCCTGGCCGGCGCTGGCGAAGATCTCCGTGATGCGCAGCTGGGGCAGCGGCCCCGCGGGGGCGCGCTCGCCATCGGGCCGCGTGGCCTCGTCGTCGGGCGTGGTGTCGTCAACCGCCGCCGTGTCGTCATCGGCGGTGTCGGCATCATCCGCAGCCGCGGCCCCTTCGTCAGCCGGTGCTTCCGGAGCTGCCGGGGGCTCCTCGGCCGGCGGCGGCGTTACTTCGCCGCTGCCGGGCGACGGCGCGGCGTTGATCACCCAGCCCGCTTCGCCCAGCGCGATCGACCGGCCGACCTCCGGCAGCGGGACCGACGCCGTTCCGTACGCGACCTCGTCGACGAACCGCCCCCACGGGTCGCGCAGCGTCACCACGTCGCCGCCGTTGGCGAGGCCGTTGCCGATCCGGCCGTCCTCAAGCGCGACGTCCGCCGCGCCGCCGGCCGCCTCCGCAGAGCCGCCGATCGTCGCGTACGCGCCCGGCGCGACCACGCCGCCCTGCAGCACGTCCACCGCGACGTTGTCGGCGATCGTCCATCCGGTCAGGTCGATCGGCTCGGATCCCGCGTTGTGGACCTCGACCCACTCGAAGGCGGCGTCGCGCGACCCCTCGCCGGCGCTGGCGAAGATCTCCGTGATGCGCAGCGGCGGTGGCGGGCCCGGTGGGGCCTGCTGCTCTGCCGGGGCCGTCGGCTCGTCCTCGGCCGACTCTTGGGACGGCTGCGAGGCCTCCTCGGAGGGCGGCGCTGGCGGCGTCACTGCGCCGCTGCCGGGCGATGGCGCGGCGTTGAGCACCCAGCCGGCGCCCCGTAGTGCGATCGAGCGGCCCACCTCCGGCAGCGGGACCGATCCCTCCCCGTAGGCGACCTCGTCGGCGAGCCGTCCCTGCGGGTCGCGCAGCGTCACGACGTCGCCGCCGTTGGCGAGGCCGTTGCCGATCCGCCCGTCCTCCAGCGCGACGTCTACCGCGCCGTCGGCCGCCTCGGCGGAGCCGCCGATCGTCAGGTATTCGCCCGGCGCGACCACGCCGGCCGGCAGCACGTCCATCGCGACGTTGTCGGCGATCGTCCAGCCAATCAGGTCGATCGGCTCCGTGCCCGCGTTGTGGACCTCGACCCACTCGAAGGCGGCGTCGCGCGACCCCTGCCCCGCGCTGGCGAAGATCTCCGTGATGCGCAGTGGCGACGGAGAGGGCGCCTCTTCGGCGGGGGGATCCGGGGACTCCGCCTGCGGCGTCGCCTTGGCAGGCGCCGCCGCGGGAGCCGCGCCCGGGGACGGCGGCGCGGCCGCCCAGCCCCCCTCGCCACGCGACAGCGCCTGCCCGCGCGGCGGCGGTGCAAGGGTGGTGATGGACTGGTCGCTGCCCCACGACACCCCGTCGGCGGTCGCGCCGGCCGGGTCGATGAGCACCACGCGGTCGCCGCCGTTGGCCAGCCCGTTGCCGATCCGCCCGTCCTCCACGACGACCAGCGTCACGCCCGCCGGAAGCTCCGCCGCCAACGCCACCCCACCGCCGACGATCAGGTACGCGCCGGTGTCCAGCGTCGTCGGCGGGATGGGATCCTCGGCGCGGTTGTCGGCGAGCCGCCAGCCGGTCAAGTCGACCGGGGCAGCGCCCGCGTTGTAGATCTCGACCCACTCGAAGGCGGCCTCCTGCGAGCCGCGGCCGGCGTGGGCGAGAACCTCCGTGATGGCGAGGCCGGCCGGCGCCTGCGTGAGCGCCGCGACGGTCGGGATCGGCGTCGCTCCGCTCGCTCCGCCCGCGGCCCAGGCTGCGCCCAGCAGCGCCGCGACGGCAGCCGTCCGGACGCCGCGAGAACCGACTGCGTACCAACTCCTGCGGGGCCAGCGCGGCACGGCGACTCCTCCGCCCGGCATGGACCGGGTCGCGGGAGTCTAGGCGCTCGCCGAAGTGCAGGGGATCGCGACGCCCGCGGCCCGCTACGACGTCCGATGCACGATCACCCGCTCGTGGACGACCGTCTCGCTGCGGTGCGCCGCCCCGTTTTGGCGCGTGCCGTTCGACCTCTGCCCCAACACGGCGCGCGCGCCGGCGTCCAGCGCCGCGCGCGTCCCGGCGCGGACCGCCCAGTCGGCCACGGCGGCGGCCACGATCACCGTCGCCGCGCGGCGCATCGTTGGGACCAGCGGGGCGAGGTCGGAGCGCAGCGCCGGCAGTAGCGCCGGAACGTCGTGCTCGCGTTCCCGCTCACGCAGGACGCCCTCGATCGGAACGGGCAACCGCGACCGGTTGGAGGAGGCCATGGCCGGAGTATACGAACGCGATCCACTCCGGCGGCCGTTTGTTCCGTCCACTTGTCCCCGTTACGTGCGCGGTGAAGTCAGGATGACGTGGGCAGCGCCGCCTCGACGGCGTCCGTCACGTCGAGCGCGGGACCGGCATCGCCCGGGGCGGGCAGATCCCGACCGGCGCCCGCCCGCCAGGCCGCGACGGCCTGCAGCGAGGCGATGATGAACTCCGGCTCCCGCCGCACGCCCAGCGCCCGGAT
>JAPOXB010000212.1 GCA_026707335.1 Chloroflexota bacterium
CGCGCGGGCGGCGGGGCGGGCGGGCGCCCGAACCTCACCCCCTAACCCCCTCTCCATTGCTCTGCAATGGAGAGGGGGGACCGGAAGGAGAGTCCCCGGCGGTCGCTTCCACGTTCCCCCTCTCCATCCTTCTGGATGGAGAGGGGGACAGGGGGTGAGGTCGGGCAGTGGGCCGGCTCAGCCCGCGCCGGGGGGCTCCACGCGCACGGTGATGATGTCGGTGTCGTGGTACTGCTGGTGCCGCACGGAGGAGGCGTAGTTGCGCAGCAGGCGCAGCGAGATGTCGTGCTCGACCGGCGTCTCGGAATCGTGCTGCTGGAGCTGGCGGAGGCGGTCCTCCATGTTCTCGTCGTCGCCGCCGCCGATGAACTCCAGGTCCGCCACGGCGCCCTCGCTGGAGGCGAGGACGATCAACTGCCGCTGGTCGTCGTCGTCGTCGTCCTCCTCCGCGGTGAGTGCGTCGAGATCGAGGGGGGCCAGCGTGAGGAGCGTCTCTTCCGCGACCGCGCTGAGCCGGTCCTTCATAGCGCTGTCCCAGCCCCGGCGGTCGGCGAACTTGGCGATGAAGGCGTTGAGCTCCGGCAAAGCGTCGATGTGCAGTTGGGACTTGAAGCGCATGCGCCGGGGATTCGTGAACTCGAGGTACAGAATCATGACGACGGCGGCCAGGCCGCCGGTCGTGATGCCGCTGTCGAGCAGCGCGCCCCAGACCGGGCCGAGGTCGGGCAGGGCGAACGTCTCGAACTGGAAGGCGGCGCCGATCCAGAAGCAGACCCCGGCGACGGCGATCTTCTGCTTGTTCTGCTCGTTCTGGATCACGGTCTGCGCGCCGTCGACGAAGAGCGCGCCGGTGACCATGATCAGGTAGCCCGCCATGACCGGCCCGGGGATGCTGGCGAGCAGCCCCGAGAACTTGGGCAGGAAGGCGAGCAGGATGAAGATGACGCCGATGGTGTAGCCGACCCGCCGGGCCGCGACGCCAGTGATCTGCGTGAACGAGACGATGCCCGGGTTGATGGCCGTGGGCACCGCGCCCCCGAGGCCCGCCAGCAGATTGCTCGCGCCCGAGCCGGCCAGCGCGCCCTGCACCTGGCGGAAGTCGACGGCCCGGTTGTCGCGCCAGGCGACCCGCTGCATGGCGATGGCGGCGCCGTTGGCCTGAATGGCGGTGATCACGCCGAGGAAGAGGAACGACGGCACCAGCGTCCAGAAGGAGATGCCGAAGTCGGGCGTGAGATCGGGCAGGTCGCTGGGCAGGCCGACCCAGGGAGCGGCGGCGACCAGCTTCGTGTCGAAGATGCCGAGCGCCGCCGCCACGCCGCAGCCCACGACGATGCCGGCCACCGGCCCCCAGAGCCGCAAGACGGCCGAGCCGCGCAGGGTGAGCGCGGCGGCGACGACCATCGTCGCCAGGGCGGCCAGCGACGCGGCCTCCGGCTCGACCTGGGTGGCGTCGTCGAGCAGCGCGAAGACGACGGAGGCGAGGGTGATGGACAAGATCATCATCACCGTGCCGCCGACGATGGGCGTGACGATGCGCCGCAGGATGAACAGCCAGCGGGAGATCGCGAGCTGGGCGGCCGCCGAGACGATGACCAGCATCGCCAGGGTGGCGGGCCCCCCATCGACGACCGCGGTGATGCAGAAGGGGATGGAGAACGCCGCCGTGAACATGGGCAGCACCGCGCCGGCGCCGGCGAAGCCCAGCCGGCGGACCTGGAGCAAGGTGGACAGGCCGACGACGATGAGGGAGGCGAAGACCATCCAGATGAGGTAGGAGTCGTCGCGGCCGGAGGCGTTGGCCACGATCACCGGCGTGACCAGCAGCGTGGCGGAGGCGATGAAGCTGAACAGCGCGCCGTAGCCCACCGAGGCGAGCAGGGGCGGATGTTCATCCGCCTCGTAGCGGGGGTTGGGGGAGGCCGGCGCGCTCAGAACTGCCTCCTGCACCTGATCGCGGGCGGGGGCGTCGCCGGGCCGGATTGGACGGCCGCCGCCGCACGCGGGCCGGCGACCCCACTATAGAGCGGGACGACCTCGCGTTCACCGTCGCCGCCGCCGACGAGGGGCGGCCGCCGATCGGCGACGCGGCGGCGGAACGATCCCGGCCCATAGCGGCGGCACGCCCTAGACTGCCCCGGATTCGGTGGGGGACGCGCGGCATGAACTACAACCTCCAGACCTTCCGCGGCGACATCTTCGGCGGCGTCACGGCGGCCGTGGTGGGGCTGCCGGTGGCGCTGGCTTTCGGCGTCGCCTCGGGACTGGGAGCGGTGGCGGGGCTCTACGGGGCGATCGCGGTCGGCTTCTTCGCGGCCGTGTTCGGCGGGACGAAATCGCAGATCTCGGGGCCCACGGGCCCCATGTCGGTGGCGATCGCCGTCATCGTCACCACCCACGCCGACGACCTCACCGAGGTCTTCACGATCGCCATCATGGCCGGCCTGATCCAGGTTCTGCTCGGCGTCCTGCGCATCGGCCGGCTGGCGGTGTACACGCCGTACTCCGTGATCTCCGGCTTCATGTCGGGCATCGGCATCATCATCATCCTGCTGCAGACGCTGCCGTTCCTGGGCGCGCCGGTCACGACGGGCGGCCCGCTCGACGCCGTCGGCATGTGGCCGGACCTGATCCCCGACATCAACTTCGGCGCCGTCGCCATCGCGACGGTCACGCTCGTCGTGGGGTTGACATGGCCGCGGCAACTGCGCAAGTACCTGCCGCCGACGCTGGCCGCCCTGATCGCCGGGACGCTGCTGGGCGTGCTGGTGCTGACCGACACGCCCGTCATCGGCGATGTGCCGACCGGCCTGCCCGACCTGCGGCTGCCCGACCTCGGCGGCGGCGTCCTGCTCGACGCCGTGCAGCCGGCGATCATCATCGCCCTGCTGGGGTCCATCGACAGCCTGCTCACCTCCCTCATCGCCGACTCCATGACGCGCACCCGCCACAACCCCAACCGGGAGCTCGTGGGGCAGGGCATCGGCAACATGGCGGCCGGCTTCATCGGCGGGCTGCCCGGGGCGGGGGCCACGCTGGGCACGGTCGTCAACCTGCGCGCCGGCGGCCGGACGCCGGTCTCGGGCGTCCTCCGCGCGGCGATCCTGCTGGCGCTGGTGCTGGGCCTCGGCCGGTATGTCGAGTCCATTCCCCACGCGGCGCTGGCCGGGATCCTGCTCAAGGTCGGCTGGGACATCATCGACTGGCGCTTCCTGACCCGCATCCATCGCGTGCAGCGGGAGCACCTCGTCGTCATGCTCATCACGCTGGCGATGACCGTGTTCCTGGACCTCGTGACCGCCGTCGGCATCGGGCTCATCGCCGCCGGCATGGCCAGCGCCCGCCAGTTCGAGCGCCTGCAGCTCGATGCCGTCGTCTCCACGCCCCTGCTCGACCGAACCTTCCTCGGCACGCGCGATGGCGAGGCGGAGGCGGACAAGTTCTCCGCCCGGGTCGGCCTGGTGGCGTTGCGCGGCAGCTTCTCCGTCGCCTCCGCCAACAAGCTCGTCAACACGATCGGGCTCGACATCCAGGAGCACGAGGTCGTCATCCTCGACTTCTCGGACACCGTCTACATGGACGACAGCGCCGCCCTGGTCGTCGAGCAGTTGATCGAGGTCGCCACCGCCGAGGACACGGCCTGCATCGTGATGGACCTGACGGGCCGGCCCGCCGCGACGCTGCGCTCGCTGAATGTGCTGGACCAGGTCCCCGACGATCGCTTCGTGGCCACGCTCGACGAAGCGCGGGACGTCGCGCGGGCCATCCTCAACGCGTAGCGCGGGGCGTAGACGCCCGACCCAACGGCCGCCTAGCCTCGACACCCCCCGACACCGAGCCGGAGGCAGAACATGGGGTCGTCGCCGACGATCAAGCAGATTCGCATCGCGGTGTACCGCTACCCGCGCCAGGACCTGACCGTCGATCTGGGCTTCGCCGCGGGGTTGTTCTACGAGCCCGGCAGCGTCGTGCAGCAGCCGATGCTGGGCATCCGCATCGAGTCCGACGCCGGCGTCACGGGCGAGTACCTGAGCCAGGCCCCCGGCGCTCTGGAGCAGATGCGGATGTTCGCGCCGTTCCTGATCGGGAAGGACGCGCTGCAGCGCGAACTCTTCTACAGCCAGGCCAAGTACATCCTGCGCAAGCACGACCGGATCGGCATCGGGCCGATCGATATCGCGCTCTGGGACTTGGCCGGCAAGCTGCACCAGACGCCCATCTACCGCCTGCTGGGCGGCTACCGCACGAAGTTGCCGGCGTACGCGAGCACGTTCCACGCCGACCGCCAGCCCCACGGACTCAGTTCGCCCCAGGGATTCGCCGACTTCGCGGAGCAGTGCCGGGAGATGGGCTACCGCGCCTTCAAGATCCACTCCTGGGGCGACCCCGTGATCGAGCGTGAGATCGAGACGGTGCGGGCCGTCCGCGATCGGGTGGGCGATTCGATGGCGCTGATGCTGGACCCGTGCTGCGCCTACGACACGTACGGCGACGCGCTGCGGGTGGGCCGCGCGCTCGATGATGCGGGCTACTTCTGGTACGAGGACCCGCTCAAGGACGGGGGCGTCTCCTTCGCCGCGCATCGCCGGCTGCGCGCGGCCCTGCGGACGCCCCTGCTGCAGGGCGAGCACCTGCACCTGGTGGAGGCCCACACGGACATGGCCATCGCCGACGCGACCGACTTCTGGCGCGCCGATCCGGACCTGGACGGCGGCATCACGGGCGTCATGAAGATCGCCCACGCGGCCGAGGGCCTGGGCGCGGACGTGGAGATGCACGCGGCCGGGCCGGCCCATCGCCACTGCATGGCGGCCATGCGCAACTCGAACTTCTACGAGCTCACGCTGGTGCATCCGAAGGTTTACGGCTTCGTCCGTCCCAATCTGAGCGGTTACGCCGACCTGCTCGACGCCGTCGACTCGGAGGGATGCGTGGATGTGCCCCAAGGCCCGGGGCTGGGGGTGGAGTGGGATTGGGAGCACCTGCGCGGGTACCAAGTCGACGAGATCGTCATCGACTAGCGGCGTCCGCGCAGGCGCCCAACACAGGGCCCCGCGCGACGCGATAACGGGCCACCGGCGATCGGGAGTTGCAATCTGCGGTCGACCCGCTCAGAATGGGGCGACCCAGCCCGGCTCGGAAGGAGTCCACGATGGTTGATATGGTTCGCGGCCTCATCGGCAAGCTCCAGGAGATGCTGAAGAAGATCACTCCATAGCGCGTGGACGAAGGCCTCGGAGCCACCGAAGCGCGCACTCGCCGTGCCGCCGACGTCCGGTAGGACGCCGACTCCGGCGAGCGCCGGGCAGGCGGGCGGCCCCAGGACTCGCTGCATCCGAGCCACGCCGTCGGGCGCCGGCGCGCCCGGCCGCGTCGTGCGGCAGCCGATGCTGGGCATCCGCGTAGGCGCCCGAAACAAGACCCTGCGGGCCAGGATCGCGGCCGGCGGGCGATACTGAGTTGCAATCTGCCGCCGCGAGTCTCAAAATGGGTTGACCAAGCTTGGCTCGGAAGGAGTCCACGATGGTTGATCTGATCCGCGGCCTTATTGGGAAGATCCACAACGCGACCTGCCCCGGCGCGCTCATGAACGTCAAGCCGGTGCAGAAGCTCTGCCCCGTCTGTGACGGCGGCGGCTAGCAGCCCGAAGTTCGCTGCACCTGGTTCCCGCCCCGGGCGCCAACGCGCCCGGTCGCGAATGATCCCACGAGCTTCGTTCCTCGTCTGAGCGGGCCGTGTGCTACGCCGCCCGCGCGCGGCTCCCCGCGCCGGGGCTAGCGGCGGACGCGCCCGCCGTCGGCCGTGCCGTTGACGCGGTCGAACAGGCGGACGACCTCGCTCGACGGCTTCGGCGTGAGCAGGGTGACGACGACGGCCGTCGCCAGGGCGATGAGGAAGCCGGGCGTGGCGGGCTGAATGTCCCACATCCCCGACGGCCCGCCGTCGAGGAACTCCCACAGCGTCGCGACCACGGTACCGACCAGGATGGACGCCGCGGCGCCCCAGAAGTTGAACCGGCGCCAGAAGAGGGCCAGGATCGTGACCGGCCCGAAGGCCGCCCCCATCCCGCCCCACGCGTACGCGACCAGGTCGAAGATCGATTCCGGCTGGAGCACGGCGATCACCGCCGAGATGCCCCCGATGACCAGCAGCAGCAGCCGGCCCAGCCAGACCCGCCGGTTCGCCGTGAGCCCGTAGGCGACCCGCTTGAGGAACGGGAGGTCGTCGGTGGCGACGGCCGACGCCAGCAGCAACTGCGAGTCGGCGGTGCTCATCACGGCCGCGATCACCGCGGTCAGGAGCAGGCCGGTCACGATCGGGTGGAAGAAGATCTCGGAGACGACGAAGTAGACGCGCTCGGCGTCGACGACGTCCGCCAGGGCGCCGGCTTCGGCGAGCGCCGGGTAGGCCAGCAGCCCGACCAGGATCGCGAGCGCGTACACCGTCGAGATCCAGAGCGTCGAGATGTTGCGGCTGCGTGGTACCAGGTCTTCCCGCTCCAGCGCCATGAAGCGCTGCAGGATGCGCTGCGCCCCGAAGGCGCCGAACGCCCAGCCGGCCGCCGACAGTGCGAAGGTGACCGTGATCGGCGACCCGGCGGCGTCGGTGAACGGGCTGAGGAACCCAGGCGACGTGCCGCCGATCCCCGAGAACGGCCGCTCCGTCGCGACGGTCAGCGCGATCACGATGACGAGGAGGCTCAACAGCATGAGCAGCGCCTGGGAAACGTCCGTCCTGGAGACGGCCAGGAACCCGCCGATCACGGTGTAGGAGGCGATGGCGAGCAGCGTGAGCAGCACGCCCGCCGTCGCTTCGATGCCAAACACGGTCTCCAGCAGCTTCGAGCCCCCCACCAGTCCGGAGCTCACGTAGAAGACGACGAAGAAGATCGTGATGACCGATGTCAGCGTGCGGAGGACGCCGGTCGTGTCGCCGAACCGGACCTCGAAGAACTCCGGGATCGTGAGGACGTCGTTGGCCTCGATCGTGTATCGGCGCAGCCGCTTGGCGAGCACCGTCCAACTCAGCCAGATACCGACGGCGGCGGCCGCCGGCACCCACACCTCCACGACGCCGCTGCTGAACGCGAGCGCCGGCAGCGCGAGCATCGTCCAGGCGCTGGTGGTCGACGAGCCGGCGCTGAGGGCCGCGGTGAAGCTGCCGAGCCGCCGGCCGGCCAGGACGTAGTCGGACATGTCGCGGGTCCGGCGCGCCCCCACGATCGCGATTCCGATCAGCTTCAGGAAGTAGAGGCCGAAGGCCAGGATCAGCCAGGCGTTGGACACTGCCGGCCCCCAAATGCGCTGCTCGCCTGCGCCTCGCGCCTGCGGGCGCGCCGGCGATGTCCGGGCGGCGAGGGGAGCGAGGGGAACGCCGCCCGGTTCGAAGAGTCGCTCCGCTGCACGGTAGCAACGCCACGCGATCGGGCGGGCGCCGCGCCCGACGCTTCAGGACGGACGGCTGCTCCGGGCCGGCCGCGGCGCGGTGCGGTCGAAGCGCCGCAGGACGATGCCACCGACGATGAACACGAGCCCAACCACCGTCGACGCCAGGATGGTCTCGCCCACGACGACGTTGATCAGCACCAGCGACAGGAACGGCGCCAGATAGACGAGGCTGCTGACCTGGGCCGTGGTGCGGGAAAGCGACAGCGCCCGCAGCCAGAGCACGAAGGTCACGCCCATCTCGAACGCGCCCGCGTACGCCGACCCCGCGATGCCGCGCAGGTCCAGCGGCGGCGGCCCCTCCAGGGCGAGCGCCGCCACGGTGACGAACACCAGCCCGAAGGCGAAGTTCAGGAGCAGCTTGACGACCTCGTCGCGGTCGTCGCGGACGTTCGTCAGCCAGAACGTGGCCCAGATGAACGCGCTGCCGACGGCCAGCGCCGTGCCGAACGGGTCGCTGAAGCGGAAGGCCAGCAGGTCGCCGTGGGTGGAGATCACCAGCACGCCGAAGAAGCTCACGGCGATCGCGGCCAGGGAGACGCGGCCAATGGGCTGCTTGAGCAGCGGCGCGGAGAGGAGGACCACCACGACGGGCCAGGTGTAGTTGAGCGGCTGCGCCTCCTGGGCGGGCAGGCGGTCGTAGGCCTCGAACAGCACCAGGTAGTAGAGGAACGGGTTGAGGAAGCCCAGCGCGGCCGAGCGCGCGTACTGCCGGGGCGAACAGGCGAGGGCCTGCCCCAGCTTGCCCTGCCAGGCCGCGACGACGAACAGCACGGCCGCCGACACGATGGTCGCGTAGAGCAGCATGTGCGGCGCCTCGACGTAGCGCAGCGACAGCTTGAACGCCGACGCGACCGTCGACCAGAGGAGGACGACACAGCCGGCGTAGATGTAGGCCTGCGTCTGGCTGCTCACGACGCTGTTCCCATGGCCCGGCGGCGGCCCGCGCGGCGCGTGTCATACTACGCCCGACGGGCCCTGCCCGGCCGCGAGAGGAGGCCCCCATGGCCAGCACCGTCCGTGTCTTCGATCCCGCCGGACACGTCCGCGTGGTGGAAGTGGAGGCGGCCCCGCGTCCGGCGTCGCTCGGAGGGCTGCGGCCGGGCATCCTCGAGAACCGCAAGCCGAACGCCCGCGTGCTGATGGAGGCCATGGTGGAGGAGCTGCGCGGACGCGCGACGCTGGGCGAGCTCGCCGTGGGCAGCAAGCCGGTGTCGGGGCCGCCCTCGCGGCGGACGTTCGAGCACCTGCGCGAGCACGCCGACTTCGTCCTGGTCGGCTCGAGCGATTGAGGCTCCTGCACGACGTGGAGTGTCCACGCCGCGATCATGTTCGAGAAGCAGGGCATCCCCACGGTGACCGTGGGCACCGATGAGTTCGCCGGGCTCCTGCAGCTGGAGGCGGAGCAGCGCGGCCTGGCGGGGCTGCCGCGGGTCATCGTGCCGCATCCCCTGGGCGGGCTGAAGCCGGTGGCCATGCAGGCCAAGGCGGCGGCCACGGTCGACGCGCTGCACCGCGCGCTGGTGGCCGGCGCGTGACGCCGCCGGCGCAGCGGGGCCGCCTCGCCGGGCAGTTCGACCTGCCCGAGGACGTCGCGGCGTTCTCGCTGGAGGCGCAGCGGCGCGGCTGGTCGGACGGGCTGCCGCTGATCCCGCCGACGGAGGGGCGGGTAGAGGCGATGCTGGCCGGCGTCTCGCGGGACCCGCTGTCGGTCGTGGGGGTGCTGGCGCCGCGCCAGGGCGAAGCGACGGTGCACGCGATCGCGGTCAACGCGGTGATGGCGGGCTGCCGGCCGGCGCAGTTGCCGATCGTCGTGGCGGCCATCGCCGGGCTGGCCGACCCCGCCTTCAACCTGCCCGGCGTGAACGCGACGACCCATCCCTGCGGGGCGTTCGTGCTGGTCAGCGGGCCGGCGGCGCGGTCGGCCGGGGTGCACGGCGGCGCGGGCTGCTTCGGGCCGGCCTATCCGGCCAACGTGGCGATCGGACGGGCCGTGCGGCTGGTGCTGCTGAACGTCGCGGGCGCGACCCCGGGCAGCGGCGATCGAGCGACGCAGGGCACGCCCGCCAAGCTGGCCTTCTGCGCCACGGAGCGCGAGGACGCCAGCCCCTGGCCGCCGTTCCACACGACGCGGGGCCTGCGCCCCGGCGACAGCGCCGTGACCGTCTTCGCGGCAGAGGCGCCCCACAATATCCAGGACCACGCGTCGAACACGGCCGACGGGGTGCTGCGGACGGTCGCGGGGGCGATGGGGCAGGCGGGCAGCAACAACCTCTGGCTGGGCGGCGAGCCGCTGCTGGCCTTCGGGCCCGAGCACGCCGCCACGGTCGCGGCCGAGGGCTGGACGCGGGAGCAGGTGCAGGCCTACCTCCACGCCGAGGCGCGCTATCCCAGCGACCGCCTCTCGCCAGAGTTCCGCGAGCTGGTCTCGCTGCGCCGGCAGGCGATCGACGCGGAACAGCCGCTGCCGATCGCGGACGCGCCCGAGTCGATCCACATCATCGTGGCGGGGGGACCGGGCAAGCACTCGTCGTGGCTGCCGACCTTCGGCGACATGACGCGCCCCGTGACGACGCCGCTCGACTGAGGCGGGCCGGCGGGACCACTCAGATCAGAGGTCGTCGAGGAGGGGCCGCAGGCCCTCGCCGAGGGCGCGGAAGTGGGCCTGCATGAGGGCGCGGTCCCAACCGATGCAGAAGTGCCGCACGCCGAGGTCGATGTAGCGCTGCGCCTGCTCGACGGCCCCGATCTCGATCCGCGGGGCGACGCCGTACTCCAGCGACTTGCGGATCACGAGCTCCTCGGCCGCGCGGACGTCGTCGGCGTCCATCTCGGCCGCCGGCCCGTAGGAGAAGCGGAAGTCGGTGGGGCCCCACTGCGTCATGTCGATGCGGCGTTCGCGGGCGACGGTCAGGATCGCGTCGATGTTCTCCACGGCGACCTTCTTCTCGATCATGATCACGGTCACGACCGAGTCCAGGTCCGCCGCGTAGCCCTGCAGCTCGTAGCCGCCGAGGGCGGGACGGCGCAGCTTGACGCCCATCAGGCCGCCCTGCTCGGGCGTGTCGGGCCGGACGGCCCGGTGCACCCGCTCGACGTCCTCCGGCGTGCGGATGTCGGTGAAGAGGACGGCCTTGAAGCCCGCGCCGAGCGCCATCTGGGCCCAGAAGGTCTCGTTGGCCTGGTCGAGCTTGATCATCAGCGGCAGGTTGCCGCACTGCGCCGCGCGGGCGAGGTGGAAGAGCAGCGGCATGTCGAAGGTGGCGTACTCGGCGACGAACTCCGCGTAGTCGAACAGGCCGGTGTCGCCGATGAACTCGGGGATGTCGGGGTCGTGCGACAGGAAGTGCGTGCCCATCGTGGGCTTGCCGGCGTCGAGGAGGTCGCGGAGGGTGTTGTGGAGTACGGCCATGGGGTGTCCCGTCGCTGCTGGCGATGCGGCCGGGGAGCGCCCGGCCCGCGCCGCGGATCGTGTCAGACTTCGCCCCGCGGCGACAGCCCCGCGGCGCGGTAGACGGCGTCGATGACGCGCATGCTGATCACACCGTCGTCGGCGTCGGTAGGCATCGGCGCGCCGCCGGCGATGGCGCGCACGAAGGCCTCGAGCTGGAAGACGAAGGTGGGCGTGCGTTCGAGCGTCTCGACGGTCGTGCCGGCGGCCGTCGCGATCTCGATGCGATTGCCGTTCTGGGGCACGAGCGGTTGGTCGACCAGCAGCGTGCCCTCGTCGCCGACCACGTGGACCCAGGACGTGAACCACGTGCCGGGGATCATGCCGGTGCTGATGTGGGCCGGCACGCCGCCGGGGAAGCGCAGGTCGGCCTCCATGCTGATGTCGATCTGCCCGCGCAGCGTCTCCGCACGGGCCGAGAGCACTTCGGGCTCGGCCCCGAAGATGTGGCGCAGGAAGTGCAGCGGGTAGCAGCCCAGGTCCATCGTCGCGCCGCCGCCGAGCTCGATCTGGTGGCGGATCGAGCTGGGGGTGTCCTCGATGCCGGTGCAGAAGGTCGCGCTGGCGGAGCGGATCGCGCCGAGTTGGCCGCTCTGCACGATCTCGCGCATGCGCCGGCCGACCGGGTGGTAGTAGTAGTGGAACGCCTCGATGCAGACGCGGCCGCTGCGGCGGGCGGCGTCGGCCATCTCGCGGGCCTCCGCCTCGTTCATCGCGAAGGGCTTCTCGCAGAGCACGTGCTTGCCGGCCTCCAGGGCGCGGATCGTCCACTCCTTGTGCCCGCTGATCTGCAGCGCGTTGTAGACCGCGTCGATCTCGGGGTCCTCGACCACGTCCGCGTAGCCGTCGTGCACGGTGGGGATGCCGTGCTCCTTGGCGAACGCCTCCGCCCGGCCCCGATCGCGCGCGGCGATGCAGCGAACCTCGACGTCGTCCCGCCCCGCCGCCGGCTCGATGAGGGCGCTGGGAGTGATCCAGGCCGCGCCCAGCGTGCCGATTCGCAGTACCATCGCGTCCGCTCCTCACCTGCCGGCCGCGCTCATCGTCGCGGCGCGGGTGTCAGTCTAGGGCCTGCTCACACCGGCGCCGGGGCGCCGAAAGGGGGCTCCTGGCCCCCTGGATGCAAGATCTTTTTTTTCTCCGGGCCTCCCGGACGCCCTACCGCGAGGCTGCGGGGAGAAAACCCCCATGTTCATTGGGGATCTTGGGCGGTCACGCTGGATCACCGGCGGTCACGGGCTTGCATTGGCGTGCATTGGGAAGCATCGGGGAGCACGAAACCGGCACGAGCTTTCCCAATCTTGCACGATCTTTCACGTTCTTTCACGGGCTCACCGGGGTCCGCCGGGGGCGTCAGTTCGGTCCAAGTACACGCGATATGCGGTCTATGAATCCAATTTATCGGGAGCGCGTCGGAATGTCAACCGTCCCGGCTTCGCTGGCGCCGATGGCGGCGCCCGGCGCGGCGCGGGCGCCGGTCTAGGATACGCGCAGCGGTCCCGCCGGCCGCGGAGGCGCCATGCCGAAGTACGTGATGCTGCCGCCCATCGACGACGACATGCGCGCCTGGGCGGGGCGCCTGCGGGAGGCGCTGCCGGAACTCGACGTCGTGATCGCGGAGGATGACGCGGCTGCCGCCCGCGAGTTGATCGACGCCGACGCGGCCTACGGCGGCGTCCCGCCCGACGTGCTGCCCACGGTCGAGCGGCTGCGCCTGCTGCAAAACCCGTACGCGGGACCGCCGCCCGGCTACTACTACCCGGCGCTCGCCGACCACCCGGTCACGGTCTCCAACCCGCGCGGCATCTACTCCGATCACATCGCCCATCACATCATGATGTTCATCCTGGCCCTCTCGCGCGGGCTGCCCTACTGGAGCGCGGCGCAGGCGCGGGGCCGCTGGGATCCGGCGGCGCGCAAGCGCGGCTACGTCGACCTGGCGGCGTCGACCGTGCTGATCGTGGGCGTGGGCGGGATCGGGGCGGAGACGGCGCGGCTCTGCGCCGCCTTCGGGTCGCGGGTCGTCGGCGTCGATCCGCGTCCCGAGCGGGACGCCCCCGCCGAGATCGCGCCGCCCGCCGAACTCGACGAGCGCCTGCCGGAGGCGGACTTCGTCGTCACGACCGTGCCGCACACGCCGGAGACCGAGGGAATGTGGAACGCGCGCCGCTTCCGGGCGATGAAGCGATCCGCCTACTTCATCAACATCGGGCGGGGGATGACCACCCGGCTCGACGACCTCGTGGCCGCGCTGGAGGCGGGGGAGATCGCGGGGGCCGGGCTGGACGTGTTCGAGACGGAGCCGCTGCCGGCCGGGCACCCGCTGTGGCGCATGGAGAACGTGCTGATCACGCCCCACGTCGCCGTCGCCGACGCGGAGAACATCCCCGAGCGCCGCTTCGAGATCATCCTGGAGAACGCCCGCCGCCTGATCGACGGGCGCGAGTTCGTGAACGTGGTCGACAAGGCGAAGTGGTACTGAGCGGCGCCGGCCGCGCCGGTCAATCCGGCGCGGCGGACCGGGACGTATCCTCGCCGAGAGCGCCGGCGGGACCTCATGAGCGCGCGCGCAACCAACCTCACCATCTTCGCCCTCCTCCTGCTCGAGGGGGCGTCGGGCCTCGGCTCGTTCCTCGTCGGCGCGCCCGAGGGGCGCTGGGTCTTCTGGCTGCACAGCCTGGGCGGCTTCACGCTGCTCGTCGTGCTGGCCTGGAAGTGGCGCATCATCCGCCGCTCCTTCCGGCGCCGGGGGAGCGGCGTCTGGGCCCTGGCGCCGGTCCTGCTCCTCCTTGTCTTCCTCGCCACGTTGCTGACGGGGCTGCTCTGGTCGACGGTCGGGCTGCCCAACGTCGCGCTGCCGCTCTACGGCCGCATCAGCGGGCTCACCTTCCACGTCCTGCTGGCGCTGCTCCTGCTCCCCTTCGTCGTGATCCACCTGCTGGCCCGCTGGCCCCGCACCCGCCCGCGCGACTTCGCCAGCCGCCGGGCCGCGCTGCGCAGCGCCGCCGTCTTCGGCGCGGGGCTGATCGCCTGGCAGGGCGTCGAGTGGTCGTCGGGGCTGATCTCCCTGCCGGGCGCGCGGCGGCGCTTCACGGGATCCGTCGAGCAGGACAGCTTCCAGGGCAACGCGCATCGCACGACCAACTGGCTCAGCGACAGCCGCCAGCACATCGACCCCGACACGTGGCGGTTGCGCATACACGGCGACGTCGCGGCGGAGTTGCGCCTGACCTACGACGACCTCGTGGTCGCTAAGCACAGGCGCGCCATCCTCGACTGCACGGGCGGCTGGTTCACCGAGCAAGACTGGTCGGGCCTGTCCGTCGCGGACCTGCTGCGACGCGTGCAGCCGGGGCCGGAGGCGCGCAGCCTGGTCTTCCAGTCGGCGACGGGCTACGACCGCCGCTTCCCCCTCTCGCACGCCGATCGCCTGCTGCTCGCGACGCACGTGGGCGGCGAGGCGCTGTCGGCGTCGCACGGCTTCCCGCTGCGGCTCGTCGCGCCGGGCCGTCGGGGCTACCACTGGGTCAAGTGGGTGACCTCGATGGAGGTGAGCGATCGGCCGGCCTGGTGGCAGCCGCCGCTGCCCTTGCAGTGAGGGGGCGCGCCGTCGCCTCACGGCCGGAGCCACCGGCGCGCGGCCGTAGCGAGTCCAGGGCGGCCGACTGCATCCGGCTATAATGGGCTGCACGGCGCAGCCCCGCTGCGCATGCGCGGGAGTTCGAAATCGGACCGCGTGGAAGGTAGAGGGACGCCGTGACCGAGGGTCGGCAGGTCTCCGACACGACCGACGAGGTCTTCACCGCCGAGGAGCGCGCCCGACGCAAGGCCATCGTGACGGCGATGCTCGCGGACCGGGACCGGCGACGGCCGATCACGGTGGAGGAGATCTTGCAGTTCCGGGACGAGGGTCGCCGCTAGGTGGCCGTCGTCGTCGATGCCTCCGTTGCGGTGGCATGGTGCCTGCCACTTGAGATCGGCAGCGCGCGAGCGCAGGGCATCGCGATGAGACTGCTCGATGAATCCGGCATCGTGCCTCCGATCTTCTGGTACGAAATCCGCAACGCTCTCGTCCGAGCCGAGAGACATCGGCGCATCGATCCCCATGAGTCGGCACACTTCCTCGATCAGATGGCGGACCTGATCGAGGAGGACTACCGTCGCGACGAGATGGCGGTGCTGGATCTCGCACGGCAACATCGCCTGACCGTCTACGACGCTGCATACTTGGAGACGGCAATGCGTCGGCGGGCTGTACTGGCAACCTTCGACCAAGAACTTGCCGCCGCCGCCCGGATCGAGGGCGTCACGAACCCCGTCCTGTAGGTTCCAGGTCCCGCGCCGACCGAGAAGGGAGACCGCCATGAAGATCGTGCAGTTCCACGGGGACCGACGGGTGAGCGTGGAGGAGGCGCCGGAGCCGGAGCCGTCGGACGATTTCGCGGTAATCAAGGTGATGAGCTCGACGATCTGCGGCACGGAATTCAGTTCCTACACCGGCTTGACCGACGTGGGGCCGATGGGGAACGCGGGACACGAGGCGACGGGGATCGTGTGGAAGACCGCCCCCGGCTCCCGCCTCACGGAGGGCGCCCGCGTCGCCATGTATCCGGGATTCGGCGAGCGCTGCGGCAAGTGCGCGAACTGCTACCGCGGCGTGTGGCTGCGATGCCTGAACGCCGGCCCCCAGCCCGACGGCCATCTCGGCACGCATGCACAGTACGTGAGGCGCCGGGAGGACTACTGCCTGGAGTTGCCCGACGACATCTCCTTCGAGCAGGGGGCGCTGCTGGTCGACTGCGTGGGCACGCCCTACCGCGGCATCCGGCGGATGGGCGTGAACGGGTTCGACACGGTGCTGATCACGGGCCTGGGGCCGCTGGGCGCCTCGGCCGCGATGCTGTGCCGCAAGCTGGGCGCGCGCATCATCGCGACCGAGGTGAACGACGCGCGGCTGGACCGCGCGCCCGACTTCGGCGTGGACCACGCGATCAACCCCACGCGCGAGGACGCGCTGGCGCGGGTGATGGAGTTGACCGGCGGGCGGGGCGTGGACAAGGCGATCGATTTCACGGGCTACCCGGAACCGCAGAATCTGTGCCTCGACGCCGCGCGCGGCGGTGGGATGGTGGGCTTCCTGGGCCTGAAGTACGAGTCCGGGCCCGACGGCCCGGTCCCCCGGGCGACGCCGGTGCGGGTGCTGGATCAGCTGCTGATCAAGGAGATGACGCTGATCTCCAGCTGGTGCGTCACCCCGGACCAGGTGATGGAGTTGTTCGGACTCGTGCGGGAAGGCCTGCCGGTCGATCGGTTGGTCACGCACCGCTTCGGCATCGACGACGCGGCCACCGCCTACGAGACGACCTTCGGGGGCCCGGGCACGAAGGTGATGATCGACCCCTGGGCCGAGTGAGGCCCGGGGGCGGGAGCGCGGGCTAGCCTGCCGGCCGCAGTTCCGGGTGCTTGAGGCCGCTGCCGGTGTTGAAGAGCACGATGCGGGCGTCTCCGTGCAGCACGCCGTCGGCCAGCAGGCGCCGCAGACCGGCGAGCGAGGCCGCGCCCTCGGGGCAGGCGTCGATCCCCTCGGTGCGGGCCATCTGCCGCATCGCCGGCACGACGGCGTCGTCGGGCACGGCGACGGCGCTGCCGCCGCTCTCGCGGAGGGCCTGCAGGATGAGGTCGTCGGCGAAGGGGGCGGGCACGCGGATGCCCGGCGCGACGGTGGCGGCGTCCTCCCACGGCTGCGCCCGCTCCGCGCCCGCGTCCCAGGCGCGCACGATGGGGGCGCAGCCCTCCGACTGGACGACGAACATGCGGGGTCGTTCGGGGCCCAGCAGCCCCATCCGCTCCAACTCGTCGAAGGCCTTCCACATGCCGATGAGGCCGGTGCCGCCGCCGGTGGGGTAGAGGATCGCGTCGGGCAATTGGCCGTCGAGTTGCTCCCACAGCTCGTAGCCCATCGTCTTCTTGCCCTCGACGCGGTAGGGCTCCTTCAGCGTCGCCATCTCGAACCAGCCGTTCTCCCGGCAGCCCTGGGCGATGAGGCGGCCGGCGTCGCTGATCAGCCCGTCGACGAGTTGCAGCTCCGCGCCGTAGTTTCGCACCTCGCTGACGATGCTCTCGGGCGTGTCCGCCGGCATCGCGATGTGGGCGCGGATGCCGCTGCGCGCCCCGTAGGCCGCCGAGGCGGAGCCGGCGTTGCCGGCCGTGGGCATGCCGACATCGGTGACGCCCAGCTTCAGGGCCATCGCCATGGCCGCCGCGATGCCCCGCGCCTTGAACGATCCGGTCGGGTTGCCGCCCTCGTCCTTGACCCAGAGCGCGTCGCAGCCGAGCTCCGCCCCCAGGCGCGGGGTGCGCAGCAACGGCGTCAGGCCCTCGCCCAGCGAGACCCGGTCGGCGGCGTCGCTGCCGGCCAGCACCTCGGCGTAGCGCCACATCGTGGCGGGACGGCGGCCGAGGTTCTCCCGCGTGAGGGTGCGCCTGGCCGCGTCGAGGTCGTAGCGCGCGAAGAGGGCGCGGCCGCAGACCTGGCAGATCGTCTGCAACTCCGCGGGCGAGTGCTCGGCATCGCAGGTCGAGCACTCCAGGCGCAGCAGCGCGGGCGCGGGCAACTCCATCGTTCGGCCTCCTCGCAGCCATCGCCGGCCGATCGGCGGCGGTCCGGCGCATCTTCCGCGCTTGAGGGTCGCTGTGCAACGGCATAGGATGCTCTCGCCGCCGGGCGGCGGGGGACGGGCCGCCACACCGCCTCCGAACCGTCCCGCACACACGACGGGAACGCCCATGCGCGAGAACACGGTCAAGGCGAAGTGGCGGGCGGGCGAGGTCACGCTGGGCGGCTGGCTGGCGATCCCGAGCACCTTCACGGCCGAGATCATGGCCTACCGCGGCTTCGACTGGATCTGCCTCGACATGCAGCACGGGCTGATCGACTACGCGGACGCGGTGCGCATGATCCAGACGATCAACGCCACCGACACCGTGCCCATCGTGCGCGTGCCCGACAACGACTTCGGCTTCATCAACCGCATGCTCGACGCGGGCGCGATGGGCATCATCGTGCCGCTGGTCAACAGCGCCGAGGAGGCGCGCCGGGTCGTCGACGCGTGCCGCTACTACCCGGCCGGCTCGCGCAGCATGGGCCCGACGCGGATCTCCGTCAGCGCCGGCGCCGACTACGGCGCGCGGGCCAACGACGAGATCGCCTGCATCCCCATGGTCGAAACGAAGGAGGCGGTGGAGAACCTCGACGAGATCCTCGGCGTGGAGGGCGTCGACGCCGTCTACATCGGTCCGGCCGACCTGTCGATCACGCTGGGCCTGCCGCCGGGGCTCGACAACGGCGGCGCCTTCGAGGAGGCGCGCCAGGCCGTCGCCCGGGCGTGCAAGGCGCACGGCGTGGTGGCCGGCATCCACGCCGACGCGACGCTGGCGGCGAAGCACGCGAGCGCCGGTTTCCAGATGATCACCGTGAGCATCGATTTCCGCGGCCTGATCCGCGCGGCGAGCGACGACATCGCCCTCGCGCGCGAGCAGGTGCGGTCGGTCGTGAGCGGCTAGATGTCCGGGAGGGCGGCGCGGGGGGACGCGAGCCAGCTCGCCGTACCGCTCAAGCGCCCCGATCGCACGATCGCGTCGCAGGTGCGGCTGTTCGTGCGCTACTACCCGGTCGGCGTGGCGGCGCTGGGCGTGCTGGTGGCCCTGGTCATCGCGTCCGCCCTGGCGCCGACGATCGCGCGCTTCGACCCGCTGGAGATCGATTTCACCGCGATCCGCGGCGCCCCCTCCGGCGCGCACTGGTTCGGCACCGACGACCTGGGCCGCGACGTCTTCACGCGGGTTCTCTATGGGGGACGCGTGACGTTGGTCGTAGCGGTGTTCTCCGTCCTCATCGGCGACGGACTGGGCTTCATCGTCGGCATCATCAGCGCCTACGCGGGCGGCTGGTACGACCTGGTCATCCAGCGCGTGCTCGAGGTGCTGCTGGCTTTCCCGGCGCTGATCCTGGCGCTGCTGCTGCTGGTGGCCATCGGCGGCGGCGTCAGCACGATCATCATCGCGATCGCCGTCACCCGCATCCCGGACTCGGGCCGCGTGGCGCGTTCGACGGTGCTCTCGATCAAACAGGAACCGTACGTCGAGGCGGCGCGCTCGATCGGCGCCACCGGGCTGCGCGTGACGTCGCGGCACGTCGCGCCGCAGACGCTGGGGCTGTTCCTGGTGATCATCTCGATCAACTTCGGCTTCGCCGTCTTCGCCGAGGCCGCGCTCTCCTTCCTGGGCGTGGGCGTGCCGCCGCCCACCGCGACCTGGGGCGGCATGCTGGGCTCCATCGTCAGTCACATCTTCAACCCCGCCTGGTGGCTGGTGGTGTTCCCGGGCCTCGCGATCGTGATCACCGTGCTGGCCATGAACCTGCTGGGCGACGCGATCCGCGACTTCGCCGACCCCCGCTCCGCCGAACGGCGGACGGTCACATGACGACGACCTCCGTGGCCGCCACGCAGACCGCCGCGATCCGCTGGGCGTCGTTCTACGGCGACCGCGACGAGGCGTTGCGCTTCCCCGCGGCCTGGGACGTGACCGTGCACGAGCACGCCGGCGGCGACGACATCGGCGAGGCGGGGATCGCGGCTGCCTTCGACAACCCGATCGGCAGCGCGCCGATCCGGGAGTTGGCGGCGGGCAAGGGCAGCGCCGTCGTCGTGGTCGACGACCTCACGCGGCCGACGCCGGCGGCGCGGCTGCTGCCCCGCATCCTGCGGGAGTTGCATGCGGCCGGCCTGACGCCGGCCGACATCCTGATCCTGGCCGGCGTCGCCAACCACCGCGTGCTGACGCGGGACGACTTCATCAAGAAGGTGGGCGAGGAGGTGGTCAACACGTACCGCACCCGCTCGCACTTCTCCTGGGCGAACTGCGACCCGGTCGGCACGACGAGCCGGGGCACGCCGGTGAGCCTCAACTCGGAGTTCCTCGCCGCCGAGTGCCGCATCCTGGTCGGCAGCATCATGCCGCACAACAAGACCGGCTTCTCGGGCGGATCGAAGCTGGTGCTGCCGGGCGTGGCGCACATCGACACGGCGCACGCCTGGCACGGCCCCGACGGGCCCCGCACCGGCCTGATCGAGACCGCCAGCGAATCGCGCCTCGATTCTGAGGAGGTGGCGCGGCTGGCCGGCGTGGACTGCATCGTCAACGTGATCCCGAACGCTTGGCGGGGCATCGCGGGGCTCGTCGTGGGCGACCTCGTCGAGGCGCACCGGGCGGGCGTCGCGATCGCGCGGCGCGTCTACGCCACGCTGGTCCCCAGCGGCGTCGACGTGTGCGTGCTGGCCAGCTACCCCAAGGACGCCGAGTACCAGCAGACCGGCCGCGGCTTCCACCCGCTTCTCACCGCCCCCGAGCCCATCGTGCGGCCGGGCGGCACGATCGTGCTGGCGGGCTCCACCGTCGAGGGCCCTGGCTTCCACTCGCTGTACGGTCCCGGCATGCCGATGTACGGGGCCGGCGCGGGCCGGGCCATGCCGGGCGCGCCCGACATGGTCTACTTCATGCCCGGCATGGCGAAGCTCGGCCTGCCGCCGGGTCCGCGGGAGCGCGTCGCGCTGATGACCGACTGGGCCGACGTGCAGCGCTGGCTGTCCGACAAGCACGGCGACCGCGCCAGCGTCGCGGTCTTCCCCTGCGCCACGCTGCAGATCGCGGCGGGCGCGGGCGGCTGACGCCGGAGGGCGACGCGATGAGGATCCCGCCATGAACATCGAAGCGATCCGGGCCGTCCAGGTCGGCGGCACGCTGGAGCACGAGGGCGAGTTCTGGGAGGACCGGCTGGTCCGTCCCACCGACCTCTACGAGCCGCACCGTCAGGGCGGGCCGCGCACGCTGCCCAAGCTGGGCGAGGGACGCTACCGCATCGACGCGGTCTTCCTGGAGATCGAGGCGGAGGGCGTCGTGGGCCGCGCCGGGCCGATCGGCGGGGCGCTGGCGCAGTCGATCCTGCAGCAGTTCAAGCCGCTGCTGCTGGGGGAGGACGCGCGCGCGACGGAGCGCATCTGGGACCTGATGTACCGATCGGCCGTGCATGGCCGCAAGGGCCCGACGATGATGGCGATCAGCGCGATCGACTGCGCGCTCTGGGATCTGAAGGGCAAGGCGCTCAACCAGCCCGTCTACCGGCTGCTGGGCGGGCCCACGCGGGAGTCGATCCCGGCCTACGCCAGCACGCTGGGCTTCTCCGTCGAGCCGGCCGACGTGGCGCGCCGGGCGGCCGACTTCGCGGCGGCCGGGTACCGGGCGCAGAAGTGGTTCTTCAAGCGCGGTCCCGCCGACGGCAAGGCCGGCATGGAGCAGAATGAGACCCTCGTGCGCACGGTCCGCGAGGCCGCCGGCGACGACGCCGACATCATGTTCGACGCCTGGATGAGCTGGGACCCCGACTACGCGCTGGCGATGGCGCGGCGGGTGGAGCGCTACAACGTGCGCTGGATCGAGGAGCCGCTGCTGCCGGACAAGATCGCCGC
>JAPOXB010000172.1 GCA_026707335.1 Chloroflexota bacterium
GCCGCCTTGAAGCCGAAGCCGGCGATGAGGAAGACGGCGGCGAAGGTCAGCGCCTCGAGCTGGCCGTCGCCGGAGCCGGCGATGGCAGCGGCGATCTCAGGCAGGTTGGTGCTGCCCGTCAGGCCGAGCAGCATCGCCATGCCGTAGAGCAGCACGGCGGAGGCGACCGCGCCCAGCAGCAGGTACTTGAGCCCGGCCTCGGAGCCCAGCCGGTCCTTGTGGAAACCGACCAGCACGTACTGCGAGAGGCTGGTCAGTTCGAGCGCGACGAAGATGCCGATCAGGTCGCGGGTGCCGGCGAGCAGCATCAGCCCGGTGACGCTGAACAGGATCAGCGCCAGGTACTCGCCGCGGCGCGAGGGGATGCGCGACAGCGTTTCCCAGGAGGCGGCGATCGTGACCAGCGCCGCCCCGGCGAGCAGGAACTGGAAGAACAGCGCGAAGTGGTCGAAGACGAGCACGCCGTCGAAGGCCTCGCGGCCGACCTTGCCGTCGGCGAGCAGGATTGCGCTGTAGGCGACGCTGCCCAGCACGGCGGCGCCGGCCGTGCCGGCCAGCAGGTCGCGCCGCTTAATGAAGAGGTCGGCGATGAGCAGGAAGGCGCCGGCGCACATCAGCACCAGCTGCGGCCCGAGCAGGTTGGTCTCGCCGAGCATCACGCGCCTCCCGCCACGGCGGCCTCAGCCGAGTCCGCCGCGAGGGCCAGGCCGTCGGCGATGGGCGCCACGGCGGCCTCGAAGAGATCCATCACGATCGACGGGTAGACGCCCAGCAGGACGATGGCCGCGACCAGCGCCAGCACGGGCGCGGCCTCCCACCAGGCGCCGATGTCGGGCAGGTGCGACCAGCGCTCGTCGCGGGGGCCGAACATCGTGCGCTGCAGGGCGTAGAGCATGTAGCCGGCGGCCAGCAGCACGCCCAGCAGCGCGACGGCGGTGGGCGCCTCGTGCTGGGCGAAGGCGCCCAGGAAGATCGTGATCTCGGCCACGAAGCCGGCCAGCGCGGGCAGACCCAGGCTGGCGAACCCGGCGAAGACGGTCGCCGTTGCGAGCAGCGGCATGTAGTGGGCCATGCCGCGCATGTCGGCGATCTCGCGGGTGTGCGTACGGTCGTAGACGAGGCCCACGACGACGAACAGCAGCCCCGTGATCAGCCCGTGCGTGACGAGCTGCATCGCCGCCCCGGAGAGCCCCGTCACGCCCAGCGCCGAGACGCCCAGCAGGACGAAGCCCATGTGCGAGACGGAGGAGTAGGCGACGAGCCGTTTGAGGTCCGTTTGGCGGATGGTGATGATCGCGCCGTAGACGATGGAGACGGCGGCGATGATCGCGAGGGCGAGGTCGGCGTCGGCGCCGACGTCGGGCATGAGCGTGAACAGCAGCCGCAGGACGCCGTAGCCGCCCATCTTCAGCAGCACGCCGGCGAGGATCACGGAGACGGCGGTGGGGGCGTCGGTGTGGGCGTCGGGCAGCCAGGTATGCAGCGGCACGACGGGCAGCTTGACCGCGAAGGCGATCAGGATGAAGGCGAACACGGCCTGCAGCGGCAGCACCGCGCCGGCGAGGTCGGCGCCGCGGATGTCGCGCATGTCGAAGGAGCCGGCCGTGGCGCCCAGGATCAGGAAGCCGACCAGCATGAAGGCCGAGCCGAAGACGGTGTAGAGGACGAACTTAATCGCCGAGTAGTGGCGCCGGTCCCCGTGCCCCCAGGTCGAGATGAGCAGGAACATGGGGATCAGTTCGAGCTCCCAGAAGAGGAAGAAGACCAGCAGGTCGAGGGCGGTGAAGACGCCCAGCACCGACGTCTCGAGCACCAGCAGCCAGGCGAAGTACTCCTTGGGCCGTAGGTCGATGCGCCAGGAGATCAGCACGGCGACGGTCGTGAGGAAGGTCGTCAGCAGGACGAGCGGCGCCGAGAGCCCGTCGAGGCCGAAAGCGTAGCGCACCGTGAAGCCGACGTCGTCGGCGTCGATCCAGGTGAAGGTGTCGGTGTACTGGAAGCCGGGACGGCCGTGGTCGAAGTCGATGAAGAGGACGAGGGAGATGACCAGCGTCGCGGCGGAGACGGCGAGCGCCAGCCACTTGGCGCGGGCCTGCTGGTCGCCGGGGACCCAGGCGAAGAAGCGGTCGGTGGGGACGCGCTGCCCCGGGATCAGGGCGAGCAGCAGCGCCCCGGCGATGGGCAGGAAGATCAGGATCGAGAGGATGGGGAAGTCGTTCACTGGAGCAGCACCACCGCTCCGAAGATGACGACGCCCCCGGCCAGCAGCGCGGCAGCGGCGGTCTGGGCCTGGCCGTTCTGGGCGAACTTGCCGAACCAGCCGACGACAAACGTCCCGCGCGCCGCGCCGTTGACGACCCCGTCGACGACCAGCACGTCAAAGGTGTGCGCGGCCTTGGCCAAGCCGCCGTAGAAGACGCGGCGCACGAGGAGGTCCTCGGCCAGCACGTCGGCGTAGTACTTGCGCTCCAGCAGGCGGTGCAGCGGCGCGACCGCCGGGTGCGCGCGCAGCCGGGCGGGGTCGGGGCTGCGGCGGATGTAGAGCGCGATCGCGGCCGCGGCCGCGACGCCGGCCAGCAGCGTCGAGCCGATGAAGACGCCGGTGTCCCAGAGGAACTTCGCCTCGTGCGCCTCGGGCAGTGCGCCCAGCACCCAGGACTGGAACTCGCCGCCGAAGGTTACCCAGCCGGCGGCGACGGCCAGCACCGCGAGGATGCAGAGCGGGATCGTCATCACGCGGGGCGCCTCGTGGGGATGGGCGGGGTCGGCGCCGTGCTCGCCCGGGGCGGGCTCCTCGCCGCCCTTGTAGTCGCCGTGGAAGGTCAGGGCGATGGCGCGGACCATGTAGAACGCCGTCAGGCCGGCGGCCAGCAGACCGAAGGCGAAGACGGCGCGGTTGTACTTCCAGGCATCGATGAGGATCTCATCCTTCGACCAGAAGCCGGCCAGGGGGATGACGCCGGCCAGCGAGAGCGCCCCGATCACGAAGGTGATGTAGGTGATCGGCATCACGCGGCGCAGGCCGCCCATGCGGGTCATGTCGAAGGTGTTGGTGGCGTGGCTGGCCGAGCCCGCGCCGAGGAACAGCAGCGACTTGAAGAAGGCGTGGGTCATGAGGTGGAAGACGGCCGCGGCGTAGGCGCCGATGCCGAGCGCGAACATCATGTAGGCCAGCTGGGAGATGGTGGAGTAGGCGAGCACGCGCTTGATGTCGGTCTGGGCGACGGCGAGCAGCGCCGCGCCGACCGCGGTGACGACACCGATCCAGGTGATGAAGTCGGAGGCGAACTGCGACGCGTCGAGCACCGGGAAGAAGCGCGCGAGCAGGTAGACGCCGGCCGCGACCATCGTCGCGGAGTGGACGAGCGCGGAGACGGGCGTGGGGCCCTCCATGGCGTCGGGCAGCCAGATGTGCAGCGGGAACTGTGCGCTCTTGCCGATCGCGCCGGCGACCAGTCCGAGCGCGAACAGGGTGAGCATCGTCTGGCCAAGCACGCCCAGCCCGACCAACTCGACGACCTCCGTGTTGATGGCGGCAATCTCGAGCGTGCCGGCGCGGTCCCAGATCAGGATCAGCGCCGCCAGCAGGCCGAGGTCGCCCAGGCGGGTGACGATGAAGGCCTTCTTCGCAGCGGCCGCCGCGGCGGGCCGGTGGAACCAGAAGCCGATCAGGAAGTACGAGGCCGCGCCGACCAGCTCCCAGAAGACGAAGAGCATCAGCAGGTTGTCGGCCAGGATGAGGCCCAGCATGGCGGCGGTGAAGAAGGACATGAAGGCGTAGTAGCGCGCGAAGCCGCCGTCGCCGTGCATGTAGCCGAGCGAGTAGACCTGGACCAGCAACGAGACGCCGCTGACCACGACCAGCATCACGGCGGTGAGCCCGTCGAGGCGGGCGCCGACGTTGACGATCAGGTCGCCGGCGCTGAACAGCGCGTGGGTGGAGAAGCCGACCGCGTGCCCGCCCTCGCCGATGACCTGCACCAGCGCGTAGATGGAGACGACGAGCGCGACGCCGATCGCGCCGACGGTCAGCAGCCCGGCCTCGCGCGGCCGGCCGCGCAGGAAGAGCGTGATCAAGAAGAACGACGCGACCGGCAGGAAGAAGATGAGCCAGACGAGGCCTTCGGCGACCGGTTGGTTCATCTGGCCTTCTCTATATCTATCTAGATCTTCCGCAGGATCTCGCGGGCGACGTGCGTCTTGGAGTCGGGCACATAGAGGGTGCGCGGGGCGAGGTCGCCCTCGTCGGCGCGGTCGTCGGGCACGACGAGGCGCACGGCGACGCCCTCGGCGTGGAGCAGCTCGCGCCACGTCTCGGCGACGTAGCGGTTGGGCAGTCGCATGAACTCAGCCCACACAGGCGCCTCTCCCCTCTCGGTGCATGGTCCTCGCGGTCACCATCTGAGCAAGTTGATCCGGTCGAGGCTGACCGTCTGGCGGTTGCGGTAGACGACCATCGCCAGAGCCAGGCCGACGGCCACCTCGGCCGCGGCGACGGCGATGATGAAGACGACGAAGACTTGCGTGCTCAGCGCGACGCCGGTGTCGGTGAAGCGGCTGAAGGCGACCAGCGTCAGGTTGACCGCGTTGAGCATCAGCTCGACGCCCATCAGCACGCCGATGGCGTTGCGCTTGGACAGCGCGATGTAGAGCCCGATGGCGAACAGGATCGCGCCGACGATCAGGTATTCCTCCAGGGAGATCGTCATGAGTCGTCCCCGGGGCCGGCGGGCGCGTCGGCGGCGTCGCCGTCGGGCGGCGGCAGCACGCCCTCCTCGATCAGGCTGGCCGTGTGGATGGGCAGGTCCTCGTCGTCCTGCCGGGCGAGCGCGATCGCCCCGACGAGCGCGGCGGTGAGCATCACCGCGCCGATCTCGAACGGCAGCACGTACTGGTTGATCAGCGACTCGCCGATGATCTTGGCTTGCGTGCCGATGGCGCCCTCGCGCATCGGACCCCAGTCGGTCTCCAGCGCCACGAAGACGCCCGCCGCGATCACCAGCCCCATGAGGATCATGGCCGGGTAGCGCATCAGGCTCTCCTCGTTGTCGCGCGCGGCGCGCGGCGTGAGCAGGATGGCGAACAGCATCAGCACGGCGATCGCGCCGACGTAGACCAGGATCTGCACGAGCGCCAGGAAGTCGGCCGAGAGGGTGATGAACAGCCCGGCCACGCCGATGAAGGAGAGAATGAGGAAGATCACGGCGTGGATCAGGTTGCGGCTGACGATGATCATCAGCGCGCCGCCGATCGTCAGGGCGCTGAGCGACCAGAAGGCGAGGTGGAAGCCGACGTCAGACATGGCGCCCCGCAGACTTGCACTCGGCAGACTTGCACCCGGCAGACTTGCACTCGACAGACATTGACTCAGCCATCGGCGGCCTCCATGGCGGCGCTAATCCCCGCTCCCGGCGTCGGCCAGTTCGCGGGCGGCGCGCAGGCCGCCCAGACGTCCGCGGGCCATCACCGGCCGCGAGGGCAGGCGCTGGGCGGGCGAGGCGGCCGTGCGGGCGTAGATGGCGACGCCCGCGCCGGCGATCCCCCAGTTGATCACGGCGTAGATCGGCAGCGCGACGGCGGGATCCCAGCCCAGCTCGATGAGCAGCGTGCGCTGCGTCGCGGCGACGGCCAGGAAGACCAGCCCCACCGGCACGAAGAACTTCCAGCAGAACGACATCAACTGGTCGAGGCGCAGCCGCGGCAGGGTGCCGCGCAGCCAGATGAAGACGAAGTACATCAGGCCGGTCTTGGCGAGCAGGATGAGCCAGCTGGGCACCCACTGGTCGAGGCCCCAGAGCCACCAGCCGCCGAGGAAGAAGGTCGCGAAGAAGGCGGAGATGGCGAGCGTGTTGGCCAGCTCGACGGCGTAGAAGAGGCCGAAGCGCATGCCCGAGTACTCGGTGTGGTAGCCGGCCACGATCTCCGACTCGGCCTCGGAGATGTCGGCCGGCGTGCGGTTGAGCTCGGCCGTCGAGCCGAAGAGGAACATCAGCGCCGACATCGGGAAGATGAGGAACAGGACGACGTCGTTGGCCTGCTGCCAGAGGACGATCCCGTTCACGCTGAGCGTGCCGGTGAAGAAGACCAGCGCCAGCAGGCTGAGCACGACCGGGATCTCGTAGCTGATCGACATGGCGATGACGCGCATCGCGCCGAACAGCGCGTACTTGTTGTTCTGCGCCCAGCCGGCCATGAACACGACCAGTACGTTGACGCCCGAGATGGCGACGAGGAAGAGCACGCCCATCTCGAGGTCGGCCACCGACATGTTGGGGCCGAAGGGCAGCACGCCCCAGATCAGGATGGCGGGCACGAAGATCAGCACCGGCGGCAGGAAGAAGACCCACTTGTCGGCGGCGCGAGGGGCCAGTTCCTCCTTGAGGATCAACTTGACGGCGTCGGCGACGGGTTGCAGCAGCCCCACCGGCCCGACCCGGTTGGGGCCGATGCGCGCCTGCATCCGCGCGATCACCTTGCGCTCGAGCCAGATGAGGATAAGCAACGTCGGGCCGATGATGGCCAGCACGCCCAGCGCGCCGATCACGCCGGTCAGGATCGAGGCCAGCCAGTCGGGGCCCCAATCGGCGACCCACTCCGTGATCAGGCGGCTGATGCCGTTCAGGTCGCGCAGGTCGTACCACTCGGCGGCGGGGAGGTTCATCGGTCGATCTCCCCCACGACGATGTCGATGGAGCCGAGCGTGACGATGGCGTCGGCCAACGTGCCACCGATCGTCATCTCACGCAAGGCGGTGAGGTTGATCAGGCTGGGGGCGCGGCAGTGGAAGCGGTAGGGGGTTGGGCCCCCGTCGCTGACGACGTAGAAGCCCAATTCGCCGCGGGGAGACTCGACGCGAGCGTAGGCCTCGCCCTCGGGCGGGCGCAGGTGCAGCGGCAACTCGGCCAGCCAGGCCCCGCCGGGGATGTTGTCGATCAGCTGCTCCAGGATCTGCACCGACTGGCGCACCTCCTCCATCCGCACCAGGAAGCGGTCGTAGCAGTCGCCGTTGCGGCCCACGGGGATGTCGAAGTCGAACGCCTCGTAGCCGCTGTAGGGGTCGGCCTTGCGGATGTCCCAGGGCACGCCGGTGGCGCGCAGGACCGGCCCGGCCAGGGAGGCGTTGACGGCGCCCTCGGCATCGATCACCCCCACGTCGCGGGAGCGTGCGACGAGGATCTCGTTGCCCAGCAGCAGGTCGCGGTACTCCTCGATCTTGCCGGGCAGGTCGTCGAGGAAGGATCGCAGCGCGGGGAGCAGCTCCGGCGGCAGGTCGAAGGCGACGCCGCCGATGCGCATGTAGTTGGTCGTCAGGCGGGCGCCGCAGGTCATCTCGAACATGTCGAGGATGCGCTCGCGCTCACGGAACATGTGGAAGAGCGGCGTCTGCCAGGCGCCGCAGTCGTTGGCGAAGGTGCCGTTGGCCATGGCGTGGCTGGCGAGGCGCTGCAGTTCGGCGAAGAGGATGCGGATCGCCTGCGCGCGCGGCGGCACCTCGATGCCGCACAGCTTCTCGACGGCCAGGCAGTAGGCCAGGTTGTTCGACATCGCCGCCAGATAGTCGATGCGGTCGGTGAAGGGGATGTTCTGCGTGAAGGTGCGCTCCTCGGCGAGCTTCTCCATCGAGCGGTGCAGGTAGCCGATGATCATGTCGGCGTCGATCACGCGCTCGCCGTCGAGCGTCGCCTTGAGGCGGAAGACGCCGTGCGTCGAGGGGTGCTGCGGCCCCAGGTTGACGACGACCGGCTCGTTGGGGCCGAAGCCGCCCTCGGCGGCGCCCGGTGTGACACCAGTGGGCGTGCCGGACGTCATGGCGACCCCCCGGGAACGATCGGCGCGCCGCCGGGGCGAGGGCCGGTGCCGGGCACGGGCCAAGCGTTGTCGCCCGACTCGTGGGGGAAGCCGGGCAGCCCCGCCTTGAGTTGGCCGGGCATGCCCAGGAAGTCCTTGCGCAGCGGATAGCCGGGGAAGCCGTCCCAGAGGAACATGCGGCGCAGGTCGGGGTGGCCCTCGAAGCGGATGCCCATCAGGTCGAAGACCTCGCGCTCCTGCAGGTGCGCGCCGCGGTAGAGCGCGGTCAGCGAGGGCACGACGGGCTCGTCGTGGTCAGCCTCCACCTTGACGGTCAGCAGGTGGTTGTGGTCGAGCGACTGCAGGTGCACCACGACGTCGAAGTGCGTCTCCCGATCGACGGCGGTGAGGCCGCTCAGGAAGACCAGGTCGGACTCGGGGTCGTCGCGCAGGAAGCGGACCGCGTCGATCAGGTGCTCGCGGTGCAGGCGCAACTCGCCGGGCGCGACGGCGGCGACCGCGCCGGGGCAGGCGGCGCCGAGGCGGTCGGCGAGGGCGGTGGCGTCGAGGATGCTGGTCACGCGTGCGCCATTCGAGCTTGTGTCATTCGGAGAGTCAGACCCATTCGAGCGCCTGCTTGCGCCACTCGTAGACGAGCCCGAGGGCCAGGATGCCGATGAAGATGAGCCCCGCCACGAGGCCAAAGACGGCCACGGAGTCGAGCGCGAGGGCGAGCGGGAAGAGGAAGATCACCTCGACATCGAAGAGGACGAAGATCAGCGCCACGAGGTAGTAGCGGAAGTTGAACTGCACCCAGGTGGGGCCCTCCGTCTCGACGCCGCACTCGTAGGTGTCCTCCTTGACGACGTTGGGCACGCGCGGGCGGATCTTGAGATGCTGCGTCGCCCAGGAGGCGATGAGCGGGAGGGACGGGAAGATCACCGCGAAGATCAGGAGGATGCCGAGGTGACCGTATTGCTCGAGCACGTCGTCCCCAGGCCGCCATCGCGCGAGACGGGGGCGGAGAGATTGTGAAATTCGTCGCGCGCCCGGAGTCTAGCACCGGGTCTGGGCAGTCTCAACGAAGCGGCCCGGCGGTTCGCGCCGCGACGGCCGTGTATCGCGGCCGGTTGAGGCGACCCCCGCTTGCCCATAGACTCGCCGGGGCGACGAACCCCCTCCCGATCGTCGATTCGGAGCACGCATGCTGATCGATCTGCACAACCACACGTGGCCGCGCTCGCACGACTCCGTGCTCGACCCGGAGGATCTCGTCGTGCGGGCCAAGGAGTTGGGCCTCGACGGCCTCTGCCTGACCGAGCACGACACGGTCTGGAACCCGGCCGACGTCGAGGCGCTCGCGGAGAAGCACAGCTTCCTCGTGATCCCCGGCGTGGAGGTCAGCACCGACGACGGCCACATCCTGGCCTACGGGGTCGAGCGCTACGTCTTCGGCATGCACCGGGTGGGCAAGCTGGCCGAGCACGTCAAGGAGCGCGGCGGCTGCCTCGTGGTCGCGCATCCGTACCGCCGCGCGATCCCCTGGAAAGACGACCCCGAAGCCTGGGAGCGCGCGCTGGAGCGGGCGGTTGGCAACCCGGCCATCCCGCACTGCGTCGCGCTGGAGGTGCTGAACGGCCGCGGCAGCGAGCGCGAGAACCGCTTCAGCCTGCAGATGTCCGAGCGGCTGGCGCTGCCGGGCACGGCGGGCACCGACTCGCACTCCACGCACGACATCGGCAAGGTGGCGACGTACTTCGAATCGGACCGCATCGAGACCTGGCAGGACTTGGTGCGGGAGCTCGAGTCGGGCCGCTTCTGCGCGGTCGACATGGCGACCGGCCGGGAGTACGCCGTGCCGGTGCGCTCGGTCTGAGGCGTCGCCGCGCGCGTTGACCGGCGCGCAGGGCGATTCGTATCCTCCGCTCCGATCACGGGGAGGAGACCGCGATGGCGGAAGCGCCGCAGTTCGAGTCGGTCGTCACGGACGAGATGCGGGCGCAGATCGGCGTGCCGCGCGAGCCGTTCGTTTGCGAGGTCACGACGACCGGCGTGCGCATGTTCGCCCGGGCGGTGGGCTACACCGATCCCATCTACTACGACCGCGCGGAGGCGCGGCGTCGCGGCTTGCGCGACCTGCCCGCCCCGCCCGGCTACCTGGGCACGCCGATCTTCGATCCGGAGTCGTCGGACCCGACCGGCGGCACGCGGCGGGGAACGCAGGCGGGCGTGCGATCGCCGTACACGCTGGTGCTCAACGGCGGCACCGACGTCGAGTACACGGGCGTGGACATCTGCGCCGGCGACGAACTGACCGGGGTGGCGCGGCTGGAGTCGCTGACGGAGCGCTACAGCCCGGCCCTGGCGGGGCCGATGCTGGTGCAGGTGACGGCGACGACCTACACCAACCAGCAGGGCGAGGTCGTGGCGACGGTGCGCGGCACGGGGCTCAGCTACGGCCCGCGCCGCGACGACGGTTAGGCCGCCGCGCGGTCGCGGCGCGCGGAAGGAGCAGGACATGGCCGAGCAGATCTACTTCGAGGATGTGGCCGAGGGCGACGAGATCCCGGCCCTGGAGAAGGAGCCCTCGACGCAGCAGTTGGTGCAGTGGGCGGCCGGATCGGGCGACTTCTACCAGATCCACTACGACACGGCGTTCGCGCAGAACACGGGGCTCGACGGGATCATCGTGCACGGCGCGCTCAAGCACGCCTGGCTTGGGGAGTTGCTGCACCGCTTCGCGTCGCCGGGCGGGCGCGTGCGGCGGGTGGCCTGCTCGTACCGGGGCATGGACGTGCCCGCCCAGACCTACCGCCTGCGCGGCACCGTGACCAAGAAGTCGGCCGCCGAGCGCACGGTGGAGTTGTCGATCTGGGGCGAAAACGAGTCGGGCCAGAAGACCACGCCCGGCACGGGCGTCGTGGAGTTGCCCTCGCGGGCGTAGGGGGCGGAGTCAGCCCCGCGGGACGCCCCGACGCCCGTACTCCCGCTCGTAGCGCCATTCGCGGCGCAACTCCATGACGTGGAAGCGGTGCTGGTTGCGACGGGCCCGGCCGCAGTCGCGGAAGCCGGCGCTCTCGAAGGCGCGCTGGGCGCGCACGTTCCAGTCGAGCGTGTGCAGGTAGAGGCGGGTGAGGCTGGAGACCGTGAAGACGTGGTCGACGAGCAGGCTCACCGCCTCGCTGCCGTAGCCGCGCCCCCAGTAGGCCGGGTTGCCGATCGTGATGCCCAGCTCGGCATCGCGCCGCTGCACGTCGATGTTGTAGTACATGACGTTGCCGATGTGGACCTCGTTGTGGTCGATGACGGCGAAGGTGCGGCGGAAGGGCTGTGGGTGCAGCAACTCCTCGGTGAAGGTCGCGAGGAACTCCTCGTAGGTGAGGCTGGTCGGCCGGGCGGCGTCGTAGCGGGCGAGCACGGGGTCGCGGCGCCAGGCGTAGTCGTTGGCCGCGTCGGAGAGGCGCTTGACGCGCAGGTCGACGCGCTGGCCGCTGGCGATGACGCCGCTGTCGAGCGTCGTCACGACGCCCCCTCGCATGGCGCAGGGCGCGGGGCCGGTTCCCGCCTCCATCGGCCAGTCTAGGCGGCCGATCGGCCGCTGTCCCGGCCGGGCGCCCTATGTCGCGCGAAGGGCCGGTGAATCGCGATCGTCCGGGCTAGGCGCGGGGCGGGGCGGCGTCGGCGCGGCGGCGCGCGGCGAGGACCTCGGCGGCCTTCTCGATCATGTCTACGGAGGTGTCGTGCGTCACCTGGCGAAGGGCGGCGTCGACGCGGAACCAGGACACGCTGACGTGCTCGTCGTCGTGGTCGTCGAGGGAGCCGCCGGTGGGGCGCATCAGCCAGAAGTGGACGAACTTGTGCAGCCGCTCGCGGCGGGCAGGGCGGGCGAACCAGTACTCGATCTCGCCGATCTTCTCCTCCAACTCCACCTGCAGGCCGGTCTCCTCGCGGACCTCGCGGCGGGCGGTCTGGGAGAGGGTCTCGCCGTAGTCGGGCGTGCCCTTGGGCAGCCCCCACTCGCCCGCGTGCGTCTCGACGAGCAGTACCTCGACTCCGGCCGGACCGTCGCGATAAACCACGCCGCCGGCGGAGAGGGCCTGTTTGACGCGGAAGCGCTTGTCAGCCATCGGCGGGACTCGCGGGGGCGGGCTGCGTGCCTCCCAGGGGCGGAGCGAACGGGCCGCCCATGGTCGCCAGGCCCAGGGGATCATCGGTGAACGCGGCGGCCTGCAGGCCGGCCTCGATGGCGGCGCGCACGGCCGGATCGGGGTGGCTGCCGTACTCCTCCAACTGCTCGACCGCGGTCGGGCCGCCGATCTCGCCCAGCGCGGCGGCCGCCGCCTCGACCACGTCCAGCGCGTCGTCGGCCAGCAGCGCGGCGAGGGGGATGACGGCGTCCTCGCTGGCGATCTCGCCGGCGCCGCGGGCGGCGCTATAGCGCTCGTCGCTGTCGGCGCTTTCCATGGCGTTGATCAGCGTGGGCAACCAATAGTCGTCGGCTGTGCGGCCCATCGCCTGCAGCGCGCCCACGCGCATCGCCGGGTCGGCCGACTCGTAGGCGTCGTAGATCAAGTCCTGCACCCAGGGCTCGGCCACGGCGCCCAACCCAGCGACGGCGGCCGCCCGCACGGCCGGATCCTCACTGGCGTCCTCGGCGATGTCCCGCAGACCGTCGACCACTGCGGCGCCGGCGGCGGGGCGCAGCCGGCCGAGCTCGGCGCGCAGGGCGAACGGCCCCAGCGCGATGCAGGCCTCGGCGCGGACGGTCTCATCGCCGTCACTCCGGGCGGCATCGAGCAAGACGGGGATCACCCCGGCGTCCTCACAGGTGGCGAGGCCGGCCACGACGAGGGCGCGGACGCCGGGATCGTCGTCGCGCAGCGCCGTGCGGTAGATGGCGGAAAAGTCGAGCAGGCGGCCGGCGCGCTCTCGCTCGACGAGGGCGTTGAGCAGCGCGAAGCGGGCCGGCGGGTCGAGGCCGGCGAGGGCGTCGTGGAAGCGGGCCGCGTCGCCGGGCCCGAGGTCGGAGAGGACGCGGAACTGGTCGTCGGAGAGATCGCCCTCGCCCGCCACCAGGGCAGCGACGACGGAGTCCAGCGTGTGGACGGTTTGGGCGTCGGGGTCTTGCGCCGGGCCGGCGGAGGAATCGGTCACTGGGGCCCTGTCATTGGCTCCAGTGTAGGCAGGTCCGTCGCAGGGAGGAGGATGCTAGGAGTCGTTCGCTCGGCCAGAGTCGCCCGTGGATACCGACGCGGCTCTCTCTTGCGCGAGAGCGCTGGCGAAACGCACCGACCTCACCATCGCCGGGTCCGCCCACCCGCTCAAGACCTCCCGAATGACCGTGAACTCTTCGGCCGACATCCGTCGCAGCCAGCGCTCTATCTGGTCCTGCTGCCACGTGAGTCGCATCACCCGCCGACGGAGGAACTCCGCGCTCATCGGGCGATCGATCTCCCCTTTGGCGACCCCAAGCGCGAACGCCTCTACCTCCTCATCGGTGGCGACAAGCTCAGCCTGGTTCACGAAGAGAAACATCTCCATCGCCGCGACGGCGAAGCGCTTGTTCCCATCGACGAAGGGGTGGTTGCGGTTAAGGAAGTAGTGGAGCGCCGCCGCTTTGTCCTGCAGCGTCCGGTGGTGAGGCCAGCGGGGCTGTCCCAGCGCACCGAGCAGCGCCTGCTCACCCGCGTCGCCGCGCAGGGAGAAGGCGGGCGTGCCCGGGAAGAGGCGCCGGGTCAGGCCAGTGACGATATCTCTTGCGTCGTCATCGCCGAGATAGATGAGGCGGGGCAGGGCTACTGCTTCGCGAGTCTGAGAAAGACCGTCTCACGCCGCGTGATGACATGATCGATGGCCTTCCGTGCCTGCTCGCGAGACAGCTTGCGGTCCTTCGCGGGGCGCTTCTTCGGTTCGGCCGGGGTCGTCATGTCGCAGATCCTCAGGTTTCAGTTCGTGGGCACAATGATAGCACCGATCGCCGCCGATCTGAGTGCCATCGTGTCGGCAGCGACACGCTCACGACGGCAGGATGGGCGGAGGGGCGATCTCGTCCCCGGCGCTGCGCGTCATCAGGTCGCGGATGGCGTCGGGCGGGCGCTGACCCTCGAAGAGGACGCGGTACATCGCCTCGACGATGGGCATCTCGACGCCGGCGCGACGGGCCAGGGTGCGGGCGGCGCGGGTCGTCTCGACGCCTTCGGCGACGTGCACCATGCCGTCGAGGATCTTGGCCAGCGGGATGCCGCGGCCCAGCTGCTCGCCGACGAAGTGGTTGCGCGAGCGCGGGCTGACGGCGGTAGCGATGAGGTCGCCGAGGCCGGCCAGCCCGGCGAAGGTGATCGCCTGGGCGCCCTCGGCGACGCCGAGGCGGGCCATTTCGGCCAGGCCGCGGGTGAGGAAGGCGGCGCGGCCGTTGGCCCCGGCGTCGAGGGCGTCGCCGATGCCGGCGCCGATGCCGACGACGTTCTTCAGCGCCCCGCCCAGCTCCACGCCCACCACGTCGTCGTTCGTGTAGACGCGGAAGCTGGGCGTCATGAGCATGGCGCGCAGCGGTTCGAGGACGCCGGGGTCGGCGCCGGCGAGCACGGTGGCGGAGGGCTGACCGAGCGCGATCTCGCGCGCGATGTTGGGACCGGAGAGCACGCAGACGGGCGCCTCGCGGCCGGCGCGGGCAAGCTCCTGCGCGATGACCTGGGAACCGCGCAGGTGGCTATCCATCTCGAGCCCCTTGGCGGCGCTGACGATCGGCGGCAGCGGGCCGGCCAGGGCGAGGACGGCGGCCATGTTCTCGCGCAGGCGCTGCATGGGCACGGCCAGGACGACGGCGTCGACGGGGCCACCGGCGGCGGGATCGTCGGTGAAGCGGAGCGCGTCGGGCAGCACGATGCCGGGCAGCAGGCGGCGGTTCTCCCGGTCGGCGTCAAGTCGCGCGGCCTCGGCGGCGTCGCGGCAGAGCACGACGGCCTCCGCACCCGCGCGGTCGATCTGGACGGCGAGCGTGCATCCCCAGGAGGTCGCGCCGACGACGAGTGCGCGCATGCCGACTCCCCTCCCTGCTCGCGGTGGCCGGTCGCGCCGGCCGGGTCTCAGGCGTCGCCCTCGGCGTCGGGCCCGTCGCTGGGCGCGCCGGCGGACCGGCCGAGGACGCGCTCGGTGCCCGAGGCCAACCGGGCGATGTTATCGCGGTGGGCGAACAGCACGATGAACCAGCCCGCGACGGCGAAGCCGTAGTAGGCCTCGGGCTCGGCGCCCACGGCGACGAAGAGGCCCTGCGCGGTCAGGCAGACGGCCACGCCGAGCAGCACCGACAGCGACATGATCCGCGTCACACCCAGCACGATGAGGCCGACCCCCACGCCGACGATGCCGGCGAGCGGCGTGAGCATGAGCAACGACCCCCAGCCGCAGGCGGCGGCACGCCCCCCGCGGAAGCCGGCGAAGAGCGGGAAGATGTGCCCGATGGCGGTGGTCAGCCCGGCCAGCACCTCGGCCGTGGGGCTGTCGAAGGCGATCATCATCACGGCCACCGGCAGAACGCCCTTGCCGACGTCGAGCAGGAAGATCACGATCGCCCAGCGCAGGCCGAGCTTGCGGTAGGCGTTGGTCGTGCCGATCTTGCCGCTGCCGCCGCTGCGCAGGTCGGCGTCGGAGACGAGCCGGCCGATCCACAGCCCGACCGGCACGGAGCCGAGCAGGTAGCCGAAGATCACCGCGGCGGCCCAGGCCTCAGGCACGGGTCACCCCGCGATCGCCGGCGGCCGCGCCGCGCTTGCGGAAGTTGAGGCGGATGCTCGTGCCGCCGAAGCCGAACTCGTCGCGGATGCGGCGGGCCAAGTAGCGCTCGTAGGAGAAGTGCAGCGACTCCGGGTAGTTGAGGAAGAAAACGAACGTGGGCGGATCGACCTCGGCCTGGGTCGCGTAGAAGAGCTTGATCGGCCGCCCCCGGTGGGCGGCCGGCGGGTGGTCGATGAGGGCGCGCTTGACGGCGGCGTTGAGCGGCCCTGTGGCGACGCGACGGGCGCGCTCGGCGCGGGCCTTGAGGGCGGCGTCGAGGATCCGGGGCAGATGCTCACCGGTCAGCGCCGAGGTCCACACGACCGGCGCCCAGGGCACGAAGCGGGTGCGCCAGCGCATCTGCCGGCGGCGGCGGTCGAGCAACTCGGCGTCGTCCGCGATGAGATCCGCCTTGTTGAGCACCAGGACGACGCCCGTATGCGCTTCCAGCGCCATGCCGAGGATGTGCTGGTCTTGCGCGCCGACGTCCTCCCCCGCGTCGAGCACCACGGCCACCACGTCGGCGCGGGCGATGGCGGCGCGCGCGCGCCGCACAGAGGCCTTCTCGGGACCGCTCTCGATGCGGCCGCGGCGGCGGATGCCGGCCGTGTCGATCAGGGTGAGGCGTTGGCCCTCGAACTCGATCGGCGTGTCGACGGCGTCGCGCGTCGTGCCGGGCACGGAGCTGACGATCATGCGCTCGTCGTGCAGGAGCGCGTTGACGATGGAGGACTTGCCGACGTTGGGCCGCCCCACGATGGCGAGGCGGCAGACCGTGTCGGCGGCGGGGGCTGCGCCGGCCGGCAGCCGGTCGACGACGTCGTCGAGCAACTCCGCGACATTCAGACCGTGGTGGGCGCTGATCGGCCGCGGATCGCCGAGCCCCAGCGCGTAGAAGTCGGTGGCGGCGGCGGCGAGCGTCGCGTTGTCGGCCTTGTTCGCGGCGACGTAGACGGGCTGGGCGGCGTCGCGCAGCAGCTGGGCGATGTCGCCGTCGGCGGGCGTCGGCCCGGCCTGCACATCGACGACGAGGCAGACGGCGTCGGCCTCGCTCAGCGCGTGCTCGACCTGCGCCGCGACCTCGCCGGCGTAGGGCCCGGTCAACTGCTCGCCCAGCAGGCCGCCCGTATCGACGACGCGGAAGGGGATGCCGCGCCACTCGGTTTCGGCGTAGAGGCGGTCGCGGGTCGTGCCGGGCAGGTCCTGCACGATCGCACCGCGGCGCCCCAGCACGCGGTTGAAGAGCGTCGACTTGCCCACGTTGGGCCGCCCCACGATGGCGAGCAGGGGCAGCCCGGCGCCGGTGCGGGGGACGGCATCGGGCGATCGGGGACTAGCGTGCGCCGCCATCGCTGCTTCCGTTCGCACTGCCGGCGTCGCCGGAGATCCGCTCGACGACCAGGGTGACCTCACGCGGGGCCACGGAGACAATATCGACATCGCCGCTGAAGGCGACCCGGACGGGCTCGGTGCGCACGCCGGGCTGCACGCCGATCGCGTTGACCGTCACACGGAAGGACGAGGCGTCGAGCTCGGCGATGTCGGGCGCGGGGCCGCGCACGCGCACCGCGACGCGCCGCGGCGCCAGCGAGACGCTCAGCCCGCCGCCGAGGCCGGTGACCTCGACCGGCACCGGGAAGACGGCTTCGACCGTGAAGGGGGCCAGGCCGACGGTGACGATGACCGTCAAGCCGGGTTGCTCCAGCGCGAGCCCGCTCGGCGGGACGACGACGGCCGAGGCGCGCAGGTCGCCGCGGCGATCGCTGATCTCCACCGGCTCGGTCGTGGCGCTGCCCGCCGCCTCAAGATCGGCCAGCGTGCCGACGACCACGGCCGTGACCGGCTCGACGCTGATCGAACGGACGCGGAAGCCGGGCGCGGGCTCGCCGTGGATGCGCGGCGTGACGGCGACGGCGCGCCGGAACACCGCCTGCTCCACCGGAACCTCCACCTCGATCGAGGGCGGGGAGATCTGCACCTGGCCGACGGCGGCGCCGGTGCTGGTGCGGGCCTGCAGCGAGACCGTCGCGTCGACGGTGACGGTCGCGCCGCGGATGTCGATGCGGGCGACGGCGGTATCGACCAGCCGGACCAGCTGCGGGATGCCGCTGACCGTGACCAGCGACTCGGCGGTGACGGGCTCGCCGACGTCGAAGCCGAGCGGCGGGGAATTCTCGATCTCCACCGCCACCGGCACCTGCCGCGAGACGACGGACTCGAGGATGACGACGACCGACTGGGGCTGCACGGAGCGCACGGTGACGTCCTCGTCTCGCGAGCGGATGTTGACCGCGATCTCGTGCGCGCCGGGCGGTAGGCCGGTGAGATCGACGGTGGCCACGAAGTCGTCGGGCGTGGCCCGGCCGACGTCGTCCTCGCGGCCGGCGATATCGATCACGACGGGCGGGACGCGGCTGGCGACCGCGAGGTCGCTGGGGATGTTGACGGCCTGGACCGGCAGGGCGAAGCCGAGCGGCTCGGTGACCGTGACGTTCTCGGAATCGGTGATGACGAACCAGATCACGAGGGCGAGGCCGGCGGCGGTGACGAAGAGGGCCAGGTCGCGGCGCAGGCGCGCGACGAGGAAGCGCGGCAGGGAGGCGGGCGGCACGTCAGCGCCTCACGGGGGCGGTCTCGCCGCGGCGCACGCGCCCGTTGCCGCCGTGCAGCAGCGTGGCGAGCGCGTTCTCGAGGCGGCGCCGGTCGAGCGGGCGGAGGAGCCTGCCGTCGGCGGCGAGGGAGATCTCGCCGCGCTCCTCGGAGACGACCACAACGACGGCGTCGGTCTGCTCGGTGATGCCGACGGCGGCGCGGTGGCGCGTGCCGAGGTGGGGATCGACGGCCTGCTGGTTGATGGCGGTGGGCAGCATGCACGAAGCGGCGACCACGCGCCCGTGCCGCACGACGACGGCGCCGTCGTGGAGCGGACCGCCGGGCTGGAAGATGCCCTCGAGCAGCTCTGCCGTCGGCGAGGCGTCGACGGCGATGCCCGTCTCGACGACGTCCTGCAGGCCGGTCTCGCGCTCGACGACAATGATCGCGCCGACCTTGCGGGCGGCCATCGCGGCGGCGGCGTCGGAGAGGACGGTGACGAAGTCGCGGTAGCTCTGCGCCGCCGGCGCGAAGAGGACGGAGGCCATCCCGCCGGCCCGGCCGATGCGCTCCAGCGCGCGGCGGAACTCGGGCTGGAAGACGATCAGCACGAACAGGGCGAGCACGGCCACGGCGTTCCCGGCCAGCCAGTTGAGCACGACGGAGTCGAGCACGCGGCTGAGGATGATGATCGCCAGGGCGATCAGGGCGATGCCGCGCACGACGGTCATGGCCGTCGTGCCGGACAGCAGGCGCAACAGCCAGAAGAGCACGACCGTGATGATCGCGACCTCGAGCAGGTTCTGCAGGGCGAAGCCGGAGAAGGCGTCGCCGATGTCGTCGAAGAGGCTGTCCATGCGCGGGGCCCCCTTCGCACTGCTCGGGCCGCGGGGGCGCGACCGGAGCCTCGCCCGGCGGGCCGTGCCCGCAGACTACCGCACCGCTGGCCGGCCGCGCCCGGCCCCTCGCCTCGCCATGCGTCTACGGCATGTCGTGCCTAGGCCAGGATGTGAAAGAGCGCGGCCTGCTGGGCGTGCAGACGGTTCTCGGCCTGGTCGAAGATGACGGAGGCCGCGCTCTCGAAGGCGGCGTCGCTGATCTCCTCGCCGCGGTGGGCGGGCAGGTCGTGCATGAGGCGCGCGGCCGGGGCGGCGGCCAGCAGGTCGGTCGTGATCTGGTAGCCGGCGAAGGCTGCGTTGCGCCGCTGGCTCTCCGCCTCCTGGCCCATGCTGGTCCAGACGTCGGTGTAGACGATGTCGGCGGGCGGTAGACCGGCGTCGCCGAGGCCGCGGCCGGAGACCGCCGCCAGCGGGTCGGCGGTGACGATCACGCTGCCGCCCGACGCGGCGGCGCGCTCCCGCGCGAGGGCCAGGCTGGCGTCGTCGAGGACGTAGCCGGGCGGCGTGGCGAGCCGCACGTGCATCCCCTCCGAGGCCGCCCCGGCGGCGAGCGACCGCGCCACGTTGTTGCCATCGCCGACGTAGGCGAGGGTGCGGCCGGCCGTGCCGCCATGCTCGCGGATGGTCAGCAGGTCGGCCAGGGTCTGGCAGGGATGCTCCCAGTCGGAGAGGGCGTTGATCACGGGCACGGAGGCGTAGCGATCGATCTCGTCCAGGACGTCCTGCCCGAAGGTGCGGCAGACGATTGCGTCGGCGTAGCGGCTGAGGACACGGGCGACATCCTTGGCCGGCTCGCGCGTGCCCAGGCCGACCTCGGCCGGGGAGAGGTAGAGCGACGTCGCGCCGAGGCGGCGGGCGGCCACCTCGAAGGAGACGCGCGTACGCAGCGAGGGCTTCTCGAAAACGAGCACGACGGTCTTTCCGGCCAGGGCATGGCCGTGCGGCCCCGCCGGGTCGGCCTTCTGCGCCCGCGCGGTGTCGAGGATCGCCGCGATCTCAGCCGCCGAGAGGCCGGCGATGGTGAGCAGGGAGCGGCCGTGCAGCGTCGAGGGGGGCATATGCGGTCCCTTCCGGGCAACCCACTATAGCCCGTCCGGCGGTGATCCCATGGGTTATGAGCAATCGGTGTTATCGATCCGGGATAAGTGAATTTAGTGTGTCGGAGACGGAGCGATCCATGTCGGAGTCATAGACCGGACCAGGTAGTCAGTAGGGCAGTGCGCAGGTGAATCAGCGGGGCGGGATTCCGGCGATCTGGTGGCCGGCGCTGCTGGCCGGCTTGGCGCTGGTCGCGGGGCTGGCGACGCTCGCCGCCACGCCCGGCGCCGCCCCCGGCGACGTGCGGATCTACGAGGCGTGGGATCGGCCGTCGCCGATCCCGGTCGACCCGGCGGCGGACCGGCTCGTCGACCTGAACCGCGCCTCGCGGGCGGAGTTGGAGGCGCTGCCGGGCATCGGCGAGGCGCGGGCCGAGGCGATCATGGCCGCGCGGGAGGAGGCGCCGCTCACCTCGCTGGCGGAGGTCGGCGAGCGGGACGTGCTGCCGGCCCGCGTGCTGGCGGGGCTGACCGGCTGGGCGACGGCGCGCGACCCCGCGCACTACCTCGGCGAGGACGGTGCGCGATGAGGTCGCCGCTGCTGACCCTCTCCCTCTCTTTCTTCGCCGGCGTCGCGATCGCGACGGGGTTCGCGGCGCCGGGCGTCGAGATCGGGGCGGCGCTGGCGGCGGCCATCGCGGCGGCGATCGTCGTACTGCGCTCGGGCCGGGGCGGGGCGATGCTCGCCATCGCGGCGGCGGGGTTGTTCGCGCTGGGACTCCTGCGCGCCGCCGACGGCCTGCCGCCGCCGGGGTCGGTCGGGGCGTTCACGGGGCGGGCGGTGATCGTGGAGGGGGTGGTGGAAGCGGACCCGGTCACGCGGGGGTCGGGCCGGGAGGTGCGGCTGTCGATCGAGGCGGTCTCGCTGGGGTCGGAGCGCCGCCCGGCCGGCGGCGACGTGCTGCTGCGCGTCGGGCCGGGCGTCGAGGTCGGCTACG
>JAPOXB010000119.1 GCA_026707335.1 Chloroflexota bacterium
CACGCTCGACCCCGACTTCGCGGCCAACGGGCACGTCTGGCTCTACTACACGCGCAAGCCCGACGGCGCCTCGCGCCTTTCGCGCGTGCGGCTGAGCGGCGACGCCGTCGATCCGGGCGGCGAGCTGGTCGTGCTTGAGACGCCGCAGCCCTATTCGAACCACAACGGCGGCACGGTGCGCTTCGGGCCCGACCGGCTGCTCTACCTGGGCCTGGGCGACGGCGGCGCGGCGGGCGACCCGCAGAGCCACGGCCAGAACCTGAACACGCTGCTGGGCGCCGTGCTGCGCATCTCCGTCGCGGAGGCCTCGGCGGCGGAGCCGTACCGCATCCCGGCCGACAACCCGTTCGTCGGCGACCCCAACGCGCGCTGGGAGATCTACGCCTACGGGCTGCGCAACCCCTGGCGCATGGCATTCGACCCGGCCACCGGGCTGCTCTGGACGGCCGACGTGGGGCAGGACCGTTGGGAGGAAGTCGACGTGATCGTCCACGGCGGCAACTACGGCTGGAAGGCCCGCGAGGGCTTCGACTGCTTCGCGACGGCCGACTGCGCGATCGCCGGGGAGGAGTTGCCGGTCTGGGTCTACGGCCACGACGAGGGCTGCTCGGTCACGGGCGGCGTGGTGTACCGCGGCGACGCGATCCCCGGCCTGGCGGGGGCCTACGTCTTCGGCGACTACTGCAGCGGCACGATCTGGTGGCTGGACACGGCCGGCGGCGACGCCGTCCCGCTGCTGACGACCGACCTGCGCATCGTCTCCTTCGCCGCCGACGGACGGGGCGGGCTGTTCGTGCTGGCGCCCGGCCAACCGATCCAGCAGATCGTGCCGCTGGAGTAGCGGGCTAGAGGCGGCGCGTCGCGACGAGCAGGTCGCGGCAGTTACCCTCGGCGTCCATCACGTAGTCGGTCAGGACCGCCTCGCGCTGGAATCCCAGGCGCCGGAAGATCGAGATCGCGGCCTGCTGGTCGAACGTCATCTGCGCCGTCAGCATGCGCAGGCCCAGGATGCCGGCGAGGCTGTGGATCTCCTCGGCCAGGATGCGGCCCAGGCCCTGGCCGCGTCCGCCCGCCCCGATGAGCAGGCGGATCTCGCCGATGTGCCGCGTCCACTGCGCGCGATGGTGATGCACGCTGCCGTCGCCGATGATCTGGTCGTCCTTGAACGCCAGGATCGTCGTCGTGCTGCCGCTGCGGATGTCCTGCAGCCAGCCGTCCACGACGGTCGGATCGGTGATGTTGGTCTGCAGGAAGAGCAGGTCGTCGTTCGGGAGGTCGCGGGCGAAGGCGAGCACCGCCTCGCGATCGCCGTCGCCCATCAGGCGCAGCTCGACGCTCTGACCGTCGCGCAGGGTGGCCTGACGCGGGTAGCGGCTGCGGATCTGCGCCATCTGCGCGTCCGTCGTGGCGGAGAGGTCGACCATGGGGCTCCTGCTTTCATCGCGTGCGCTGACGCGTCACCAGTATCCGATCCAATCGCCGATCGCGTAGAGCAGCACGCCGAGGAACGCCACGATCAACCCGCTCTGAAAGATCAGGAACAGGTCGACCCGGTCCGGCCGTCGCATGCGCCCTCCGGGCGCGGCCGCGGGCGCGGAGTCGTCGCTCCGTCCCGGCCGCTGCGGGCAGTCTAGCGCGCCCGCGCCGTTGGCTGGACCGCCGGCCGGGCGGAACCAGCGCCGATCGGCCCAGTGAATGCCGACCAGCCAGCAGAGCGAGAGTAGCGCCGCGCCCACGACGTCAGTGGGCCAGTGCGCCCCCAGCGCGACCCGCCCCACGCCCGCCCCCGCCAGCCCCACCACGGCCAGCGCGCAGACGGCCAGCGCGGCCGGCCGGCGGCGGTAGCGGCTGCCCAGCAGGAGCAGCAGCAGCGCCCCGTAGATCACCAGGGCGCCGGTCGTGTGACCGCTGGGGAAGGCGAAGCCGTAGCCCTCGCGGATGATCGTCAGCGTGGCCTCGGTGGGGCGCTCGCGGGCGATGAACTCCGTCATCAGGCGCTCCGGGATCCAGACCAGCAGCGCCCCCGCGAGGATCGCGGCCTCCCGACGCCGCCGCCAGCGCAGGCAGACGAGTCCCACGGCGGCGGCCACGACGCTCACGATGAGCGGCCGCGAGAGGACCTCCGTCACGTCGATGAAGGGCGTCCAGCCGGGGCCGCCGATCTCCTGGATCGAGCGCGCGAGGTCGACCTCCCAGGCGGCGGGCGTCCCCGGGTCGATCGCCAGCGTCAGGGCGACGAGCCCCGCCAGCGCGGACAGGAAGAGCGCCGCGAGGCCGAGCCCGGAGGCCGGCGGCAGCGCCAGGCGGGTCGGGGCGGGCATCGATTGGATCATAGCGATCGGGGCTGCGGCCCCGGCCGCCGAGGTCGTAGGCTGGGGGCATGGCCTCCCCCCTCGACGAACTGCTGTCCGCCCCCGACTGGGGCTGGAACGAGCCCGGCGGACCGCCGCGCGCGCCCGGCGCCTACGCCTGGGCCGGCGACGTCCTGCCGCCCGGCGTTCCCGAAGAGGGGCTGTGGGAGCGCGACGGTTACGCGCTGCTCTACGTGGGCATCGCGCCGCGAGCCACGGGCGGGCCGGGACGCGATCCGATGCGCACGTCGCTGGCGCCGCGCATCGCCTACCACTTCGAGGGGAGCGCCGATGCGTCGGCGCTGCGGACGGCGCTGGGCGTCGTGCTGGCCAAGCCGCTGGGCCTGACGCTGTGGCGCCACGCCGACGGCGCCCGCTACACCTGGGGCGACGGCGAGGCGGCGCTGTCGCGCTGGATGCAGGCGCACATGCGCGTGCGCTGGCTGCGCCACTCGCGGCCCTGGGAGGTCGCCGACATGGCCTTCCGCAACCTGACGCTGCCGCTCAACCTCCAGGCCCAGGAGCCGAGCCCCTTCCAGCTCGAGCTGGGGCAGCGCAAGGCGATGATGCAGACGCTGGCGCTGCCCGAGCTCGGTGCGCGGCCGCCGGCGGAAGACGACGGCCCGGCGCGGGTAGACTGACGCCAGGGCCCGCCCCCGGCGGCGCGGCGACCACGGATCGGGGAGCCGGTGGAAGAGATCCGCGACTACGTCCTGATCGTGGCGCTGATCCTGCTGGGGCTGCTCACGCTCGTGGCCCTGACGGCGTTCAGCCTGATCGCGTGGAAGCTGCTCAAGGGGGTGCGCTGGGCGCGCCGCCAGCACGACGACCGCCTGTCGCCGCTGGTGGCGGCGGCGAACGAGCGCATCGCGGCGATCAACGCCGGGCTGGCGTCGGGATCGGGTGTGGCCGACCTGGCGCTGGCCGCCTACCGCTTCGCGCAGCGCAAGCGCAAGCGGCGCAAGCGGACGCGGATGGAGCGCGCGCGGGCGGCGCTGTCGCGGGTGCGGACGCGCGCCCGGCGCTGACGATCGCCCGGCGGCCCGTTGCCGACCCTGCGCGACGGGACTAGCCTGCGCCTCGAGTATTGAGACTGGTAGCGAAGGAGACCGCCATGAAAGCCGCCCTGCTGCACGAGGCCGCGACGCCTCTGACCGTCGAAGAGATCGACATCATCGACCCGCGCCCGAACGAGGTGCGCGTCAACACCGCCGTCAGCGGCGTCTGTCACAGCGACCTGCACTTCGCCAGCGGCAGCTGGAACCCGCGCATGCTGGGCCGGGGGCCGTGGGTGCTGGGGCACGAGGCGGCGGGCACGGTCGAGGCCGTGGGCGACCAGGTGACCTACGTCCAGCCGGGCGACCACGTGATTATGTCGTTCAAGCCGTTCTGCGGGACGTGCAAGCACTGCACGTCGGGGCGGGCCAACCTCTGCGCCAGCCCGAGCGTCTACGGCCCCACGCGCGGGCGCCTGAGCTGGGACGGGAAGCCGGTGTCGATGATGTCGTCGGTGGGGTCGTTCGCGGAGCAGATGGTGACCGTCGAGAGCGGCGTGCTGAAGATCCCCGACGACATGCCCTGGGCCGAGGCGGCGCTGGTCGGCTGCGGCGTGATGACCGGGGTGGGCGCGGCGCTGTACACGGCCCAGGTGCCCGGCGGCGCGACGGTCGTCGTGATCGGCTGCGGCGGCGTGGGGCTGAACGTGATCCAGGGCTGCCGCATCGCCGGGGCGGCGCACATCATCGCCGTGGACATGCTCGACAGCAAGCTGGAGCTGGCCAAGTCCTTCGGCGCGACGGATGTCGTCAACGCCTCGCAGCGGGATCCGGTCGAGGCCGTCAAGGAGATGACCGGGGACACCGTCGAGTACGCCTTCGAGGTGATCGGCCGGGGCGACACGTCGCGGCAGGCCTTCGACATGGTGGAGGCCGGCGGCACGGCCGTGGTCGTGGGCATGGTCGCCGACGACATCACCGTGCCGGGGCCGGCCTTCCTGTCCGAGAAGCGGCTGATCGGCTGCATGTACGGCAGCACCCGCTTCCGCGAGCACATGCCCAAGCTGATGGACCTCTACCGGCAGGGCCGGCTCGACCTCTCGGCGCTGGTCACCGAGCGCATGCCCCTGGAGGACGTGAACGTGGCCTTCGAGAAGATGAAGACGGGCGAAGTGGCGCGGTCGGTGCTGGAGATCGGCGTCTAGCCCGCGACGCCCCACGCCAGCGATGCCGGCGGCCACGGACTTCGAGCCGTACCTCGCGCCCTCGCGGGGGCCGCGGCCGGGCCGATGGGCCGACGCCGCGACGGCGCTGCGCGCCATCCCCGACGGGGCGCGCCTTCTCTTCCCCACGCTCAGCGGCGTGCCGATGGGGCTGCTCGCCGCCCTCGACGACGAGCGGGAGCGCTGGTCGTCGCTGGAACTCGTGACGGGCACGCTGCGCGAGCCGCCGGCCCCGCTGGCGCACGCGGGCGCGCCCTTCCGCTTCGCGACCTGGCAGTACTCACGGCCGCTGCGCGCGGCCGAGGAGGCCGGCGCGCTGCGCGTCATCCCGGCGCGCTACTCGCAGACGGCGGCGCTCTTCCAGCCCGGCGGCCCCGTCCCGGTCGACGCGGTGCTCGTGTCGGCCAGCGCGGACGGCCAGCACGAAGTGGAGAGCCTGGACGTCGCCGTCGGCTCGGTGAACGACGCGGTGCGCAGCGCGCCGCTGGTCATCGCGCAGGTCAACCCGTCGATGCCCTACGTGCGCGGCGTCGGGGAGTTGCCGCCCGACGCCTTCGACTTCCTGGTCGAGATCGAGAGCCCGCTGCCCGAGCTGACGCGCGCCCCGCCCGGCCCGGTCGAGGAGGCGATCGCGGAGCACGTGGTGGACCTCGTGCCCGACGAGGCGACGCTGCAGTTCGGCATCGGCGCGATCCCCGAGGCCGTGATGGCGCGGCTGACCGCCCGCCGCGACCTGGGCGTCCACTCGGGCCTGATCAGCGACGGCCTGATCGACCTGCAGGAGAGCGGCGCCCTGACGAACGCGCGCAAGTCGCAGGACGCGGGCCTGATGATCGGCGCCGTCTGCGGCGGCACGCGGCGGCTGTTCGACTGGCTGCACCGCAACCCGGCCGTGCGGCTCGCGCCCGCGCGCTACAGCCACGGCGTCGACATCGTGAGCCGGAGCCATCGCTTCGTCGCGATCAACTCGGCGATCAGCGTCGCGCTCGACGGGTCGGTGAACGCCGAGACCGGGGGCGGCCGGCTGCTGAGCGGTCCGGGCGGGCAGCCCGACTACGCGGAGGCGGCGATGTCGGCGCGGGACGGGATCGGCATCGTCGCCATGCCCTCGACGGCGGCGCGGGGGACGGTCTCGCGCATCGTGGGTCGGCTGGGGCCCGAGGACGCGGTCACCGTCCCGCGCACCCTCGCCGACCGGGTCGTCACCGAGTACGGCGTCGCGGAGTTGCGCGGCCGCTCGCTCGAGGAGCGGGCGGCGGCGCTGCGGGCCGTCGCCCACCCGGACTTCCGGTCGGAGTTGTGAGCCGCGCCACCCCAGCCCCGACCGCACATCCGGTAGGCTGACCCGATGGTGATGCAATGACGCTCCAGGCCAAGGCCGACACCGAGTCCGCGCGGGCATCCGAGGCGGAGATCCTCGAGGCGGCGCGGCGCTACAGCTTCCGCGCGCGCATGGACAAGGGGCGCGTCGAGGGCCCGGTCTTCGTGCGCGGCGCCGGCAGCGAGGTCGAGGACGTCAACGGCAAGCGCTACCTCGACTTCAACAGCGGCCAGATGTGCGCCTGGCTCGGGCACAACCACCCCGCCATCAGCGCCGCCGTCGCGGAGGCCTGCGACACGCTGGTCCACGCCCACTCGAGCTACTTCAACGACAAAGAGGTCGAGCTGGCCGAGCGCCTGGCCGCGCTCCTGCCGCCCCCGCTCGAGAAGAGTCTGTTCCTGCAGTCGGGCGCCGACGCCAACGAGGCGGCGGTCAACATCGCCCGCAAGTACACCGGCGGCTTCGAGGTCGCCAGCCCGCACGTCGGCTTCCACGGCATGTCCGACTCGACGCGCGCCCTGACTTACGCCGGCTGGCACGCCGGCTACGGCCCGCCCGCGCCCGGCACGATGCCGATGGTCGCGCCCTATTGCTACCGCTGCCCCCTGCGCCAGACCTTCCCCGACTGCGAATTCGCCTGCCTGGATACCAGCTTCGAGCTGATCGACGCGCAGACCAGCAGCCGTCCCGCCGCCGTCATCACGGAGCCGATCTTCAGCGCCGGCGGCGTCATCGAGCCGCCCGACGGCTGGCTCGGCGAACTGCGGGAGCGCTGCCACGCGCGCGGCATGCTGCTCATCCTCGACGAGGAGCAGACCGGCCTCGGCAAGACCGGCGCGATGTTCGCCTTCGAGCGCGAGGGCGTGGTGCCCGACATCATCACGCTCGCCAAGCACTTCGGCGGCGGCGTCTGCGTCAGCTCCGTCACCACCTCCGCCGCGATCGAGGAGCGGGTCGTCGAGAGCGACTTCATCGTCACGCACAGCCACAGCAACGACCCGCTGGCCTGCGCGGCCGGGACCGCCAGCCTCGACGTGATCGAGCGGGAGGACGTACCCGGAACGGCGCGCCGCCTGGGCGGCTACCTGCGCTCGAAGCTCGACGCGCTGGCCGCGCGCTTCGAGATCATCGGCGACGTGCGCGGCCGCGGCCTGCTGCAAGGCGTCGAGTTGGTCCGCGACCGCGCCAGCAAGGAGCCCGCCACGGACGAGGGTCGCGCCGTCTACGAGCGCTGCCTTGCGGACGGCCTCATCTTCAGCCTGCGCCGCGAGGGCGCCGTCCTGCGCTTCGTCCCGCCCATCACCACCACCGAGGCCCAGGTCGATGAGGCCGTCGAGATCATCGCGGAGGCGCTGGCGGCGGTCGGGGGAGCGCGGTAGCGTCGGCTAGGCTAGGGGTGGGCTGGGGAGACGCGTCGGATCGGGGGTGATCCGTGGGTGTGCGTCTCATCGGGCTCACGACGCTCGTGGCAGCGGGGCTGGTATTGGGGATCGTGCTGGCGTCGGGGGGTGGGCCGGGGGAGGGTCCGTCGGAGCCGTCGGTTGCGGCCACCCCCGAGTCGCCCGAGGCCTCCGACGAGCCGCCGGTTGCGGCGGATGTCGCGGAATCGCCGCCACCCGAGCCCACGACCCTGCTCTACAACCGTCAGGACACCACCGGAGCCGCGGCGATTGCGGGCAGCTACGCGTTCCTCGAGACAGCAGGAGACGCGGCGAGCGCGATCACGACTTTCGAGTATGGCTACAGCGGAGTGGTCGAGTTGCGCATCCACCCGACGGACGCGGGCGGGACCTCGCGTGCGGCCTTCTACGACACCGTGCAGGTCGGGGACAGCTTCGATTACCAAACGGAGGAGTTCGATTGCGGGTTCCGCTTCAAGGTGACCAGCATCGCCCCGGCGGCGACGCCCAGGACGTTCGGCATTGAGTACAGCCGCAGCTACGGCGGATGGTGTGACGCGACTGTCGACGATTCCAGCGACGCCAAGCCCGTGCTGTTCGTGTGGAGAGTCCCGGCTGGCGTTCCCGGTCCAGACGGCGTGCGACAGATGCTCCCCGGGGAGCCCGTCGGCCCCGGGACGTATCGTGTCTCCTCCGGGGTACCCTGGGTCTTCGACGTGCCGCCCGGCATGCAGGTGATGCACTACGGCCCCGCGCTCGGCGCGATCCCCGCCGGCGCTCCTCCCGGCACATCTCACAGCGGCGTCATGCTGATCGACACCGCCACCGACTCGCGGCTGGGAATCGATTTGGAGACGGGCCGAGAGACCCGCCGCATCATCAAGTCGCCCGAGGTGAGTGCCCTGTTCGATCAGATCATGGCGTCGATCCGGCGCGTGGGTGATCCGCCCCCGCCACCCGAGCCCACGACTCTGCGCTACGACCGCCTCGACATCACCGGCGCGGCGGCGAGCGCTGGCAGCTACGCGTTCCTGAACACCGCGGGGGACCCTGCCAGCGCAATCTACAACTTCGGCAATCTTCCCACGTGGAGCGTCGAGTTGCGCATCCACCCGGACGATGCGAGCGGGGCATCACACGCGGCCTTCTACGACACGGTGCAGGTGGGCGACAGGTTCGACTACCAAACGAACGGCCTTGATTGTGGCTTCCGTTTCAAGGTGACGAGCGTCGGAGCAGCGGCGACCCCGCGCACACTCGGGGTCGAGTACGTGCGTACGTACGGTGGGTGGTGCGGGGATTTCGTCGATGACCCCGGAGCCGCCAAGGATGTGCAGTTTGTGTGGAAGGTGCCGCCCGGGGTGCCCGGCCCGGGTGGTGTGCGCGAGTTGCTCCTCCAAGAGCCGGCCGGCCCGGGAACCTACCGCATCCACCCCGGCGTGCCGTGGGCCATCGACGTGCCCGCCGGCATGCAGGTGATCCTGAAGGGGATCCTCGTCGGCGAGCGCAGTTTGGGCGATCCTGCCGGCGCGCCGGGGGCCATTGTCGTCCTCCTCGATGCCGCGACCGACTCCGTGCTGGGAATCGATCCAGTCACGGGCGCGGAGGTTGGCCGGGATGTGACATCGATCGGAGTGCATACCCTGTTCGACCACATCATGGCCTCGATCCGGCGCGTGGAGTAGGAGACGCGAGGATGCAGGGGACACCCACCCCGCTTGACACCCGACCCGTGACGGGGACCACACAGCCGCGACGCTTGACAGTCAGGCCGTGACGGGCACGACAGCAGGGCCGCGGGGACATGCATACGGTGGAAGTGCTGTCGCCCATTGAGGGGCCGACGGAGCCTCCTCGGCGGGGGCCGGCAGCAGGAAGTTGAGCAGGAATGTCGGACACGTTTTCTTTCGAGTCGATGCTGGCGAAGACGGAGCTCTTCGCCGGGCTGGACGAGGCCGAGCTGGGCCCGTTCGCGGCCAAGTGCCAACTGCACACGTACGAGGCGGGGCACGAGATCACCCGTGAGGGCGACCTGGGCACCGGGCTCTACGTCGTGACGCGGGGCGCGGTCGACGTCGTCTCGCGGCGCGGCACGCCCGACGAGCGCACCATCACCACGACCGCCGCGGGCGGCTTCTTCGGTGAGCTGGCGCTCGTCCTGGAGCAGCCGCGCTCGGCCACGGTCGTGACGCGCGAGTTCACGGAGTGCCTGGTGCTGACGCGCTGGGACTTCAAGGACATCGCCCTGGAGCACCCGACGGTGATCTGGAAGCTGCTCGAGGTCGTGGCGAAGCGCCTGTCCGGGCGCGAGCTCGTCGCGGCGGCCTAGCGCTGCGTTCGTCCCCGGGGCTAGTCCCCGGTCGACCCCCGGCGCACCTCGGTCCCCCCGAGCGATTCGAGCACGCGGGCCAGCGCCTGCGTGCCGTCGCCGCCGCGGCCGGCCGCCTCGATCTGGTGGAGGAACTGGTGCACGAGACCGGCGACCGGTAGCGGCTGCTCGACGTCCTGTGCGGCGCCGAGGGCGAGGCGCAGGTCCTTCTGCAGTAGCCGCACCATGAAGCCGGGCGCGAAGTCGCGGTCGATGATGCGCGGCCCCAGGTTGGACATCTGCCAGGAGCCGGCCGCCCCGGCCGAGATCGCGTCGAGCATGCGCGCCGGGTCGACGCCCGACTTCTGCGCGAGCGTGAGCGCCTCGCAGACGCCCTCGAGGCAGCCGGCGATCGCGACCTGATTGCACAGCTTGACCGACTGCCCCGCGCCGATGGGGCCGACGTGCGTGATCGTCTTGCCCATGACTTCGAAGACGGGGCGGGCGCGATCGACGTCGGCCGCGGCGCCGCCGATCATGATCGAGAGCGTGCCGGCGATGGCGCCGGCGTCGCCGCCCGAGACGGGCGCGTCCAGCATGGCGACGCCCTGGTCCGCCAGCCGGGCGGCGATGTCGCGCGTGACGGCCGGGCTGATCGTGCTCATGTCGATGACGAGTGCGCCGGCGGCGAGCCCCTCGATCGCGCCGCCGGGGCCGGTAATCACGGCCTCCACGTCGGGGCTGTCGGTGACCATGCTGATGAAGACGTCGCAGGCGGCGGCGACGGCGGCCGGGCCGGCGGCCTCGCGCGCGCCGGCCGCGACGCACTCGTCGATGCCGGGCCGGCTGCGGTTCCAGACGCACACGTCGTAGCCCGCCGCCAGCAGGTTCTTGACCATGGGCCGGCCCATGATGCCCAGCCCCACGAAACCGATGCGTTCCATCGCCCGCTCCCTTCCCTCTCACGCCCGGGGGCGCGTATCATCGCCCGCGCGCCGGTCGCGTATGCCCGTGGGGCCTACGATGGCCGCCCGCCCGCGACGGGGCAAGCGCCCCGCCCGGCCCATCACCCCCCACGACGAGGAGCGCCGCCCGATGCCCATCCTGCACGCCAACGGGATCGATCTGTACTACGAGTCGCAGGGCGACGGCCCGGCCGTCGTGCTGGTGCACGGCTTCGGCGACAGCGCCGAGCTGTGGCGCGCGCAGGTGGAGGCCTTCCGCGACCGCTACCAGGTCGTGACGCTCGACATGCGCGGGCACGCGCGCAGCGCCGCCCCGGCCGACCTCGGCCTCTACACGCAGGACGGGGTCGTGGAGGACGTGCGCGCCGTGATGGACGCGGCGGGCGTCGAGCGGGCGGTCGTGGGCGGGCACTCGCTGGGCGGCTACACGTCGCTGCGCTTCTACCAGCGCTACCCCGATCGGGTGCGGGGGCTGATCCTCTCCGACACGGGTCCGGGCTACCGCAAGATGCGCGGCGCGGCCGGCTGGACGTCGAACAACGAGGTGCTGGCGGCGAAGATCGAGGCGCGCTGGCCCGAGGGCGACTTCGACGCGCGGGAGGCGCGCATGGGGCGGCACGGCGGCGACGCGCCCATCCGGCACACGGCGCGCGGCCTGGCCGGCGTCTACCGCGGCGTCATGCGCATGCCGCCGATGGTGGAGTGCAGCGAGGTCGCGGCGCCGGCCATCGTCCTGGTGGGGGAGGAGGACGCGCCCTTCCGGGGCCCCTCCGAATACATGGTGGCGAAGCTGCCCGACGGCCGCGGGCCGGTGGTCGTGGCGGGGGCGTCGCACTGGTCGAACTTCGACGACCCGGACGCCTGGAACGCGGCCGTCGGGGAGTTCCTGGCGTCGCTGCCGGAGTAGGCCCGCGCGGGCGGCGATCCTATGGCGTGCGCGGCTCCGGGATCGGGCGATCCTCGGCCAGCGCCGCGCTGACCCAGCCGTGGATGGCGTCCTGCACGTGCTCGATCGCCTCCGCTTCCGTCTCGCCGTCCGACATGCAGCCGGGCAGCTCCTCCACGGTGGCGAACCAGTAGGGGCCATCGCCGTCGTCGCGCCGCTGGAGGCGAAGGTGGTAGGGGAGTTGGCTGTAGGTGTCGGCGTTCATGCGCGGACCTCCCGGATGGCATGAATCACCGTATCGTGACTGCCCTTCGCATCAGTCCCGATCGTTAACGGAGTATTATGCCCGACGAATCCCCGGCCCGACCCCCCTCGACGGCTCGCAATCCGCGGCGGGATGCGCTACACTCCCCGCACAACTGAATAGCGAGGGCCGAATCCTCCTTCGGGAGGAACGGGGGACCCACCTTCTGGGGTGAATGGAGCCACGGCTCCTAGGCGCATCTCCTTCGCGCCGAACCCGTCAGCTAACCCCGTAGGCGACTGAGGGAGTCTCAGAGCCGATCGTGCCCGACACGGATCGGCTTTCTTTGTCCAAGGCCCGGTCCGGTTCGAGCAGAGACGCTCCCGGCGCTTCCCTCGGCGTCGCGGCCCGCTGAATGTGCGGGTAGCCGGCGGCCGTTGGTTTCCAGTAGCGACGGTCGTGCGGTCCGAAAAGGACAGGGTTCTCGCTCGCCCTGTCCGCCTCCTGCGCAGCCCGGGGCCCTCGCCGGCCCCGGGCTGTGTGTTTAAGCGCGGCACGCCTGCCGGCCGCGCGGCGGCTGGATCGGCGGCGCGACGGAGCGGATACTCGCGGCATGGACCCCTCGGCCCTCTACCCGCTGCGCGCGACGCACGAGATCCCGGCCGTCAGCGCCGACGAGATGAGCGAGATCGAGCGGCTGGCCGTCGATGACGCCGGGCTGTCCACGCTGCAGATGATGGAGAACGCCGGCCGCGCCCTGGCCGTCGTGGCGCGCGACCACGCGGGTCCGCCCGACCCGTACGCGCCACGCGGCGTGCTGGTCGTGGCGGGCCGCGACGACAACGGCGGCGGCGCACTCGCGGCGGCGCGGCACCTGCGCAACTGGGGCTACGCCCCCCGCATCGCGCTGGCGGGCCCGCCGGGGCAGTTGCACGAGGCGACGGCGGCGCAGCACCGCATCCTGCATCGCGACGGCGTGCGCGCCACCTGGCCGGGCGCGCCGGACTTCGACGAGCGCTTCCCGGCCATGCTGGCCGAGGCCGAGACGGTGGTCGACGGGCTGACGGGCTACACGCTGCGCGGCCCGGTGCAGGGCGACGCGGCGCTGATCGTCGATGCGATCCTGGAGCAGGCGCCGCCGGTCGTCATCTCGCTCGACGTCCCCTCGGGCGTCGAGGCGGCGTCGGGCGACGTCTACGCCACGGCCATCGTCGCCAGCACGACGCTGTGCCTCGCCCTGCCCAAGGCGGGGCTGATCGAGGGCGACGCCGCCGCCGCCGTCGGCGACCTGCTGCTCGCCGACGTGGGCATCCCGCAGTACATCTACGAGCGCCTGGAGCTGCCCGTCGCGCCCAACCTCTTCGCCGAGGGGCCGATCCTGCGGCTGATCTCCCACGCCTGACCGAGGTCGCGCCCTGCTAGGGTTCGAGCAGGGAGCCGGCGCATGACCATCGACACGGCCTTCCTCGACCGCTGCATCCACACGCTGGACACGGCCTTCGCGCGATTGGACGAGCAGACGCCGCCGGCGGAAGGGGGCGGCATTTCGCGCGAGATCGTCCGCGCCGCCTGCGTCAAGGAGTTCGAGTTGGTCTTGGAGCAGTGCGGCAGCCTGCTGCGGAAGCGGCTCCGGCCCTACTTCGCCAGCAACCAGCAGCCCGACCGGCTGACCTTCAAAGACCTGTTCCGCCATGCCGCGAAGCACGGTCTGATCTCCGTGGAGGACTGCGAGCGCTGGCTGGCCTACCGCGAGCACCGCAACGAGACCGCGCACCAGTACGGGGCCGACTTCGCCGAGGCGACGCTGGCGCTGCTGCCGGCGTTCATCGCCGACGCGCGCGCCCTGGCGCGGACGATCGCGGAGGCGCCCGATGACTGACCGGCTGGACCTGCCCGCCCGCTACCGCGCCCAGGTCGAGGCGCTGCTGCGCGAGCACGTGCCCACGGCCGAGGTGTGGGCCTACGGCAGCCGCGTGAACGGCGAGAGCCACGCGGCGAGCGACCTGGACCTGGTGCTGCGCGGCCCCGACCTGCAACCGCTGGCCGGCCTGGCCGACCTGGCCGCCGCGTTCGAGCGCTCCAACATCCCCATCCTGGTCCAGGCGCACGACTGGGCGCGCCTGCCCGAGCGCTTCCACCGGGAGATCGAGCGCGCCTACGTCGTGCTGCTTCCGGGGTCGTAGAACTCACCCCTCCAGCCACACGACGACCTCCGGCTCCGGCGGCCGGCGCCGCGGCGGGTAGTGGCAGCGGCGCCGCAGCGGGCAGACGCCGCAGCGCGGCTTGCGCGCGACGCAGATCTTCGCGCCGAAGTCCATCAGCCCCGAATTCAGCTCCCAGCCGCCGCGCTGCAAGTCCCGACCGCGGCTGGGCAGCAGCGCCCCGGCCAGCGCCCACAGGCGCTTGTCGTGCTGGGCCGGGGTGTCGCCGGGCGGGAGGCAGTCGGCGAACCAGCGGCCCAGCACCCGCGCGACGTTGGTGTCCACGATGGGCGTCGCGCGGCCGTGGGCGAAGGTCATCACCGCGCCGGCCGTGTAGCGGCCCACGCCGGGCAGCTCCATCAGCTCGGGCACCGAGTCGGGCACGCGGCCCGCGCGATACTCGACCACCTCGTCGGCGAGACGCTTGATGTAGCCGCCGCGCGCCTTGTAGCCCAGCGGGTCGGTGATGCGGCGCACGTCGGTCAGGTCGGCCTGGGCGACGTCGTCGATGCTGGGGTAGGCGGCGACGAACTCCTCGTAGACCTCGGCCACGCGCGGGACCTGCGTCTGCTGGAGCATGATCTCGGAGACAAGGATGCGGTAGGGGTCGCGGGTGTGCCGCCAGGGCAGGTCGCGGCCGTGCTCGCGGAACCAGGCGCGCAGCCGGCGGCGGTAGTAGCGCAGGCGGACGGGGTCGACTTGGGCGCGCATGGGCTCCGCGATTATCTCCCAAAGATCGGCGGGACCGGCGCGGCCGGCCCGATGCTACGCTCCAGCGCGTCGGCGGGCCGCGCCGGCGTTGGACGCCCACCGTGCCACGACCGCTCCCGCGCCGTTTCTTCCACCGGCCCACGCCCGAGGTCGCGGCCGACCTGCTCGGCTGCGAGGTCTGGCTGCGGCGCGACGGCGGGCCGCCGCGGCGCGGGCGCATCGTGGAGGTGGAAGCGTATCGCGGCTTCGACGACCGGGCCTGCCACGGCTGGCGGGGCGAGACGCCGCGGCTGCGCACGCTGTTCGGGCCGGGCGGCCACGCCTTCGTCTACATCACCTACGGCATCCACACGATGCTGAACTTCGTAACGGAGGGGCCGGACTACCCCAGCGGGGTGCTGATCCGGGCGCTGGAGCCGCTGCGCGGGCTGACGGGTCCGGCGCCGGGGCCGGGCCTGCTGACGCAGGCGCTGGGCGTCACCCGCGCTGACGACGGCGGCGACCTGCGCGTCGGGCCGGTCCGCGCCATGCCCGGCGGGCTGCGGCCCGGCGAACGCGTCGCGGCCAGCACCCGCGTGGGGGTGGAGTACGCCGGCCCCGAGTCGGCGGCGCTGCCCTGGCGCTTCTTCATCGCCGGGAGCGCGCACCTGTCGCGCGGCCGGCCGACCGATCCGGCGCGGGCGGCGCGCCTGCTGGCGCAGGGCAGGGGCCGCGCGGCCGGGCAGCGATCGGCCCGTTAACCGAACGGGCATCGCGTTAACCGAAGCAGGGAATTCCGGCCCCGGCCCGCCTGTAGAGTCGCCTCCAGGGGTGATCCGGGCGGGGCCGTCGGGCGCGACGGGATGGGACACGGGGGCGACGACACCGTGCAGGACGTCCGCCACTGGCTCGAGGAGCATGTCTGGGCCGTGGCCACGGCGGGCCTCGCGGCCATCGTCTTCGGCGTGACCTTCATCGCCGTCTCCACGGCGTCCGACAGCCCGCAGGCCGAACCCGACCCCGTCGTCATCACCGTCGAGCCGGAGACGCCCGAAGCGGGGGTCGAGCCGGCGACGGAGACGCCGCCCGATGCGGCCGAGGAGCCGCCGGACACGCCGTCCGACGCGCCCGCCGACGAGCCGGCCCGGCCGCCGTCCGACGAGGCGACGGACGATCCGCCCGCCGCCGGCGAAGAGGATCCCGGCGACCCACCCGCCGCCGCGCCGGAGCAGCCGTCGCCGGAGGGCGAGGAGGAGCCGGCGGTCGCAGCGCCGATCGAGCCGGAGCCGGAGGAGCCGGCGTCGGAGGGCGAGGAGGACGCGCGGACGGAGCGCGGCGACGCCGCCCGCGGATCCTCCACGCCGCCCGGCGTCGGTCCCGATTACGAGGGCCCGGGCAGGCCGACGGAGCGTCCCGAGCCCGGGGACGAGCCCGTCCCCGACGGGGAACGCGAAGAAGATAAGGAGGAGGACCCGGCGAAGCCGGACCCGCCGACGGAACCGGACCTCCCGGAGACGCCCGCCCGTCCCGCACAGCCCGAAGAACCGGAGGAGCCCGAAGAGCCCGAGGAGCCGCCGCCCACCCTGCCGGAGTTCGACGAGGAGGCGTTGATCTACGGCGGCACGGGTTGGGAGGGGGCGATTCTGGCCGGCCCCGGGATCGTGTGGAGCAGCCGCAGTTCAGCGCGGACGTCGTGGGAGTTGCTGATGCCCGCGGCGCAGATCAAGGCCAGCCTCGTACGGGTCGGCCTGACCTGGAACCGCGCCATGGGCGCGCCCGACAACCCGCACGTGATCGGCTGGTGGGAGGGCGGCCCCGAGCCGGGCGAGACCGGCAACGTGCTGCTGGCCGGCCACCGCGACTACACCGACACGAACGGCAACATCGGCGTCGGCGTTTGCTGGCTGCTCGACAGAACGACCCTCGGCGACTTCCTCATCATCCGCGACCACGAGGCGCGCGAGCACTACGTCTACACGGTCACCGAGGTGGTGTCGGTGCGCTGGAACGACCCCAACGGCGTCAACTACCTGCGCCCGTCGGACAAGGCGATCGCGACGCTCGTGACCTGCGAGGGCGCGTTCGACCGCGACGCGAACAACTACTCGAACCGCCGCATCGTCGTGGCGGAGATGACCGATATCGTCCCCTTCACCGATGAGGCCGGTTAGCGCGGCGCCGCCGGCGCCCCGGTGCTAGCGCAGCGGCCGGAAGAAGTCGCGCACGTCCTGCACCAGCAGCTCCGGCTCCTCGAGCGAGGCGAAGTGGCCGCCGCGGTCGAACTCCGTCCAGCGGGCCACGTTGCAGCCCCGCTCCACCCAGGAGCGCGGCGGCCGCGCGGCGGCGATCTCCGCGGGAAAGATCGCGAAGCCCAGCGGCGTCTCGATGCGCTCGTTCAAGTTCGATTCCGCATCGTGCATGCCGGCGTAGTAGCGATGCATGCTGGTGTTGATCGTGCCGGTGAACCAGTAGATCGAGATGTTGGTGAGGATCTCGTCCTTGCTGAAGCGGGTCTCGATGTCGCCGTGGCAGTCGCTCCAACTGCGCCACTTCTCCACGATCCAGCCCGCGAGGCCGGCGGGGGAATCGGTCAGGCCGTAGGCCAGCGTCTGCGGCTTGGTGCCCTGGATCCTCTGGTAGCCGGCCTCGGCGCGGTCCCAGGCGCGCGCCCCGGCGAGGTAGGCTTCCTCGGCGGGCGACCGCGGGTCGCGCTCGCCGGGCGGCGGGGTGACGGCGACCATGTTGAGGTGCGCCCCCACGACCTGCCCCGCGTGGCGATGCGCGATGCGGGCGCTGACCCCGGCGCCCCAGTCGCCGCCCTGGGCGCCGTAGCGGTCGTAGCCCAGGCGGGCCATCAGATCAGCCCAGAGGTCGGTGGTGTGGTTGACGCCGCCGAAGCCCGGCGTGGTGGGCACCTGCGAGAAGCCGTAGCCCGGCAGCGAGGGGGCGACGAGGGTGAAGGCGTCGGCCGGGTCGCCGCCGTGGGCGGCAGGGTCGGTCAGCGGGCCGATGATCTTGCTGGCCTCGAAGATCGAGCCGGGCCAGCCGTGGCTGAACAGCAGCGGCAGCGGGTCGGGCCCCACGCCCTGCTGGTGGACGTAGTGCAGCTCGTACCCGTCCATGTCGATCGTGAATTGGGGCATCGTGTTCAGCCGGGCCTCCTGCGCGCGCCAGTCGAAGCCGTCGCGCCAGTAGTCGCAGAGCTCGCGCAGGTAGGCGAGGTTGGTCCCGAAGCCCCAGCCGCTGTCGGCGATCTCGCCCGGCCAGCGGGTGCGGGCGAGCCGCTCGCGCAGGTCGGCGATGGCGTCGTCGGGGACGTGGATGCGGTAGGGCTGCGGGGTCATGCTCGTGCTCCTGTCTGCTTCGTGCGGGGCCGGTCGGCGCTAGCCCTCGACGACGTCGCCGCCGACCGGATCGACGCGCACGCCCTGCGCCTCCATCCAGGCGATGCCGCGCTCGATCTCGTCCGCCTCGCCCTCAACCTCCAGCACGACCCAGCCGAAGCCGGCCTCGACGTCGGCCATGCGGATGTTGGTGACGAGGGCGAACTCGTGCCCGAGCCGGTAGATGAGGGGCTGCCCCACGCGCTCGCCCTCGAAGGTGAAGCGCACCCGTTTGCTGGCCATGCCCGACCGCCCGTCTAGCCGCCGGCGGCGGCGAATGCGTCCTCGAAGGAGCGCAGGGAGCCCTCGATCTGGATGGGGCGCGAGACGTCCCCCTCGACGGCGTCCGTCGTCTTCAGGCCGCCGCCCGTGATGAAGATAACCGTCGCCGCCTCGGGGTCGATACGCCCCTCGGCGAGCCCCTTGCGCAGCGCCGCCAGCGTGACGCCGCCGGCAGTCTCGGCGAAGACGCCCTCGCACTCGGCCAGCAGCTTCATGGCGGCGACGATCTCCGGGTCCGGCACGGCGACGGCGCCGCCGCCGCTCTCCTGCATCACCTTGAGCGCGTAGTAGCCGTCGGCCGGGTTGCCGATGGCGAGGCTCTTGGCGATGGTGCGCGGCTTGACGGGGCGGATGTTCATCGTGCCGGCCGCGTGGGCCGTCGCGATGGGGGAGCAGCCCTCGGCCTGCGCGCCGTACATGCGCACCGGCGAGTCGTCGATCAGGCCCAGGTCGGCGAACTCCGAGAGGCCCTTGTAGATCTTCGTGAAGAGCGCGCCGCTGGCCATCGGCACGACGCACTGGTCGGGGTTGCGCCAGCCCAGCTGCTCGGCCACCTCGTAGCCCAGCGTGCGGCTGCCCTCCGCGTAGTAGGGGCGCACGTTGATGTTGACGAAGGCCCAGTGGCGGGCGTCGGCCAGCTCCGAGCAGAGCCGGTTGACGTCGTCGTAGGAGCCGTTCACGGCGACGATCGTGGGGTCGTAGATCGCCGAGCCCAGCACCTTGCCGGCCTCCAGGTCGTGGGGGATGAAGACGACGGCGCGCATCCCCCCGCGGGCCGCGTGCGCGGCGACCGAGTTGGCCAGGTTGCCGGTCGAGGCGCAGGCCAGCGTCTCGAAGCCGAACTGGCGGGCGCGGCTGCTGGCCACGGCCACCACCCGGTCCTTGAACGACCAGGTGGGGTTCATCGTGTCGTTCTTGATCCAGAGCTCCCGCATGCCCAACTCGCGGGCCAGGTTGTCGGCCCGCAGCAGCGGCGTGAAGCCGACCTGCAGGTCGATGCGGTGCTCGGGGTCGACCGGCAGCAGCGCCTCGTAGCGCCAGATGGAACGCGGCCCGGCGGAGATCGACTCGCGCGTCACGACGCCGCGCATGGCGTCGTAGTCGTAGGAGACCTCCATCGGGCCGAAGCAATAGTCGCAGGCGTTGATCGGTTCCAGGGGACTGTCGTTGCCGCATTCGCGGCACACGAGGGACGTGGCGTAGCTCATCGGAGGGCCTCAGCGGTTACCGGTTCAGCATTGCCGAGCGGATCGCGACGGGCGCGGCGCCGGCGGCGCGCATCGCTGTCCAGATCGGCGGGGGGACGGACGCCGGCGATCTGCCGGCGGGGGGGAACGTCTAGGAGGGTTCTTCCCGGCGAGAAGAACCCTCCGGCATCGCCATCGTGAGCCATTGCGGTCGGGCCTGCGGCGGCTGGTGCGGTTGCATAGCCCTGCGATCGTCCCACCAGTCCGGGAGCCTGTCAATCGGCTGCGGCCCCGACGAACCCGCTCAGCGCGATGTCGCGTAGAGCGCCAGGTCGTCCCGCGTCAGATCGTCGCCGGCGCGCGCGCGGATGTCGTCGAAGGCGTCGTAGTCCCACTCGGAGACGAAGGTGACGGCGCTGCCCTCGCGGCCGGCGCGGCCGGTGCGGCCCACCCGATGCACGTACTCGTCGGCGTTCTGCGGCAGGTCGAAGTTGATCACGTGGTTGAGGTCGGGGATGTCGAGCCCGCGCGAGGCGACGTTCGTCGCGACGAGGAACTGCAACTCGCCGGCCCGGAAGCGGTCCATCACGCGGTCGCGCTTGCGCTGGTCGAGGTCGCCGTGGATGGCCTCGGCGGGGATGTCGCGGTCGCGCAGCCGCCGCACCAGCCGGTCGACGGTGACCTTCATGTTGCAGAAGATCAGCGTGCGGCCCTGCATCTCGGGCAGCAACTCCGAGAGCGCCTTCAGCTTGTCCTGCTCGGCGACCTCGTAGTAGCGCTGGTTGATCGCGCCCGGCGTGGCCTGCTCCGGCTCGATGGCGACGTGCTCCGGCTCGTGCATGAAGCGCCAGATCAGCGTCTTGATCGGCGTGGGGATGGTGGCCGAGAAGAGCGCCGTCTGGCGGTCGCGGGGACAGCGGCCCAGGATGCGGCGCATGTCCGGCTCGAAGCCGATGTCGAGCATGCGGTCGGCCTCGTCGAGCACGGCCACGCGCACCTCGCGCAGGTCGAGCGTGCCGCGGCCCAGGTGGTCGATGATGCGCCCCGGCGTGCCCACCACGATCTGCGGCCGGCGCTCCAGGTTGTCGAAGTCCTGGTTCAGCCGGCGGCCGCCCATCAGCGGCACGGCCGTGAGGCCCATCGCCTCGGCGAGGAACTCCAGCACGCCGAAGACCTGCTGCGCCAGCTCGCGCGTGGGCACCAGCACGACCGCCTGCGCCTCGCGCAGGCGCGGGTCGAGCCGCTCAACAATCAGCAGGCCGAAGGCGAGCGTCTTGCCGGTGCCGGTCTGCGCCTGCCCCACCACGTCGTGCCCGTCGAGCAGGAGCGGCAGGGTGCGCTCCTGCACGGGCGTCGGCGCGTCGAAGCCCAGCGAGGCCAGCACGGCCAGGGCGCGGTCGCTGATGCCCAGCTCGCGGAAGGCGGCCGGGTAGTCGTTGGGGTCGATGGCGTCGACGACGCTCAGCGGCGGCAGTTGATAGCCGCCCGAGGCGAGCGCCTTGCGCGCCGCCGCGGAGGCGCGGC
>JAPOXB010000213.1:0-7574 GCA_026707335.1 Chloroflexota bacterium
AGGGCGCGGCTGTCGATCTCCATGCCGGTCCTCCTGGCGCGCAGCATACAGCCGGCCGCCCCTACCCCGACGGCGGCCGATGTCGCAGCGGCAGGTCGAGCACGGTGATCAGCCCCCGCTGCGCCGATGGCAGCACGTGCGCCGCCCGCACGACGGCCGCCGCCGTCGCGGCGTCGCCGAGCACGCCGCCCTCGAAACGCAGCGACAGCGGCGGCGTCCCCTCGACCGTGACGGCGTCGTACGACTCCGCGACGCCGCTCTGCGCCTCGAAGTGGAGGGAGACGCGGCGGCCGTCGCCAGTGGCGCCGGTCAGCGTCTCGACGAGGCCCCGCACGGGGGCCGAGGGATCGGGCTGGACGGGGCGGAGTTCGCGCGACCAGGCGTCGATGCGCCAGTCCAGCCCCGCCGCGATCAGGCGGCCGCTCTCCTCCAGCCCCACGTGCCCGAAGCCGCCGCCGGCCGCCTTGGCGTCGAACTCGGCCCGGCTGAGGCCCATGCCGACCTTGCGCTGGAACGGCAGCCGCCGCGACGTGGGATCCTGCACGCGCTCCACGGCGATGGATCGGATGTCGCTGCTGGCGGACGTCAGGAAGACCGGCAGCCGGTCCATCAGCAGGCCGGGGTTGACGCCCGTCCCCAGCAGCGACCGCCCCGCCTCCCGCGCCGCCGCGTCGAGCGAGGCGGCCAGCGCCGGGTGACGGACGAACGGGTACGACAGCTCCTCGCAGGTGCTGACGACGTGCCAGCCCGCGGCCAGCGCCGCCTCGAACTGGCCGGCGACCGCCTCGAGGTAGGAGCCCGTCGCGTGCAGCAGCACGCCGCCCTCGGGCGCGGGCGGCAGTGTGTCGGAGATGACCACGTCCTCCGGCGCGAGGTCCAGCGCCCCCAGCGAGCGTCCAGCCATCGCCGGGTCGATGTCGACGGCGGCGACGACGTCGAGCCGAGGATCGCGCTGGGCGGCGCCCAGGATCACCCGGCCCATGGGGCCCAGGCCCTGCACCGCGACCGGGATCGCGCCGGCGCCGCTCATCGGTCCGCCCGCGCGTAGTCGTCGCCCTCGGCGGCGCGGTAGCTCTCGTCCAGCAGGTCGATGACGTGGGCGCCGCGCATCGGCGCGCCGTCGGTAGTGACATAAAGGCGGACGCCCGCGTCGAGTTGGAGCAGGCAGCCGGGGTTGGCCGAGCAGACCTGGTCGGCCTCGGTTTGGGCGACGTCGGCCATCTTGTCGCGCAGGATCGCGCCCGAGAGCTTGCCTTGCAGGATCGAGTAGAGGCCGGCGCTGCCGCAGCAGCGATCGGGCGTGCGCATCTCCCGCAGGTCGAGCCCCGGAATCGAGCGCAGGAGCGCGCGGGGCGCGTCCTTGACCCGCTGCGCGTGCACGAGATGGCAGGAGTCCTGGTACGTGACGGAGCGCTCGAGCGCCCCCGCCGGGGCCTCGAAGCCGATCGCCAGCAGGTACTCCGAGACGTCGCGGACGCGGTCGGCGAAGTCGTCGGCGCGGGCGGCGTAGTCGGGGTCGTCGCGCAGGAGGTGGCCGTACTCCTTCATGTGCGACCCGCAGCCGGCCGCGTTGACGATGATCGCGTCGGGCGCTTCTTCCCCGCCCGAGAACTCGTCGATGTTGCGGCGGGCGAGCGCGCGCGCGGTCTCGACGTCGCCGCCGTGGGCGTGCAGGGCGCCGCAGCAGACCTGGCCGGCCGGCGCGGTCACGCGCACGCCGTTGCGGGCCAGCGTCCGCGCCGTGGCGTGATGCGTCTCGGGGTGGCTCAGGGGCATGACGCAGCCGGTGAGCATCGCGGCGGTCGCGCGGGGAACGCCGCGCGTCCCGTAGCGGCGCACGTCGGCCGGACGGAAGAACGGGCGTCGCAGGTCGGGCGCGAGCGCGTCGAGGCGGGCCAGCGGCGGCGCGATCCGCGCCAGCAGCCCCGTCCGCCGCGCGAGGCCCTGCAGGCCCGACCGCTGCACCAGCCAGAGGGCGGACCCCAGGGCGCGCAGCCGCCGCGGGTGGGGGAAGACGCCGCGCATGACCAGCCGCCACAGCCGGCGCCGCCGGCCGGTGAGCATAGTGCCCTGCTGGAAGAGGTCGGCGCGGGTGGCCTCCATCAGCCGCCCGTAGGGCACCAGCGACGGGCAGGCCGTCTCGCAGGCGCGGCATTGCAGGCAGCGGTCGAAGTGCTGCAGCACGCGGGGCGTCGGTTGCACGCGCTCCTCGGCCAGCGCCTTCATCAACTGCAGGCGGCCGCGCGGGGAGTCGGGCTCCTGCCCCAGTTCCAGGTAGGTGGGGCAGTAGCTCAGGCAGAAGCCGCAGTGGACGCAGAGGCTGAGTTCCGCGTCGGACGGCCCGTCCGGTGTGCGGAACGCCCCCCGGCCGGCGACTGGCGGATGCACGCTCATCGCTACAAGTCTCCCACGAACCGGCCGGGACTGAGCGTGCGCGTCGGATCGAGCTCAGCCTTGATGCGGCGCATGATGGGCAGGCCGGGCGCCGCCCCCCAGGGATCGACGCCCGCGACGTCGCCTGACTCGATGGTCAGCGCGCCGCCCCGCGCCTCGACGGCGGCGCGCAGGGCGGTCACGGCCTCGGCGCTCGCCTCCGGCGCGCGCAGCCACAGCAGCCCGCCGTCGAGCGACGCCAGACGCGCCGCGCCGGGCAGGCCGTCGCGGGCGATCGCCGCCAGCGCCTCGACCTCCGGCGGGGGGCAGCCGATGCGCAGCAGCACGCCATCGGCGGGGGCGGTCGTGTCGGTCAGGCGTTGCCAGACGCCGGTGTCGGCGTCGGCGGCCCCCGCCGCGATGTCCGGCACGGCCCCGCGGGCCATCGCCAGCAGTTCCTCGACCATCGCCGGGATGCCGCCCGCGCGGACCAGCAGGCAGGCCCCGGACTCCAATCCCGCCGCCGCGGCCCAGGCCGCGTCGACGGCCGTCACGGCGTGCAGGCCGGGCAGGCGCTGCGCCAGTTCGCGTCCCGCGCTGATCGCGGCGGCGAAGTCGTCGGCGGCGATGCGCAGCGTGGCGTCGCGGGTGGGCAGCGGCCGCAGCTTGAACGACGCCTCGACGATGCAGCCCAGCGTCCCCCAGGAGCCCGCGAAGAGCTTGGGCAGGTCGTAGCCGCTGACGTTCTTCACGACGCGGCCGCCGCCGTGCACGGCGCGGCCGTCGGAGAGGACGGCGGTACAGCCGATCAGCCAGTCGCGCACCTCGCCGAAGGCGGCCCGGCGCAGGCCGCCGCGCCCGCGCGCGATCACGCCGCCGACGGTCGTGTCCGCGCCGCCGGGCGGGTCGAGGGGCAGCGTCTGGCCGTGCCCGGCCAGGGCGGCCTGCAGGGCGGCGAAGCGCATGCCGGCCTGCACCGTGGCGGTGAAGTCCTGCGGCTCGTGGGCGAGCACGGCGTCGAGGGCGGTCGTGTCGAGCGCGACGTCGTAGCGCTCCGGCGGGCGCCCGGTCGCGACGGCGCTGCGTCCCCCCTGCACGATCACCGCCTCGCCCGCCGCCGAGGCCGCGCGCAGGGCGTCCTGCACTTCGGCCACGCTGCCCGGCCGCACGATACGGCCCGGCTCCCGCCCCCGCACGTGATAGGACCCGGTCGCGACGGCCGCCGGCTCGGGCATCAGATCGCCGCGTCCGCGCCGAACTTCGCGATCTGCTTCTGCTGATGGCCGCCGTGGCCCTCGCCGCAGCCGTGGCCGCTCGGGAAGATCTTGCAGGGGTTGAAGTCGTCGTCGGCGCCGAAGGCCGACCGCAGTTGGCGCATCGCGCCGATGTCGTCGTCGCTGAAGATCCAGGGCAGGTACGAGCGCTTCTCCAGCCCGATGCCGTGCTCGCCGCTGATCGCGCCGCCGGCGTCGACGCAGGCGCGCATGATCTCGCCGCCCGCTTCCAGCACGCGATCGGTGATGCCCGGCTCGCGCTCGTCGAAGAGCAGGCAGGGGTGCAGATTGCCGTCGCCGGCGTGGAAGACGTTGGCGACCGGGAAGTCGTACTCCGCGGCGACGCGGTAGACGGTGGCCAGCACGTCGGGCAGTTGGGTGCGCGGCACGACGCCGTCGAGCAGGTAGTAGTTGGGCTTGATGTGGCCCAGGGCGCTGATCGCGCCCTTGCGGCCGGCCCAGAGCAACTCCCGGTCCCGCGGCTCGGTGGCGGTGCGGATCTCACGCGGGTCGTACTGGCGCAGCACGTCCTCGACGATCTCGCCCTCCGCGGCGACCTGGAGGGCCGGGCCGTCGACCTCGACCAGCAGGATGGCGTCGGCGTCGAGGGGGAATCCCGCCTTGAGCACGGGCTCCACGGCGGCGATCGTGACGCGGTCGATCATCTCCAGCGCCGCCGGGACGATGCCCGCCTCGACGATGGCGCTGACCGCGTTGGAGGCCTGGCGCACGGAGTCGTAGATGCCGAGGAAGGTCTTCACCGACTCGGGCGCGGGCACGAGGCGCACGAACGCCTTCGTGACGATGCCCAGCGTGCCCTCGCTGCCGACGACGCAGCCGACGAGGTCGTAGCCGGGTGCGTCGCGGGTGGGACCGCCCAGCCAGTGCACCGCGCCCGTCGGATCGACGAACTCGACGCCGAGCACATGATTGGTCGTCGTGCCGAGCGCCAGCGTGTGGGGTCCGCCCGCGTTCTCGGCGATGTTACCGCCGATGGTGCAGGCGCGCTGGCTGCTGGGGTCGGGGGCGTAGGCCAGCCCGTGCCGCGCCGCCTCCTGCCCGAGCTCCAGGTTCACGACGCCCGGCTCGACGAGCGCCGTGCGCGCCTCGGCGTCGAGCGAGAGGATGCGGCGCATGCGGTTCATCGCGATCATGACGCCGCCCCGGACGGCCAGCGCGCCGCCGCTGAGGCCGGTGCCGGCCCCCCGCGGCGTGACAGGCAGCCCGTGTTCGCGCGCAACGCGCAGGATCGCGACGACGTCCTCGGCCGAGGAGGGGAAGGCGATCGCCTGCGGCGCCCCCCGGTCGATGGTGGCGTCGTATTCGTAGACGAGCAGGTCCTCGGGCGCCCACAGCACGGCGTCCTCGCCGAGGGCGGCCTCGAGGTCGCGTGCGACGGACGGTGGCGTGCTCATGGTGCGCGGCTCACCTTCGCCGTTCAGGCCGGCGGGTAGACATCGTCGAGGAAGTCCCGCAGCGCACGGTTATAGGCCTCCGGCTGCTCGAAGTAGGCCGAGTGCCCCGCGTCCGCGATCTCCGCGAAGCGGCTGCCCGGCAGCCCGCGATGCGCGGCTCGCATCGCCTCGGCCGGGACGATCATATCGTGCGCTCCGACCAGGAAGAGCGTCGGCAGGCCGGCGCGCTGCAGCAGCGGCGTCGTCGAGCCGGTCCAGCGGCTCAGCCCCGGCGACGGTGCGAGGAACCCGCGCCCGCGCGGCGGGTTGAGCCGGCCGATGGCGCGGAAGAGGTGCGCCCGGTCGGGATCCTCCCGCTCGGCGCCCGGCCGCAGCGCGCGCGAGCGCATGCTTCGCCCGGCGACGCGCTCGGCGTGCGCGGCCTGGATGGCCCGCACCTCGTCGGTCAGCGCGCCGCCGATCGTGCCCGAGAGGACCAGCGCGCGCATGCGGCCCGGGAACAGCCACAGGAAGGGCGTCGCCGTGCGGCCGCCCATCGAGTGCGCGACGATGGCGAACTCCCCCACGCCCAGGTGGTCGAGCAGGGCGTGCAGGTCGAGCGGGAAGGCGCGGCGGCCGGGCCCGTGCGGCACGTCGCGGCTGAGCCCGAAGGCGCGGTGGTCGAAGGTGATGACGCGGTAGTCGCGGGCGAATTCCGGGACCTGCTGCCACCAGACCAGGTGGTTGCCGCCGGCGCCGTGCGCGAACACCAGGGCCGGACCGTCGCCGTGCTCCTCGTAGTACAGGTCGATCTCGTGGACGCGGAGGTACGGCATCGGGGACCACGCTACACGGGCGCGCGGGTGATCAGGCGTCGGCCGCCTGCGCCGCCTCGATGATCATCTCCAGCGCGCGGACGATGGTCGCCTGCTTGTTGCCCGCGCGGTCGTGGGGCCAGACGTGGCGCTCCAGCACGCGGCGCTCGCCCGGTCCGGCGCAGGCGATCCAGACCGTCCCGACCGGCCGCTCGGGCGTGCCGCCGCCCGGCCCCGTGACGCCCGATTGGGCGATGGCGACGTCGGTGGCGAAGACGCGCCGCGCGCCCTCCGCCATCGCCAGCGTCGTCTCCTCGCTGACCGAGCCCTGCGCGCGCAGGGTCGCGTCGGGAACGCCCAGGAGGTCGCGCTTGGGGCCGTTCGCGTAGGCGACGACGCCGCCGCGGAACACGCGGCTGACGCCGGCCACGTCGATCAGCGCCGCGCCGATGCCGCCGCCGGTGTCGGCCTCGGCGCAGCTGAGGGTTAGTCCGGCCTCGGCCAGGGCGGCGACGGCCCGCGCCGCGAGGTCGGGCAGCGACGCCTCGGCCACGAGGGCCGCCTACTCCTCTTCGGCTTCGCTCGCGTCGATGCGGAAGGTCAGCCAGAGCAGGCCGGTGATGACCACCAGGAACGGCCCCAGCAGCACCGCGAAGGGCAGCCACTCCGACGCGCCCGAGCCGGACATGCCGGCCCCGCCCTCGTCCGCGGGGGCCATGGGGATGATGGTCTCGTCGCCCGGCGCCTCCGGCAGGCCGGCGGCCTCGGCGGGCGCCGGCAGCGCGGCGAAGAGCAGGGCCGCGAGCAGCGCCGCGACCGTCAGCGCCAGCAGGGATCGACGGGCGGGGTGGATTCGGGCGATGCGCATGCGTTCCTCCTCGCGGCGGCGCGGTCGGGCCCGCGCGGCGGCACGGCTCTCATTGTCGCAAAGATCCTCCCACAGCGCGCGCCCGGCGTCACTCCAGGGCGCCGCTCTCCTCGAGGGCGGCGATGCGGGCGGCGTCGTAGCCCAGCAACTCCTGCAGGGCGCCGTGGTTGTCGGCGCCGAGCGACGGCGCGGGACCCGGGATCGCGGCCGGCGTGCGCGACATGCGCCAGGGCGGCGGCACGATCAGCCGCCGGCCCACTTCCTCCGCGTCGACGGCGACGGGGCCGCCGCGAGCTTGGAACTGGGGCCAGTCGTACAGATCGGCCCCGCTGCGGCTCACGCTCGCCGGAACTCCTGCCTCCCGCAGCCGGGCCGCCAGCGGCTCCGCCTCCCGCGTGCGCGTCCACGCGCCGAGCGCCGCGTCGAGGTCCGCCCGGTGCTTCCAGCGCGACAGCCCCGTCGCGAAGCGGGGGTCGTCGCCCAGGGGCAGCCCGGAAGTCGCCAGCAGCGCCGCCCAGGCCGCGTCGTCGCGGCAGACGATCGCCACGGCGGCGTCGTCCCCGGCGCAGGGGTAGAGGCCGTGCGGCGCGAACGCGCGATGCCCGTTGCCGAGCCGCTCGGGCTCGTCCGTCGGGTCGGCGGGCGGGCGCATCTGCGCGGCCAGGAGCGCGTCGCCGATCAGCATCGCGACGGACTCACGGGCGGAGTGGTCGATGAACATGCCCTGGCCCGTGCGATCGCGCCGGTGCAGCGCCGCCAGCAGGGCCAGCGCGGCCGCCGTGCCCACGCGCAGGTCGACCGTGCCGCCGATCAGCATCGGCTCCGCGCCCGGCTGCCCGGCCAGCGACAC
>JAPOXB010000213.1:8091-20829 GCA_026707335.1 Chloroflexota bacterium
CCAGCAGCGGCGCGAGGATCTCGGCGTTGTGCTGCCCCAGCGTGGGGGCCGGGCCGCGGCGCAGCGCGAGGTCGCCGAAGCGCGCCGAGTAGCCCGCATAGCGCAGCGTCCCGGCGACCGGGTGCTCGACGGGCGCGAAGAAGCCGCGCGCCGCTTCCTGCTCGCAGGCCAGCACCTCGGTCGGGGTCAGGACGGGGCCGGTGGGGATGCCGGCCGCCTGCGTCGCGTGGTAGACCTCGGCCTTGCCGCGGCCGGCCACCCATTCCTGCATCGCCGCGCGCGATTCGGCCGCGATCTCCGTGCGCGGGCGCGGTTCGCCGTCGTCTGCAAAGGCCCAGGCGGGATCGCCCATCAGCCGCAGCATCGATCGCCACTGGTGCCCCTGCCCCGTGACGAGGAAGGCGAAGCCGTCGTGGCACTCCATCATGCCGTCGCGCGGGTCGCGGTCGGTGTTCATGGCGGGCCCGTTGACGAGGATCGACGTGTCGACGCGGTCGAGCGTCGTGATCGCCTCCATCTCCGAGGCGTCGATCAGTTGGCCGAGCCCGCTCGACTCCCGCTCGTGCAGCGCCGCCAGGGTCGCGACGGCGGCGCACAGACCGGCGTCGGCCGCGAAGGCGTGCGCGGGCAGCGGCATGGGCTCGTCGCCCCGCGCCCCGAAGCCGCCGACGAGGTTGCGGGGGCCGGCGCTGGCATGCGCCACGGTCAGCGGCGCCGACGGCGCGGCCGCATCGGGTCCGTCGAGCCCAAAGGGGGTCACCGCCACCGTCAGCAGCGCCTGCGCCTCGACCCGCCGCTGCACGCTCTCGGCCAGTCCCGGGGGCCAGGCGGCGCGTTCCAGATCGGTCAGGAAGATGTCGACGGAGTCGAGCAGCGATTCGAGCAGGCGCAGGCCCAGCGACGTCGTGACGTCCAGCGTCACGCCGCGCTTGCCGGTGTTGTACTGCAGGAAAGTGGCCGAGGTCTCGGCCGAGGGGACGTCGGTGGCGAAGGGGGCCTCGCGCCGGGATGCATCGCCGGCCGGCGGCTCGACCTTGACCACGTCGGCGCCGAAAGTCGCCAGCAGCTTGCCCGTGAAGGCGGCCGCGACCCGCCCGGCGCGCGGGTCGCACAACTCCACGACGCGGAGGCCGTCGATCAGCGTGGGCGGGAGGGGCCGGGTGGGGTCGCCGGGCGTCGCGGGTGAGTCGGTCACCCAGCGGTTCTAGCAGGGCGGGTCGGTGCGGGCGAGCAAGTCCGACGCCCTGGCGGCGGCATGGGGGCGAGGCCGGTCTTGCTACGATCGGCCCATGACCACCTCGGAGCTTGACGTGCCCGGCGTCTTCGCCGACGCCGAAGAGATGTACGCGGCCGCGCTGGAGCGGCTGGCCGCGGGCGACGTCCGCGACGCCGCGGAGAAGGCGTGGTGCTCCGCGCTCCAGGCGACCAATGCCCTGATCCTCGCTCGCACGGGGGAGTTGCCGCCCGGGTTGCCGGATACGACGCGCGCTCTACGGACTACGGCCGTGACCGAGCCAGCGGTACGGGACTTGCGAGACCAGTACCTCACGCGGCGGGAAGTGCTGCACGGCGACTGCTTCTACACCGGACTGTGCGAGCCGATCGAGGACACGGCGCGGCTGATCCGCGAGACGGCGGACTACATCGAGCAGGCGCGGCGGCTGGCGGTCGCGTAGCCGACCCGGCCCCGGGCGCGATAGGCTTGGCCCATGAACGCACAGGCGCAGCGCTACCACGACACGGGACTCGAGCTCCTCGCCGGCGCGCGCGCGCACCTCGCGGAGGATGACCTGCGGCAGGCCTCGGAGAAGGCCTGGGGAGCGGCGGCGCAGATGGTCAAGGCCGCCGCCGAGGATCGCGGCTGGTCCCACAACAGTCACCACGAACTCTACGCGGTGATCAACCGCTTGGCGGGCGATATCGGGGATCCGCAGTTGCGGGACCTCTTCGCCACCGCCGGCTCCCTCCACGCCAACTTCTACGAGGGCTGGATGCCGCGCGAGATGGTCGAGTCGAGCCTTGGCCGCGTGGCGGAGTTCGTCGAGAAGCTGGACGGCCAGAACGACTGAGGCAGGCGCGTCGGCCGGCCGCGGCGTAGCCGCGCCGCTGGACCGCCCCCGCGCCGATTCCTAGACTCCCCCCGTGCCCGCCGAGACCACCCCCGCGAGCGACCCCGCCCTCGATCGGCCGATGGCCGGCGTCCGCGTCGTCGATCTGTCACAGGGCATCTCGGGGCCCTACGCGACGAAATGGCTGGCCGCCCTGGGGGCCGACGTAGTCAAGGTCGAGCCGCCCATCGGCGACCTCTCCCGCGCGGCCGGGCCCTGGCCCGGCGACGTGCCGGATCCGGAGACGAGCGGGCTCTACCTCTACCTCAACACGGGCAAGCGCGGCCTGACCTGCAACCTCGACACCAGTGACGGCCGCGCCATCGCGGCCGCGCTCTGCGCCCGCGCCGACATCGTCGTGGAGTCGTTCCCGGGCGGCTACCTCGACGAGCGCGGCCTGGGCTACGACCGCCTGCGCGAGGACAACCCCGCCGTCGTCATGGTGTCGGTGACGCCGTTCGGGCAGAGTGGGCCCTACGCCGACCTGCCCGCCAGCGAGATCACGCTGTTCGCGCTGAGCGGCCAGATGGGCGTGACCGGCGATCCCAACCGGCCGCCGCTCAAGACGGGCGGCTCGCAGCCGTCGTACCAGGCGGGGCTGCACGCCTTCACGGCGACGCAGACCGCCTACCTGGGCGCGCTGCGACAGGGCCGCGGCACGCACCTCGACATCTCGGCGCAGGAGACCTTCGCCTCGATGCTCGAGTACTACGCCAGCTACTCGTCGCAGGGCGGGGAGGAGTACCGCGGACGGCTGGGCAACATGATCAGCGCGATCTGGGGCATCTACCCGTGCATCGACGGCTACGCCGGGATGTGCGTCCTGCCCCGCAACTACGACCGCATGGCCGCCGCGACCGGCATCCCCGAACTGAGCGAGCCGCCCTTCAACGACGCCGATCGGCGCCGCGAACTCGACGACACCCTGCAGGCGATCCTGTACGGCTGGTTCGCCGGCAAGACGCGCAAGGAGGTCCACGCCGTCGCGATGGAGTTCGGCTTCCCGGCCGGCTACGTCGCGACCGTGCCCGACCTGGTGGAGTCGGAGCAGTTGGCGCATCGCGGCTTCCTCCAGCACGACGACCACCCGCTCGCCGGGCCGCTCGACTTCCCAGCCCACCTGTGGGTCGCGCCGGAGCACGGCTGGGAGCGGGGCCGCGCCCCTACGCTGGGGCAGCACAACCGCGAGATCCTGGTCGACGAACTGGGCTACGACCTGGACGACTTGGCGCGCCTGCGCGAACTGGATGCGATCTGATGAGCACCGCCGCGCCGAAGCCGCTGGCCGGGATCCGCGTCGCCGATCTCACGATGATGTGGGCCGGTCCCTACGCGGCCAAGCTGATGGCCGACTACGGGGCCGACGTCATCAAGATCGAGGGGCCGCGCGCCTGGGACAACATCCGCACGCTCTTCCCGCCCGACGAGTTGACCGACCAGTGGTTCAACAGCGGCGCCTACTTCCACGAGTACAGCCGCAACAAGCGGGGCCTCTCGCTCGACCTGAGCCAGCCGCGGGGCAGGGAGCTGTTCGGGCGGCTGGTCGCCAAGTGCGACGTCTTGATCCAGAACTACCGCGCCGACGTGATGGACAAGCTGGGACTGACCGAGTCCTGGCTGCGTGAACTGCGGCCCGACCTGGTCATCGTCGGAATGGCGGGGTTCGGCAAGACCGGGCCGGAAGCGGCCTCGCTGGGCTACGGCCCGATCATCGAGCAGATGTCGGGGCTTGTGTCGCTCAGCGGCTACGGCGACGGCATCCCGTTCAAGACGGGCATCTCCTACGGCGACCCGATCGCCGGCATCGCGGCTGCCGGCGCCGCCGTGACGGGGCTGATCCGGCGGGAGCGCACGGGGCGAGGCGTCACCGTCGACCTGGGCCAGCGCGAGGTCGCGACCACGCTGATGGGCGAGGCCTTCGCGCTCTGGTCGATGAACCAGCGCCTGCAGGACCACGTCGGCAACCGGCACGAGTGGATGGCGCCGCACAACGCCTACCCCTGCCTGGGCGAGGACCACTGGGTCGCGATCGCCGTCGGGAGCGACGCCCAGTGGCGCGGCCTCGTCGAGGCGATGGGCCGCCCCGGCTGGGCCCTGGACGAGGCCTACGCTGACCAGGCGTCGCGCTGGGAGCACCGCGACACGTTGGATGAACGGGTGAGCGCCTGGACGTCGGGCCGGAGCAAGCAGGAGGTCTTCGCGGCCTGCCGCGCGGCGGGCGTCCCCTGCGGCCCGGTCTGGAAGCTGACCGAGCTGGTGGCCGACGAGCACCTCAACGCGCGCGGCTTCTACGAGCCGATCAGCGACCCCGACCACGCCAGCTGGATGGTGCACGGCTGGGTCTGGCGCTGGACCGACTCCGGGCCCTGCATCCTCGCGCCGGCGCCGAACTTCGGGCAGCACACGCGCGAGATCCTGACCGGGCTGCTCGACGTCGACCCGGCGGAGTTGCCGGCCCTGGCGGAGGCGGAGATCATCGCCGGCGCGCCCATCGATCCGCCGGCCGTCAGCGTCGTCTAGGGATTAGGCGCGGCGCGCCGCCGGCTCCCGCGCCGTCTGCGGCGGGGAGGGCGGCCTGCCGGCGAACAGGATCACCGTCGCGCCGAGCAGCATCACGCCGATGAACGCCACGAACAGCAGGTCGTAGGAGCCGCGCGCGTCGAAGACGAGGCCGGCCGTCACCGGTCCGGCCGCGTTGATCCCCCACAGCGCCGGCGCCGAGACGCCGCGCACCGAGCCGACCGACCAGCGCCCGAAGTAGTCGGCCAGCGCGATCTGCGTCAACGGCAACTGCGCGCCGAAGGCCAGGCCGTGCGTGATCGCGAAGAGGTACGCCATCCAGACGTTCTCGACGGTCAGCAGGATGGTCAGGCTCCCGGTCGTGAGCAGCATGACGAGCGGCAGGGCGAAGCGGACGCCCAGCCGTTCGCGCAGCTCCCCGCCCGCCATGCCGCCGCCGATGCCGACGAACGCCCAGACGGTCACGACGGTGATCGCGGTCGCCTGCGAGAGGCCGTTGTCCTGCAGGTGCGAGGCCATCGCCAGGTTCGTCGCGCCGCCCACGAAGTAGAGCGCGCACATCCCCGCCAGGAGGAACCAGAAGGCCCGCGTGCGGAGCACCTGCCGCACCGTCCAGCGCGGGTCCGACGCCGGGCTTCCACCGGCGGTGTGGGCCGGCGCTCGCCGGTCCCCATCGGGCGTGAGACCCAGATCTTCGGGCCGGCGGCGGATGAGCAGGTAGGGCGGCGCCACCGCCACGACCAGCAGCAGGAGCCCCAGCGCCGCGAAGGCCGCGCGCCAGTCGGCGACCGACAGGAAGAGCAGCACCACGAGGGGCATCACCGCCATGCCGGCGCGCGTGCCGACCATCGTCAGGCCCGTCGCGCGGCCGCGGTGACGGATGAACCAGTTCGAGACGGTGACCACGATGGCGATGTCGAGGATGGCGGTGACGAGCGCCCGGCCCGCCCCGAACAGCACGTAGAACTGCCACAGCGTCTCCATGCTGGCCAGCAGCAGCAACAGGAGGACCAGCGCGGCGACCGTGCCCGCCATGAACCAGCGACTGCCCCAGCGGTCGATCCAGTGGCCGATGAAGGGGGCGGCCAGCCCGGCGATCAGCGTGCCCAGGCTGAGCGCGCCCGCGATCTCGGCGCGGCTCCAGTCGAACTCCTGCTGCAATGGGTCGATGAACACGCCCAGCACGGGGTTGAAGAACGCCACGCGAGAGAAGCCCACCAGCGCGACGGCCCCCGCCACCCACCAGCCCGCGTAGGCCCCGCGCGCGAAGGCGATGCGGGGCAGGGGAGCGGTCGGCTGCGGCGAAGCGGGGTGCACGCCCCGACGCTAGCAGTCGGGCGCGGTCTGTCCCGCCGGCGGCCGGCCCCGGCGTTGGGGGTCGATACGGCGCCGGGTCGATACAGTGTGCGGGCACGACGCCCCCCACGGGCGCCGGGATGGGACGGGAATCGGCATGACCGGGGCTCTCGACGGCCTGCGCGTGCTCGACCTCACCTGGGTTCTGGCCGGGCCGTACGCCTCGATGATCCTGGCCGACCTGGGGGCCGAGGTCGTGAAGGTCGAGCGGCCGCCGCACGGCGATCTCGCCCGCACGACGGGCCCCTTCGTCGAGAACGAGAGCATCTACTTCCAGAGCATCAACCGGGGCAAGCGCTCGATCGGCCTCGACCTGCGCAACCCGGCCGGCAAGGACCTGTTCCTGCGACTCGTCGAGCAGGCCGACGTGGTGATGGAGAACTTCACGGCCGGCACGATGGATCGGCTGGGGCTGGGCTACGACGTGCTGCGCGCCCGCAACTCCCGCATCGTCTACGCGGCCACGTCGGGTTTCGGGCAGACCGGGCCGCTGAAGGACCGGCCGGCGCTCGACATCGTGGTGCAGGGGATGGGCGGCGTGATGAGCATCACCGGCCACGCCGACGGTCCCCCGGCCCGGCCCGGGCTCTCGCTGGGCGACATCGCGGCCGGGCTCTACACGGCGATCGGGGTGCTGGCCGCCCTGCAGGAGCGGCAGGGCAGCGGCGAGGGCCAGATGCTCGACCTCTCGATGCTCGACAGCCAGATCGCGATCCTGGAGAACGCGGTGGCGCGCTACTTCGCGACCGGCGTCGAGCCGGAGCGGATCGGGACGCGGCACCCGTCGGCGACGCCGTTCCAGGCCTTCCCCACGTCCGACGGCTGGCTCGTCCTGGCGCTGACTTGGGGGGTCGACAATCAGTGGGAGTTGTACTGCGCCGCCATCGACCGCGTGGACCTGATCAACGACGCGCGCTTCGACACGTCCTACAAGCGCACGCAGAACCACGCCGATCTGGAGCCGCTGCTGTTCGAGGCGATGCGGCAGCGCACCACCGACGAGTGGATCGAAATGCTCTCGCCCTACGGGATGGTCGTCGGGCCGCTGAACACGATCTCGCAGGCGGTCTCGCAGGAGCAGATCCGGCACCGGGAGATGGTGGCGGAGGTCGATCATCCCGTGGCCGGGCGGCTGCGGCTGTCCGATTCGCCGCTGCGGCTCTCGCGCACGCCGGGCCGCGCCGGCGGGCCGGGTCCGGCCTACGGGCAGGACACGCGCGCCGTGCTGGCGGAGTGGCTGGGCCTGGACGCCGCCGCCATCGACGGGCTCGTCGCGGAGGGCGCCGTCGAGACGGAGGGCGGCCCCGACATCGCCGCCTACCTGGAGAGCTGATGCGGCCGACCGCGCTCCTGCGCCGCGCCTGGAAGCGGCTGCGGCCCGACCGCATCGACGTCGAGTTGGACGTCGTCGAGCAGTTGATCCTGGGGCACCTGCTGCGCTTCGAGACGGGCCTGCAGCAGGATCTGCGCGACACCGTGCTGATCTCGCGCCGCACGGCGAACGAGATGCAGGTGCGGCTGAGCCTGATCCGGCTGGAGTCGCTGCGGCTGATCGAGCGGGAGCCCGACGATCCGGAGCAGATCGACGGCGCGGTCCGCCCGGGGGCCGGGGGGCGCCGCTATCGCATCACCCGCGACGGCAAGCGTCTGCGGCGCGTCATCCCGCTGGAGCCGGGCGCGTCGATTCAGACGCACGTGTAGCCGCGCCGGCGGACCGGCGATGCAGGAGGAAACAATGGGGCCGAACACGGTCAAGCGACACTGGGCCGAGGGCAGGCCCGCCCTGGGCGCCCGGCTGTGGAGCGCCAGCCCGATCGTCGCCGAGCAAATGGCGCACGCGGGCTTCGATTGGCTCTACGTGGACGGCGAGCACAGCCCCGCCGACATCCTGGCGATCGTGCGGATGATCCGGGTGATCGCCGCGACCGGCACGATCCCCATCGCGCGGGCGCCGTGGAACGACCCGGCCGAGGTCAAGCGCGTCCTCGACGGGGGCGCCCGCGGCGTGATCATCCCCTGGGTCAACACGGCGGCCGAGGCCGAGCGGGCCGTCGCGGCCTGCCGCTACCCGCCGCGCGGCATCCGGCGCGGCGGCTCCGACGACCCCGCCAAGGCCGACGACGAGATCGCCTGCATCGTCCAGATCGAGACGATCGGCGCCGTGGAGCGGATCGACGAGATCCTCTCCGTGCCGGGGGTGGATGCCACGTTCATCGGCCAGTCCGACCTGGCGGTGTCGATGGGCGTCCCGGTGGTGGGCGACAACCGGCACCCCGACCACGTCGCGGCCTGCGCCGAGGTGCTGGCCGGCGCGCTGCGCCACGGCGTCGCGCCGGGCATCGGCTGCTCCGGCGAAGAGGAGGCCGCCCGCCGCGTGAGCGAGGGATGGAAGTTCATCGGCATCGGCGCCGACGGGCAGTACATCGCGCGGGGCGCGCGCCGCGCGCTCGCGATGGTGCGGGCCGCCGGATCCTGAGGCGGGCGACGCAAGGCCGATCGCTGTTTAGACTCGGCGGGGCGCCACCGGCGCGGCAGGCCGGTGGAACCACTATCCCTGGAGTATCCCTGGAGGAGAGAATGCGACCGAACACGATCAAGCGGCTCTGGGCCGAGGACAAGCCCGCCCTGGGGGCCTGGCTGGGCAGCGCCAGCACCATCGTCGCCGAGCAGATGGCGCACGCCGGCTTCGACTGGCTCTGCGTCGACGGCGAACACAGCCCGGTGGACATCCTGACGACCGTGCAGATGATGCAGGTCATCTCGTCGACCGACACGATCCCCATCGCGCGGGTGCAGTGGAACGACCCGGTGCAGGTCAAGCGCGTGCTCGACGGGGGCGCCTACGGTGTCGTGATCCCCTGGGTCAACACGGCGGCCGAGGCCGAGCAGGCCGTCGCGGCCTGCCGCTACCCGCCGCGCGGCATCCGCGGCTTCGGGCCCTACCGGGGCGCCATGTACGCCGGCTCCGACTACGCCGACCACGCCGACGAAGAGATCGCCTGCATCATCCAGATCGAGACCATCGGCGCCGTGGAGCGGATCGACGAGATCCTCGCGGTGCCAGGCGTGGACGCCACGCTGATCGGCCCGGCCGACCTGGCGATGTCGCTGGGCGTGCCGGTGATCCCCGACAACCCGCATCCCGACCACGTCGCGGCCTGCGCCGAGGTGCTGGCCGGGTCGCGGCGCAACGGCGTCGCGCCGGGCATCTACTGCGCCCACGAGGAGGAAGCCGCCCGCCGCGTGACCGAGGGCTGGAAGCTGCTCAACATCGGCACCGACGGGCAGTACGTCGCGCAGGGCGCGCGCCGCGGGCTCAAGCTGGTGCGGGCGGCCTCGGGCTGAGGGACGCGAGGGTCCGCTAGACCTGCACCCAGGGCAGGCTGGTCTCGCCCATGAGGTAGGCGTCGACGCCGTGGGCGGTGGCGCGCCCCTCGGCGATCGCCCAGACGACCAGCGACTGCCCGCGGCGCGCGTCGCCGGCCACGAAGACGCCGTCCCGGCTGGTCATCTTGTTGGCGTCGCTGGCGATGTTGCCGCGCCCGTCGAGGTCGAGGCCCAGGTCCTTCACGACGCTGCTCTGCTCGGGGTGGAGGAAGCCCATCGCCAGCAGCACGAGGCCGGCCTCGACCTCGAACTCGCTGCCGGGCAGGGGCTCCATGGCGGGCCGGCCGCCGGGCTGCGGCGTCCAGCCTACGCGGACGGCGTGCAGCCGCTCGACCTTGCCGCCGCTGCCGGTCAGGCCGGTCGTCGAGATGTTGTAGTCGCGCTCGCCGCCCTCCGCGTGCGCGGCGGAGAGGCGCAGCACGCGCGACCACTGCGGCCAGGGGTTGTCCTCGGCGCGGGCGCCCGGCGGCTCGGGCAGCAGCTCGAACTGGGTGACCGAGGCCGCGCCCTGCCGATGGGCGGTGCCCAGGCAGTCGGCGCCGGTATCGCCGCCGCCGAGGATGATCACGTGCTTGTCCGTCGCGAGGATCTGGTTCTCCACCGCGTCGCCGGCGTTGACCCGGTTCTGCTGCGGCAGGTACTCCATCGCGAAGTGCACGCCGTCCAACTCGCGGCCGGGGACGGGCAGGTCGCGCGGTACCGTGGCGCCGGTCGCCAGCACGATCGCGTCGAAGCGGTTGCGCAGCTCCGTCGTCTGCACGGTGACGCCGACGTGCGCGTTGGTTCGGAAGTCGATGCCCTCCTCCGCCATCAGGTCGACGCGGCGCTGCACGAGCTCGGCCGGCAGCTTGAAGTCGGGGATGCCGAGGCGCAGCAGGCCGCCGATCACCTCGTCGCGCTCGAAGACCGTCACGCGATGGCCGGCGCGGTTGAGCTGCTGGGCGGCGGCCAATCCGGCCGGCCCCGATCCCACCACGGCCACCGACTTGCCGGTGCGGGTTCGCGGCGGCTCGGGGCGGATCCAGCCGTTCGCGAAGCCCGCGTCGCTGATCGTCTTCTCGATCAGTTCGATGGTGATCGGGTCCTTGTTGATCGCCAGCGTGCACGAGACCTCGCAGGGGGCGGGGCAGATGCGGCCGGTGAACTCGGGGAAGTTGTTGGTCGCCAGCAGGCGGCGGGTCGCCTCGTCCCAGCGGCCCTGGTAGGCGAGGTCGTTCCACTCGGGGATGAGGTTGCCCAGCGGGCAGCCGGTGTGACAGAAGGGGATGCCGCAGTCCATGCAGCGCGCCGCCTGCTGCTGGACGTTCTCGCGCGGCCACTCCTCGTACAGCTCCAGGTGGTCGGCGACGCGCTCGGCCGTCGGACGGTACGGCGGCAGCGCCCGCGGGAACTCCTTGAAGCCGGTCGTCTTGCCCATGCCGCTCAGGCGCCCCCCGCGACCGCGCCCGCCGCCGCCTGCTCCCGCACGACGCGCTGGAAGGCGTGCGGGAAGACCTTGACGAAGCGCGGCAGCAGCTCCGGGAAGTTGGCCAGCACCCGCCGCCCGTGGTCGGAGCCGGTGCACTCGACGTGCCGCTCGATGGCCTCCCGCAACTCGGCCACGTCGTCCGGGTCCTGCACCGGGACGAGGTCGACCATGTCGGGGTTGCAGCGCGACTCGAAGTCGCCCGCCTCGTCGAGCACGTAGGCCAGGCCGCCGCTCATCCCGGCCGCGAAGTTGCGCCCCGTCGGTCCCAGCACCACGACGCGGCCGCCCGTCATGTACTCGCAGCCGTGGTCGCCGACGCCCTCCACGACGGCGCGCACGCCGCTGTTGCGGACGCAGAAGCGCTCGCCGGCCATGCCCTGCACGAAGGCCTCGCCCGCCGTGCCGCCGTAGAACGCCACGTTGCCGATGATGATGTTGTCCTCCGGCACGAAGGTGGCCGTGCGCGGCGGCCGCGCCACGATGCGCCCGCCCGAGAGGCCCTTGCCGAAGTAGTCGTTGGCGTCGCCCTTGAGGGTGAACTGCACGCCCTTGGCGAGGAACGCGCCGAACGACTGCCCGGCAGAGCCGTCGAAGTCGAAGCGCAGCGTGTCGTCCGGGAGCCCGAGTTCGCCGTGGCGCTTGGAGATCTCCCAACTCAACGTGGCTCCCACCGCCCGGTTGCGATTGCGGATCGGCAGCGACGCCTGCACCGCCTCGCCCGCCTCCAGGGCCGGGCCCGCCAGCCGCACGAGTTCGTTGTCGAGCGCCTTGTCGAGACCGTGGTCCTGGGCCTGCGAGCAGTACGTGCCGACGCTCGCCGGAACCTCGGGCCGGAAGAGGATGGGCGACAGGTCGAGCCCCGACGCGCCCCAGTGGTCGAGCACGGCGGCCGGCTCCAGCATGTCGGCCCGGCCGACCATCTCGTTGATCGTGCGGAAGCCGAGCTCGGCCATGATCTCGCGCAGGTGCTCGGCGACGAAGTGGAAGTACTGGATCAGGTGCTCGGGGTCGCCGCGGAACTGCGCGCGCAGTTCGGGGTCCTGCGTGGCGATGCCCACCGAGCAGGCGTTGAGGTGGCACTTGCGCAGCATGATGCAGCCCAGCGTGACGAGCGGGGCCGTCGCGAAGCCGAACTCCTCCGCGCCCAGCAGGCAGGCGATGGCCACGTCGCGGCCGGTCTTCAACTGCCCGTCGGTCTGCACGACGATGCGGCTGCGCAGGTCGTTCATGACGAGCACCTGCTGCGTCTCCGCCACGCCCAACTCCCAGGGCAGCCCGGCGTGCTTGATGGACGATTCGGGCGATGCGCCGGTGCCGCCGCTGTCGCCGCTGATCAGCACGACGTCGCCGTGGCCCTTCGAGACGCCCGCCGCGATCGTGCCCACGCCGACCTCGGAGACGAGCTTGACGTGGATGCGCGCCTCCGGGTTGGCGTTCTTGAGGTCGTGGATCAACTCCGCCAGGTCCTCGATCGAGTAGATGTCGTGGTGCGGCGGCGGCGAGATCAACTCCACGCCCGGCGTCGAGTGGCGCACGCGGGCGATGTTCTCATCGACCTTGTGGCCGGGCAGCTGGCCGCCCTCGCCGGGCTTCGCGCCCTGCGCCATCTTGATCTGGATGTCGGTGGCGTTGGTCAGGTAGTTGCTGGTCACGCCGAAGCGGCCCGACGCGACCTGCTTGATAGCACTGGCGCGGCGGTCGCCGTTGGCGTCGGGGACGTAGCGGCGGGGGTCCTCGCCGCCCTCGCCGGTGTTGCTCTTCGCGCCGATGCGGTTCATCGCGATGGCCAGCGACTCGTGCGCCTCGGTGGAGATCGACCCGAAGGAGATCGCCCCGGTCGCGAAGCGCCGGACGATCTCCTCGGCGGGCTCCACCTCGTCAAGCGGGATCGGGTCGCCG
>JAPOXB010000143.1 GCA_026707335.1 Chloroflexota bacterium
GAGACGGAGACCTCGAACGGCGAGGTGATCGCCAAGTTCTACCGCGGCGAGGTGCGCTACACGGTCGACGGGCACAACGCCGCCATCAGCGTCACCATCAAGGTGACCGACGTGGCCCCGGGCAAGCCCGGCGCGCCCACGGTGACGCGCACGGCGTTCAGCGAGCCGTCGGATCCGGCGCTCGACGTCAGCTGGACGGCCGCCGCCGCCAACGGCACGACCATCACCGGCTACGAGGCGCAGTACCGCAAGCAGGCCGCCCAGGGCGAGGAGGCCGCGGACTGGACGGCCTACAGCGGCACGCTGGGCGCGACGGCGACCAGCCTCACCCTGGCGGACCTGGAGGCGGGCGCGACCTACGAGGTCCAGGTGCGGGCGGTCAGCAGCGACGAAAGCGCCGGCGCCTGGTCGAACACCGGCTCGGGCCGGGCCAACCGGCCGCCGGCCGCGACCAGCGCTTCCTTCCTGGGCGGCACGTTCACGGTCGGGAGCATCGCCGACTACGACGAGTCGGACCCCCTCGTGGGGGCGTTCTTCGAGGACGCCGACGGCGACACGCTGACCTACTCGGCCGCCGCGCAGTACCCCGGCCTGCTCGGGGTCAGCCTGTCGGGCGCGTCCGGGGGCGCCCTGTTGCGGGTGACCCTCCTCAACCCGGGCGCGTCCGGCGTCACCTACACGGCCGCCGACGCCTACGGCGGCTCCGTCTCTCGCACCGTGACGCTCACGGGCACCGCGGACGTGACCCGCGGCGTCGCCGAGAACTCCGCCGCCGGCACGGCAGTGGGCGCGCCGGTGACGGGGATCCCCTACGACGACGGGGACGAAGAGACCGACGACACGCTGTCCTACTCGCTGACGGGCGAGGCGTCGACCTCCGGGGACTTCGTGATCGATTCGGCCAGCGGGCAGATCAGCGTGGCGGAGGGCGCCTCGCTGGACTACGAGACCAAGGCCTCCTACACGGGGCAGGTGCGGTACACGGTCGATGGCCGGCAGGCGGTCGTGAACCTCACGATCGAAGTCACCGACCAGCCCGCGCCGCCGGAGGCGCCGACGGTCACCCGCACGCGGTTCAGCGAGCCGTCGAACCCCGCCCTCGACGTGAACTGGACGGCCCCATCGAACCCCGGCGACACGATCACCGGCTACGAGGCGCAGTACCGCAAGCAGGGCGACACCACGTGGACGGCCTACAGCGGCACGCTGGACGCGACGACTACCAGCCTCAACCTGCCGAACCTGGAGGCGGGCGCCACCTACGAGGTCCAGGTGCGCACCGTGGGCCAGAGCGAGGGCGCGGGCCCCTGGTCGGACACTGGCTCGGGCCGGGCCAACCGGCCGCCGGCCGCCACCAGCGCCGCTTTCAACGGCGGCACGTTCTCGGTCGGCTCCGTCGCCGACTACCGCGAGACCGGGCAGGGCGCGCTGGGCGCGCTCTTCTCCGACGCCGACGGCGACGCGCTGACCTACGCGGCCGCGGCGCAGCACCCCGCGCTGCTCGGGGTGAGCCTGTCGGGCGCCGCCGGGACGGCCCACCTGCAGGTCACCCTGCTCAACCAGGGTTCGTCGAAGGTCAACTACGTCTCCAGCGACCCATACGGCGGCACCGTGAACCGCACCGTGACCATCACGGTCACCGCCACGACGAGCCGCAGCATCGCCGAGAACGCCGCCGCCGGCACGGCCGTCGGGTCGCCGGTGACGGGGACGCCGTACGACGACGGCGACGATCAGACCGACGACGCGCTGACCTACACCCTGCAGGGCAAGGCGGCCGACTCGGGCCTGTTCGTGATCGACGCGGCCAGCGGCCAGATCAGCGTCGCGGAGGGCGCGACGCTGGACTACGAGGCGGCCGACGGCTCCTACCGGGAGACGGAGACCTTCAACGGTCAGGTGATCGCCAAGTTCTACCGCGGCGAGGTGCACTACACGGTCGATGGGCACGCCGCCGTCATCAACGTCAACATCAAGGTGACGGACCTCGAAGCGGGGCAGCCCGGCACGCCCGGCGTGACCCGCACCCCGTCGAGCGTGCCGATGAACCCGGCCCTGGACGTGAGCTGGACGGCCGCCGCGGCCAACGGCACCACCCTCAGCGGCTACGAGGCGCAGTACCGCGTGAAGGCCGCCCAGGGCGAGGAGCCCGCGGCGTGGACGGCCTACACCGGCACGATCTCGGCGACGGCGACCAGCGTCACCCTGCCGGACTTGGCCGCCGGCGCGACCTACGAGGTGCAGGTGCGGGCGGTGACCAGCGACGAGGGGCCCGGCCCCTGGTCGGGGACCGGCTCGGGGCGGGCCAACCGCCCGCCGAAGCGCACGGCCCTGGGCACGCTCAATCCCTCCTGGCTGCTCGAATGGGGCGGGGACGACTCGGTCCGCACGATCAGCGGCAACTTCGCGGACGACGACGGCGACACGCTGACCTATACGGCCTCGGCGGCGTATCCCGGCGTGTTCCGCGTCGGCATCGAGGGGGCCAATTCCGATCAGATGCGGATCCACGTCCTCAACCCGGCCACGGCGCGGGTCACCTACGGCGCGCACGATGGCTTCGGCGGCTACGTCTCCGAGTTCGCGGACGTGAGCGGATTCGCGAACGTGACCCGCAGCGTCGCCGAGAATTCCGGCGCCGGCTGGGCGGTCGGGGATCCGGTGACGGGGACGCCGTACGACGATGGGAACGATGAGACCGACGACGCGCTGACCTACTCGCTGACGGGCGATGTGGCGACGGCCTTCGTCATCGACTCGCCAAGCGGGCAGATCAGGGTCAAGCAGGGCGCTTCCATCGACTACGAGACCAAGACCTCCTACACGGGCCGGGTGAACTGGACCGTGCAGGGTCAGGCCGCCTACGTCGACCTCACCATCGACGTTCTCAACATGCCGCTGCTGAAGAACCTCCAGGTCACCCGCACCCGCTACAGCCAACCGGTGGCCAAGCCCTCCCTGGACCTCAGCTGGGGGTCCATGACCACCCCCAGGGGCGCCATCACGCAGTACAAGTACGAGTACCGCAAGAAGGGCGACACCAACTGGACCAGCCGCACGGCGACGGCCCCGGTGGTCGGGCTCACCCTGCCCAACCTGGAACCGGGCGCGATCTACCAGGTGCGGATGCAGGCCCTGGCCGGCAACGAGGCCGGCGCCTGGACCGCCATCGCGGAAGCCCGGGCCAACCGGCCGCCCACCGGGACCGCCCTGCATGTCGTCAACGGCAGTTTTCCGGTGGGGGACTTTGTGGTTACCGCCAGCCCCATCGCAGACTATTTCACCGACGCGGATGGCGACACGCTGACGTTCTCGACTTCTTCGAACTATCGCGGCGTGGCCTACTCCTACATCGGGATTCATCCCGACATCGAGGGCAATCCCCTCATGCTGTGGGCGCGGGCCATCAACCCCAGCACCGCGACGATCACCTACGGAGCGAGCGATGAGTATGGTGGGTACGTCTCCAAGTCCTGGAACCTCACGGGCGTAGCCAACCCGATCCGAAGCGTGGCCGAAAACTCCCCGGCCGGGACGGCGGTGGGGGATCCGGTCGTGGGGTCGTCCTGGGAAGGCCGGCAGGTGACATTCACCTACTCGCTGCACGGCGAGGCGCTCGACTTCTTCGTCATCAATTCGGCCAGCGGCCAGATCAGCGTGCGGCAGAACAGCCCCATGGACTACGAGACGAAGAGTTCCTACACGGGGCAGGTGAAGTGGACCGTGCAGGGCCAGCAGGCCGTCGCGAACCTCACCATCAACGTGATCGACCTCGAGGCCGGCAAGCCCGACGCGCCGACGGTGACGCGCACCCGGTTCAGCGGGCAATCGAATCCGGCGCTGGACGTGACCTGGACCAAGCCGGCGGCCAACGGACTCACCATCTCCTGGTACGAGGTGCAGTACCGCAAGCAGGGCGTTGAGAGTTGGACCCGCTACACGGGCCACGTGATCGAGACGACGAGCCTGCGGCTCCCCAATCTGGAAGCCGGCGCGACTTACGAGTTCCAGGTGCGCGCCGGCACCAACGAGGAGGGCGTCGGCCCCTGGTCGGACACGGGGTCGGGCCGGGCCAACCGCCCGCCGCATCATGCAGCTTTTCACGGCGGCACGACCTATTACTTCTTGGTCAACAACAACCAGCCGGTCGGAGAACTCTGGGTCGGCTGGCCGATCGAAATCTATTTCGCGGACCCGGATGGGGACTCGCTCAGTTGGGCGGTATCGTCCCAGTACCCCGGCATCGGGGACGTGGGGGAATTCCAGTCAAAGGGGAGGCCACCGGAGTACCCATTCCTGACAGATGAGATGACTCTGAGGTGGACGTTCCTGTTCTACAACCCGGGCACCTTGGATCTCACCTATGGGGTGCATGACGGGTACGGCGGCTATACGCACCGCAAGTTCTCGTGGACGGGCAAGCAAGCTGAAACGCGAGACATCGCGGAGAACTCCGCCGCGGGAACCGCGGTGGGGGATCCGGTCACCGGGACGCCCTACGACGACGGCGACGAGGCGACCGATGATGCGCTGACCTACACGCTGACCGGCGAGGCGGCGACCTCCGGGGCTTTCGTCATCGACTCCGCCACCGGCCAGATCAGCGTCCAGGAAGACGCCAACCTGGACTACGAGACCAAGAACTCCTACACGGGCCAGGTGAACTGGACCGTGCAGGGCCAGGCGGTCGCCGCCGACCTCACCATCAACGTGACGGACGTCGAGGCCGTGCTGGCCGCCGCGCCGACGGTCACCCGCACGGAGTTCAGCGAGCCGTCGAACCCGGCCCTCGACGTCACGTGGACCGCGGCGACCGCCAACGGCCTCACCATCACCGGCTACGAGGCCCAGTACCGCGTGAAGGTCGCGGAGGGTGAGACCGCCAACACCTGGACGGCCTACAGCGGCACGCTGGGCGCGACGGCGACCAGCCTCAACCTGCCGAACCTGACCGCCGGCGCGACCTACGAGGTGCAGGTGCGGGCCGTGACCAGCGAGGAGGGCGAGGGGCCCTGGTCGGACACTGGGGAAGGCCGGGCCAACCGGCCGCCGAATCGCACGACGTGGCTCCTCCTGGGCATCACCGGCCACCCCGGCGAATACTCCACTTCCACCCTCACCGGCTATTTCGAAGATGCCGATGGCGACACACTGCGCTATGCGGCGTCATCGGCGCAGCCCGGGGTGCTCAGGGTCTCGATCAGCGGATCCGAGATGACGACCCGCTATTACAACCCGGGCCAGTCGGAGGTCACCTACGGGGCGCATGACGGGTACGGCGGGTACGCCTTCCGCACCCTGACGGACACCGTCGTCTCCAATGAGACCCGGAGCGTCGCCGAGAACTCCGCCGCAGGCACGGCCGCCGGCGACCCGGTGACGGGGACACCGTACGACGACGGGGACGATGAGACCGACGACGCGCTGTCCTACACGCTGACCGGGGATGCTGCGGGCGCTTTCATCATCGGCGCCGCCAGCGGCCAGATCAGCGTCAAGCAGGGCGCGACCATCGACTACGAGACCAAGACCTCCTACACGGGCAAGGTCGAGTACACGGTCAACGGCTACGCGACGGCGATCAACGTCACCATCAACGTGACGGACGTGACGGGGCCGGAGGCCCCCGCCGCGCCGGACGCCGAGGCCGGTGCGGAGACGCCCGCCACCACGCTCGACGTGGACTGGACGGCGCCCGACGACCTCGGCTCGCCCATCACCGGCTACCGCGTGCAGTACCGCGCCGCGGGTCCGAACGAATGGAGCGCGCACGCCTTCAGCGGCACGGGCACCGAAACCACCATCACCGGCCTCACGCCGGCGTCGATCTACGAGGTGCAGGTGCTGGCCGTCAACGGTGAGGGCGAGAGCGACTGGTCGGCGAGCGGCCGGGGCGTGACCGGTCCCCGGCAGGTGAGCGTCCAGCGGTCGCTGCCGGAGAACGCGCAGCCCGGCACGCTGGTCGGCGATCCGGTGGCGGTCACCGCCCCCGTGGGCCGCACACTCGCCTACTCCGTGGTCGCCGACAGCAGTGGGGCGAGCGGAGACGGCGGCGGAGACGCGAGCGAGGACGAGGAGACAAGCAAGTTCGTCGTCGATTCCGCCAGCGGCCAGATCCGGCTGGCCCGCGGCGCCTCCCTCGACTACGAGACGGCGCGCAGCCACTCCCTGGCGGTGCAGGCGACCCATGCGCTGGCCGGCTACGACGGCCGCATCGTCCACACCGTCATCACCGTCGCCATCGACGTGACCGACGTGGACGAGTCGAGTCCCACGCCGCCGCCGCCGGTGACCCCGATCCCGGAGTTGACGCTGGAGTCCGGCGCCCGCGAGGTGGCCGAGAACTCGCCGGGCGGCACGCGCGTCGGCGCGGCGGTCGCCGCGGAGGGCGGGGACGGGGAGCCGCTGACCTACGCGATCTCTGGCGACGCCGCCTTCACGATCGACGCGGCCACGGGGCAGATCAGCGTCGCCGAGGGCGCGCTGCTGGACCACGAGAGCACACCGTCGTACACGCTGACCGTGAGCGTCAGCGACGGCAAGGACGCCGACGGCGACGCCGATCCCAGCGTCGACGCCAGCGCCGGCTTCACCATCAACGTGACCGACGTCGACGAGCCGCCCCCCACGCCGGATGCGCCGTGGGTGACCCAGTCGCCCGTCGATCCCGACACCGATCTGGACGTGAGCTGGGTCGCGGCGCTCCTGTCCGGGGTGCCCGAGACCACCGACTACGACGTGCGCTACCGGGTCGAGGGCGCGAGCGACTGGACGTCGCACCCCTTCGACGGCGTCGCCACCAGCACGACCCTTACCGGCCTGGAACCCGACACGACCTACGAGGTGCAGGTGCTGGCCCGCAACGACGAGGGCGAGAGCGCCTGGTCGGCGAGCGGCGAGGGCGCCACCGCCGCGTCGGGGCCCGCCCGGCTGAACGCCCAGCGCCAAGTGCCCGAGAACACGCCGCCGGGCACCCCGGTCGGCGCGCCGCTGACGACGACCGACTCGCAGGGGCACACGATCGTCTACACCATCGTCGGCGACGAGATCTTGAACGCGGGCCGCCAGTTCCGCCGCGCCGCAAGCCGGCGCAGCGCCGGGGCCACGTCCCACCAACGCACGCTCGGGCACGCCGAGTTCACCGTCGACCCGGCCACGGGCCAGATCCGGGTGGCGCCCGGGGCGGAGCTGGACTTTGAAACGTCGCACCGCCACTCCCTGACGGTGCGGGCGAGCCACGCCGCGCCCGGCCAGGACGACGGCCACATCGTCAGCGCCATCATCCACGTGGTCATCGACATCCTCGATGTGGACGAGACGCCCCCCGCGTCGCTGACGCTCGACCCCGTCAGCCGCGAGGTGGCCGAGAACTCGCCGGGCCGCACGCCCGTCGGCGCGCCGATCGCCGCGCCGGGCGGGAACGGCGACCCGCTGACCTACACGATCTCGGGCTCCGACCTCTTCACCATCGACGCGGCCACCGGCCAGATCCGCGTCGCCGCGGGCGCGGCGCTGGACCACGAGGCCGCGCCGTCGCACACGGTGACCGTCAGCGTCAGCGACGGCAAGGACGCCGACGGCAACGCCGATCCCAGCGCCGACGCCAGCGCCGCCGTGACGATCAGCGTGACCGACCTCGACGAGCCGCCCCCGCAGCTCGCCGCCCCGGCGGTGACCCAGTCGCCGGACGACCCCACGTCCGTCTTGGACGTGGCCTGGAGCGCGCCGGACATGACGGGCAAGCCGCCGGTGACCGCGTACGTCATTGCCTACCGGGAGGCCGGCGGGAGCGAGTGGACGTCGCTCCGCGTCGATGGATCGCAGACCAGCGCGGTCCTCCCGGGCTTGCAGGCGGAGACGACGTACCGCGTCTTCGTCCTGGCGCGGAACGATGAGGGCGCCGGTCCGTGGTCGGACGCCGGCGTGGGGTCCACGGCCGGCGAGCCTCCGGCCGGGCCGGAGAACCCGCCCCGGCCGGACCCGCCGGGGCCGCCGCCGCACGACCCGGACCCGGAGGATCCCGACCCGGGCGACCCGGACCCGGAGGATCCCGACCCGGACGATCCCGACCGCGACGAGCCCCAAGGCAATAACAACGGCGCTCCGAGCCTGAGTGCCGGCAGCCCGAGGCAGGCGCCCGAGAACTCGCCGGCCGGAACCGCCGTCGGCGCCGCCGTCGCCGCGACGGATCCCGAAGGCGACGCGTTGACCTATTCGATGACCGGCGCCGGCGCCTTCGTCATCGACCCGGCCAGCGGCCAGATCCACGTCGCCCCCGGCGCGGCGCTCGACTACGAGTCCGGCCCCCGGTCGTACACCGTGGCCGTGAGCGTCAGCGACGGCAAGAACGCGGACGGCGACGCCGACGCGGCCATCGATGACACCGTCGCGGTGACGATCCGCGTCACCGACGTCGCCGAGCCGCCCGCCCGGCCCGACGCGCCCGCGGTGACGCTGGCCCCGTCCGATCAACAGACCTCGCTGCAGGTGAACTGGACTGCCCCCGCCAACACCGGGCCGCCCATCACCGACTACGACGTGCGCTACCGGGAGCAGGGCGCGGCCGCCTGGACGTCGCACGCGCACAGCGGCGCCGCCACGACGGCCCGGCTGCGCGGGCTGGAGCCCGGAACCACCTACGAGGTGCAGGTGTCGGCCAGCAACGCCGAGGGCACGAGCGCTTGGTCCGACGTGGGCAGCGGCGCGACCGCGGTCAACGCCCCGTCGTTCCTGCAGCCGTCGCCGCCCGATGATCCCGACGACCCGGACGACGAAGGCGACGACCCGGACGACGGCGACGATCGGGATGATGGCGACGATCGGGATGATGGCGACGACCGGGACGACGGCGACGACCAGGACGACGGTAACGACCAGGACGACGGCAACGACCAGGACGACGGCAACGACCAGGACGACGGCAACGACCAGGACGACGGCGACGACCAGGACGACGACAACGACCAGGATGACGACAACGACCGGAACGACGACAACGACCAGAACGACGGCGACGCCTCGAATGACGGCGACAGCTCAAGCGACGGCGATGAGCCGGACGAAGCAGCCGCAGGCGGGCAGCCGGGCAACTCCGCCGGCGACGCGGGCGCGTCGCACCCCTCCACCCCGGCCGGCGGGTCGACCGGGAACCCGGCGCCGGCGGTGGATCCGGTGTCGGTCGAGCCTGGGACGGCGTCGGCCCCCGGCGTGTTCGGCGGGCAGTCCAGCGAAGGCGGCGGGTCGGCGTGGTCGGCCTCGGGAACGGGCAGCGGCGGCGGAGTGATTGAGGTCATGATTGAACTGTTCGAAGACCGGGTCATTCCACGCTGGTGGATACTCCTGCTCGTCGTCGTGGTGAGCACGCTCACGTACCGAGCCGCGCGCAGCGCGAGGGTGCGGAAGGCCTGCCTGCACCTGATCACGATCCTCGGAACCCGGACGCACTGAGGGCGAGCGGGCAGAGCGAGGCCGCGGCCCCCCGGGGCACGATCGTCGGCAATCCCCGGGCGGCGCCGGTTCGCCGGCGGCGCCGCCGGCCGGCGCCCAGTGACCGACCCGCCGTGACCGGCGCTGGATCCAGGTAGTCGCGCACGCGGCCGTCCTGCGCGGCGCCTCGGGGAACCACGGCTCGCTCGGAGTCGTTCATACTGGTGGAGCCGGATCGGATGCGCATCACCGAAGCTGCCGCTCTGCCGGCCGGAGTCCAGAGCGCCGTGTGTTTCCTCCTCTGCCTCCTGATCATGCTGCTCGCGGCCGCCTGCCGGGGGGAGCCGCTGCCGGCCAACGCGACCACGGAGATCCCCTCGGGCCGCGAGGGCAACGCGGCCGTCACCGGCACCGTCACCTACCGGGAGCGGCTCGCCCTCACGCCCGGCGCCACGCTCATCGTCGAGCTGCGCGACGTCTCCTACGCCGACGCCGCGGCGCCGCTCATCGCGCGCCAGACGATCCCCGACCCGGGCCAGGTGCCCATCCGCTTCCGGGTCGAGTACAACCGCGCCGACATCGACGACCGCAACGTCTATGCGATCCAGGCCGAGATCATCGAATCCGACGGACGCCTCGCCTTCATCAACGACACCGCCTACGACGTCATCACGCGCGGCAACCCGAGCAGCATCGACATGCTGCTGGTGATCGTCGAGCCGCCGCCGGAACTGGTCGCGGAGGCCGGGGAAGACTGGCGCACCTGGGTCGAGACGCCGGTCCCCGTCGTCTGGGCCAACCGCATCCCCAACGAGCCCGATCACTTCCTGCGGGTCGCGTACTACCAGTCGACCATCGAGGGCTGCGCCCGCCCCGGCAGCGAGTCGCTGGACGTGCAGGGCCATGACATCATCGCGCGCGTGACGCTCATGCAGCCGCCGCCGACCGGCTGGTCCATCCCCTGCGACGAGCAGGTCGTGGAACTCGACACCGTGCTGCCCATCACGGCGCCGCTGGACGCCGGCCCGACCTACCGCGTGATCGTCAACGAGCGCGCGGTGACCACCTTCACCCTGCCCGCCTCCGACCTCCCCCACACCTTCATCGCCGAGTCACCCATCGAGAGCGCGGAGGTCGTCGCGGTGGGGAGCGCGCCCGCGAGCTACGACTTGCGCGTCGTCTCCGGCCTGCCGGCGGGCGGCAGCTGCTCCCAGTTCAACGGCTACGAAGTCCGCCGCGACCTGGACGAGGCAATCGAGGTCGTCATCACCCACCACGAGGTCGCCGACCCGGACGTGGTCTGCACCGCCGACTACCCGATCATCGAGACGACCGTCCCCCTGGGCTCCGACTTCGAGCCGGGCATCGAGTACACCGTCGTCGTCAACGGCGAGACTCGCGTCTCGTTCGCCGCGGGCGCGCCCTGAGGGCGGGAGATGCGGTCCGTCCGTCGCGCGGCGCATCGACGGCGCCCGCGGTCCCGCGTAGGATTCTGGCGCGGGCGCGGGCTCCGAACCCGCCCGCTCGCGCCCCAGAGGAGGCCCCATGCCCGACGTCCAACCCATCCCCGACGGCTACAGCGCCATCACCCCCTACCTCATCGCCGAGGACGCCGCCGCGCTGCTCGACTTCCTCGCCAGCGCGTTCGGCGCCGTCGAGCGCATGCGCATGGACATGCCCCAGGGCGGCATCGGGCACGCCGAGGTCGAGATCGGCGGCGCGGCCGTCATGCTGTCCGACGCCTTCCCGCCCGAGCACCCGGCCACGCAGTCCCAGATCCACCACTACGTGGACGACGTCGACGCCACCTACGCGCGGGCCGTGAGCGCCGGCGGTACGGGCGTCGCCGAGCCGGCCGACCAGTTCTACGGCGACCGCGTCGCGCGCGTCCTCGACCCGGCCGGCAACCACTGGACCATCGCGATGCACGTCGAGGACGTCGACCCGGACGAACTCATGGAGCGCATGGCGGCGATGGGCGAGGGCTAGCCACTCGCTGTCGGTCCCGGCGTGAGCGGCGCCTGCGTCAGGTCGGGGAAGTAGGTCTCGTAGAAGCCAGGAGGATGTTCGTGTCGAGGGCCGTGATCACCGGCCGCGGATCTCTTCAATGTAAGCGTCCACGTCGTCGATCCGGATCCCCGCCATCCCCGGGCGATCAAGGATGCCGCTGACGCGGTCCACAGGGTGCTCCCCGGCCGCGCGCTTGCGGATCAGCAGCCCGCCGTCGGCCGGCGTGATCTCCACCTCGACGTTGTGATCCATGCCATAGCGGTCGCGCAGGGGCTTGGGGATCGTGATCTGGCCGCGCTCGGAGATCCGCATGATTCCTCCCGCATGAATTCCGGACATCCCGGATCATATCACCGCTGCGGTCGCCTTCGCGCCCGTGCCGGCTTGCGGCGCGCACGTCTTCCGCCGCCCCCGCCCCGGCCCGCGCGTGCGCTAGGATGAGGGCGACGGGAGACCCGCCATGGTCGCCACCAGTCACGATCCGGCGCACATCCAGGACTACATCGACCGCGGTCTGCGGCACCTCTGGGTGCAGACGCAGCAGATCAACGACCTGCGCCAGGACGACGGGATGCTGGTCATCGAGGAGGGCGAGGGCATCTACCTGAGCGACGCGCAGGGCCGCCGCTACATCGACGCCATCTCCGGCCTCTGGGTCGTGGCCGTGGGGCACGGGCGCAGCGAGCTGGCGGAGGTCGCCCGCGATCAGATGCAGCGCCTCGCCTACGCCAACACCTTCACCTACGCCAGTCGCCCCGCCGTCGACCTCGCGGCCAAGATCGCCACGCTGACACCGCCCAGCATCAACAAGGCGCTCTTCGTCAATAGCGGCAGCGACGCGGTCGAGGCCGCCATCCGCATGGCCAAGCAGTACCACTACAACCGCGGCGACAAGGGCAAGTACAAGGTCATCTCGCGGGTCGGCTCGTACCACGGCGTCAGCATGGGCGCGATGTCGGTCAACGGCGCCAACTACGTCAACCGGGCGCCGTTCGAGCCGCTCGTGCCCGGCAACGTGCCCGTGCAGGGCATCAACTGCGCCCGCTGCCCCTTCGAGAAGACCTACCCCGAGTGCGACGTGTTCTGCGCCCGCAGCATCGAGGAGACGATCCGGTTCCACCGCCCGGAGACGATCGCCGCCTTCATCGCCGAGCCCATCTCCGTGGCCAACGGCAACTGGGTCCCGCAGGAGGAGTACTGGACCACCGTGCGCGAGCTCTGCGACAAGCACAACATCGTGCTCATCGCCGACGAGGTGATCAACGGCTTCGGCCGCACGGGCGAGTGGTTCGCGATCCAGCGCTACCCCATCGAGCCGGATGTGATGACCGTGGCCAAGCAGCTCTCGTCGGGTTACGCGCCCATCGGCGCGGCGCTGGCCTCCGACAAGATCGCGGCCGCCTTCGAGGGGGAGGCCGCCGACACGCTGGTCGGCGGCACGACCTTCGGCATGCACCCGGTCTCCTGCGCCGTCGCCCTGGCCAACGTCGAGATCATCGAGCGCGAGAACCTCGTCGCCAACGCCAGGAAGATGGGCGCCTACCTGGAGGGCGAACTGCAGGCGCTGCGGGCGCGGCACAAGAGCGTCGCCGACACCCGCGGCATCGGCCTGATGCACGTCGTGGAGTTGCAGCGCGACCCCGAGGCGGGCGTCGATTTCACGGACGAGGACGACGTCGCGAAACGGATGCCCCGGCTGCTGCGCGAGGAGGGCATCCTCGCCCGGGCGGGCGCCGCCATCAGCGTGGCGCCGCCGCTCGTGATCAACGGCGAGGAGGTCGACGAGCTCGTCGGCGGCATCGACCGCGCCGTCACCCGGCTCGAGGCCGATCTCGGGATTGGGTGAGCGGCCTCAGACCTTGTAGCCGCCGTCGACGCTGATCACTTGGCCGGTGATCCCGGCCGACTCGGGGGCCGCCAGCAGCGCCGCCATGGGCCCCAACTCCTCCGGCTCGAGGATGCGGTTCTGCAGCGACTCGGCCTCCGAGGCGGACCGCGCCTCGGCCGCCGAGACGCCCCGGCCCTCCCCGATCCGCTCCCAGTCGACCAGCACAGTGTTCGTCCAACCCGGGCAGAGGCAGTTGACGGTGATGCCGTACGGCGCCGCGTTGGCCGCGATGGCGCGCGTGAAGCCGATCAGCCCGTGCTTGGCCGTGGTGTAGGCCAGCCCGCCGCCGCTGCGCTTCGCGTAGCCGGAGCCAATGTTGATCACCCGACCGTAGCCGGCCTCGCGCATGTGCGGCAGCGCCGCCGTCGTGGTCCAGTAGGCCGACGTGAGGTTCAGGATGAGCGTGCCGGTGAAAGCGTAGTCCTCGTAGGCGAAGGGGTCGTGCCCCGTGCCGACGGAGCCGCCGGCGTTGTTGACCAGGATGTCGAGCCGGCCGTAGCGCTCGATGGCGGCGTGCACGGGCGCACGCGCTTGGTCCGCCTCCATCACGTCGGCGACGACGGCGAGGCCGTCGCTGCCGATCGCGCGCGCCTCCGCCACGACGCTCTCCAGTTGCGCCTGCGTGCGCGCGCTCACGACGATCGTCGCGCCGTCGCGCGCCATCTCGAGGGCGATGGCCCGGCCGATGCCGCGCCCCCCGCCGGTGACCAGCGCCACCCGTCCATCCAGTCGTCCCATGATGCGCTCCCCGATCCGCCCGGTCCGGGCGATGGTCTCCTCGCGTCGCTGGCCAGTCATGTTAGTGGGTCGGTTCCCCTGGCAGGGGCCGCGGGGCCCGGACCCGCGACCATCCGCGCCGGCGGGCGTATCATCCCGCAAACCGGCGCGGAGTGGCGGGACAGGCGTGCAAGCACAGAGCGGCAACGAGGCGATTCGCTACGAGGCGGATGAGGACTGCCCGCTGCCGATCGCGATTAGCGTGGGCTTGCAGGGCGTACTGTTCGCCATCGCCCCCTTGGTCCTGGTCGTCGCGATCACCGCCCGGGCCGGCGGCCAGGGCGAGAGCTACCTCACCTGGACCGTCTTCGCGGCGCTGATCATCGCCGGCGGACTGACGGCGCTGCAGGCGAGCCGCGTTTGGCGGCTCGGCGCCGGGCACATCCTCATCATGGGCGTCACCCCGAATTTCGTCGCGGTCTCCGCGCTGGCCCTCGCGGCGGGCGGACCGGCGCTGCTCGCCAGTCTGGTCGTCGCCGCCTCGCTCTTCTACCTCGCGCTCGCCACCTGGCTGCCCATATTGCGACGCATCCTCACGCCCGCCGTCTCCGGCACGATGCTGATGCTCCTCGCCGCCACGATCCTGCCCATCGCGCTCGACCGGGTGCAGGAGGTGCCCGACTCCGCGCCCGCCGCCGCCGGTCCAACCGTCGCCCTCGTGACGTTGGTCGTCGTGACCGTGCTGGCGCTGCGGGCCTCCGGGATCTGGCGGCTCTGGTCGCCCTTGATCGGCATCGGCGTTGGCTGCGTCGTCGCCGCCCTCTTCGGCGCCTACGAGGCGCAGCGAGTCCTCGATGCGCCCTGGGCCGGCATCCCGGACGGCGGCTTCCCCGGCTTCGACCTCTCGTTCGGCGCCGGCTTCTGGGCGCTCCTGCCCGTGTTCGTCGTCATCACGCTCGTGGGCGCGATCAAGAACATCGGCGACTGCGTCGCCATGCAGCAGGCGTCGCGCCGCCGGCCCCGCGTGACCGATTTCCGCGTCGTCCAGGGGTCCCTGAACACGAACGGGCTCGGCATCCTGCTGTCGGGCGTCGCAGGCGCGCCTCCCACCACGGTCTTTTCGTCCACCAGTGTGTCCCTGGCCAGCCTCACCGGCGTCGCTTCCCGCCGGGTCGGCTGGATCCTGGGGGCCGTCCTGGTGGTGCTGGCGTTCTTCCCCAAGGTGACGGCCGTCCTGCTCACCATCCCCAGCCCCGTGATGGGCGCCTACCTGCTGACCGCGATCGCGCTCCTCTTCGTGGGCGGCGTGCGCACCGTCGTGCAGGACGGCCTCGATTCCCAGAAGGTCCTCGTGGTGGGGATCGCGTTCTCGCTCGGCGCCGGGATCGATCAGCAGACGATCTTCGCGGACCTCCTCGGCGGCGCCTGGGGCCCGCTGCTCGACAACGGCATGCTGATCGGCGCGATCGCCGCCATCCTGATGACGGCCTTCCTCTCCCTGACCAGTCCACGGTTGGGGGGGCGCCTGCAGGTCACGCTCGACGTGGCCTCGCTGCCGGAGATCGATGCTTTCGTCCGGCGGGTCGCGTCGCGCATCGGTTGGAACGACGCTTCCACGCAGCGCCTGTGCTCGGCAGCCGAGGAGACGCTCATCACCCTGACACAGGCAGCCGAGGACCGCGCGCCCGATGATCCCCCGCGTCTGATCGTCGTGGCGCGTCCCGACCGCGGGGCCGTCGAGCTGGAGTTCATGGCGGTCTTCGATGAGGAGAACATCGAGGACCGCATCGCCTATCTGAGCGAGGAGTCGGAGGGGGTGGACGAGGGGGAGATCTCGCTCCGGCTGCTGCGCCACTACGCGTCCTCGGTGCATCACCAGCAGTACCACGGCCTCGACGTCGTCACCGTGCAGGTCAGGGGCTCGGCCTGATCCTTCCGGGCGGCCCGATCGTGGCGCTCCGCCCGTCACGCAAAGTGGGACGAGATCCCGCCCGGCTTCGTTGACCCGCCATCCTGCCCCGGCTATCCTGTCGCCGCTCCACTCAGGGAGTTGCTGAAAAGGAGACCGCCTGTGGCTTCAATCGAAGAACGTGTCAGGAAGCTCGTCGACGACAACATCGAGGTTGAAGGGCGTCCGCTGGGCCGGCCGCTGGACCTGGACGTGAACATCGCCGAGGCGGGTGTCGCTTCCGCCGACATCGTCGCGCTGTGGCAGATGGTGAACGCGGAGTTCAACGTCTCGATTCCCGCCGAGGAGTTCGCAGAGATGCTGACGCCGCAGGCGCTGATCGACTACCTCAACGCCAACACCGGCTGACGCCCGCGGATCCACGGCGCGCACGGCCCGCAGCGGCAGGCGGCCCCTAGGTGTCCGCCTCCGAGCCGGCGCCGTGGTGGCGGCCCTTCCAAAGCGTCGGCACGGCGACGGTCTTCCACGTCGATCTGAGGCCGCACGCCGTCCGCGAGGACGCCGCCCTCGTCTGGCTCGATGAGGGGGAGGTGGCTCGTTGGTCGCGCTACCAGTTCGACGCGCCGCGCAGGCAATTCAGCCTGTGCCGGGCCGCGCTGCGCGCGCTGCTCTGCGAGCGGCTTGGCTGCCGCAACGATGACCTTGCTTTCCAGCACTCGAAGCACGGCAAGCCGTCGGCCGTGCTGCGGGACCAGCCGGCGCCCATCGGCTTCAACGTCAGTCACAGCGGTGACCACGGATTGATCGCGTATGCGCCCGCGGGACGGATCGGCGTGGACGTGCAGGAACGGGTCGACCACCGCCGCCTCGAACTGCTGATGAAGGGCATGCTCTCCGACGAGGAGCGCGCCGAACTCGCCCGGACGGGCGGCGCCGCCCGCCTTCGCCTATTCTTCGATCTCTGGACCATCAAGGAGGCGCTGATCAAGGCGGACGGCACGGGCCTCGCTCTGGATGCTTCCCGCTTCACGATCCCGCCGGCCATCAGTCATGGCATGACCGGGGGAACGCTTGCATTGCCACAGGCGCCAGGGGTCGAGTGGCGGGTGGCGAGTCTCGGCGGCGAGCGCTTCGCCGCCGCGGTCGCCCACGAGGTGCTCGCGGGGCCGGAGCCCACGCCGCGTCCGGAGCCGGCGCGGTCGGTGTTGTCCGTCTGAAAAGCGTCCCGCGACTCGAAGCGGATCGCCGGGGAGGCCAGCAGCGGCATGACGACTCCTGACACCGTCTGGGAGGTGCCGGCGCCGCTCTCGACGCTGGAGGTCGCCGTCGACGCCGGCACCGTCGTGACCGTGCGACGCCACGGCAACCCCGGCGGGCCCCGGATCGTCCTGGGCCACGGCAACGGCCTCGCGATCGACCTCTACTACCCGTTCTGGTCGCTCCTCAGCGATGAGTTCGACATCCTCGCCTACGACCTGCGGAACCACGGCTGGAACGCGGTCGGTCCGATTGAGGACCATACCGTGCCGCAGATCGCGAAGGACCAGGACGTCATCCTGGAGGCGATCGACGCGCACTACGGGGCGAAGCCGAAGATCGGCGTGTTCCACTCCGTCTCGGCGCTGACGACGCTGCTGTCGCCCAGCCAGGGCAGCCGCTTCTCCGCACTCATGATGTTCGACCCCCCACTGCGCCGGCCCGGCATCAGTCAGGATGAGTTCGATCGGGCCTCCATCCGAACTGCGGGATTGGCGACCCGCCGCTCGCACCACTTCCGCACGCGGGAGGCGTACATCGAGCTCCTGCGGTTCTCGCCGAACTACCGGCAGGTCGTCGGCGGGGTCCGGGAGCTGCTGGCGGAAACGACGCTCCGTGCGTCCCCGGACGGCAATGGCTACGACCTGCGCTGCCCGCCGGCGTACGAAGCGAAGATCATCGAGTACGCCCGCTTCTTCGCCGTGCTGGTCGACCTCTCCGAGTTGCAATGCCCGGTGAAGGTGATTGGCGCGGACCCGACATTGCCCTACGCCTATCTGCCGACGTTCGACTTCGGGGAGATGGTGAGCGTCGACTACGACTTCCTGCCCGATGCGACGCACTTCCTGCAGTTGGAACAGCCGCAGGTGTGCGCCGACCTCCTGCGTGAGTTCCTCGGCCGGCACGGCTGTCTCTAGGCGGCGTCTTCGCTCCGCGAGGACGTGCCCCACCGCGCCGCCTGTGCCAGCATGTCGCACATGCCGGTCGTCATCGGCGTCGATGGATGTGCGCGCGGCTGGGTGTTCATCCGGCTGGAGGACGGCGCCTTCGCGTCGGCGGCGCTGCATGAGCGCTTCGCCGAGGGCGTCGCCGCCGCAGCCGATGCGACCGTCATCGGCGTGGACATGCCGATCGGCTACCCGTCCTCTCCCGTCCTGCCGCGCGCTGCCGACGTCGCGGCGCGGATCATGCTGAAGGGTCGTGCGTCCAGCGTCTTCCCGGTGCCGCCCCGCGACGTCCTCACGGCACCGGACTGGGCGACCGCCAACGAGCGGTCGCGCGCCATGACCGGCCGGGGGCTTCCCCGGCAGAGCTACGCGCTCGCGGCGAAGATCATCGAGGTCGAGCGCGTGGCAGCGCAGGACGAGCGCGTGCACGAGGTGCACCCCGAGGTGTCGTTCCGCGCGCTGGCGGGTCGCCCGTTGGCGTCGAAGCGGCAGTGGAACGGCCATACGGAACGGCGCGCGCTGCTTGAGGCGACCGGCATCTGCATCCCCGACACCCTCGGGGAGGTGGGGACCGTCGCCGCGGACGATATCCTCGACGCCGCCGTCGCGGCATGGAGCGCCGGCCGCATCGCCGCCGGGGAGGCGGTCTCCCTGCCGTCGCCGCCCGAGCGCGACGCCGGCGGCCGCCCGATCGCCATCTGGTACTAGCGCGCTACGGCGGGAGACGGCGCGAAGGAGGAGACGGCATGCGAATCGGATTCATCGGAACCGGCGCCATCGGCGGGCCCATGTGCCGCCACGTGATCCGCCACAGCGACGCCGACGTCATGGTGTTCGACCTCAACCCCGAGGCGGTGCAGCGCTGCACCGACGTGGGGGGCGTCGCCGCCGCGTCGGTCGCGGAGGCGGTGGAGGATGCCGACGTCTTGCTGACGTCCCTGCCGGGCCCGCGGGATGTCGAGGCGGTCGCGCTGGGTGCGGAGGGCATCGAAGGCCACGCACGGCCGGGCACGGTGTACTTCGACCTGACCACCAACTCGCCGGCCGTCGCGCGCAAGGTCGCGGCGCGGTTGCAGGCCGGGGGGATCACCATGCTGGACGCCCCGGTGAGCGGCGGCGTGGCCGGCGCCGAGGAGCGCACGCTGACGGTCATGGCCGGGGGGGATGCGGCGGCGCTGGAGAAGCACCGGGGCGTGCTGGCATCGTTCGGCGAGAACATCATCCACACCGGCGACCTGGGCAGCGGCTGCATCGCGAAACTCGTCAACAACATGATCGCGTTCTGCACGACGGCGGCCGGCGCCGAGGGGCTCTTGCTCGGCACGATGGCCGGCGTCGATCCCGAGCTGCTCGAGCGGGTGGTCCGCCACTCGACCGGCGACAGCCGGGCGTTTCGCGGCCTCGCGAAGGACACGCTCGCCGGGGATTGGTCGCCCACGTTCGCGCTCGATCTCGCCTACAAGGACCTGCACCTGGCGCTGGAGTTGGCCGACGAGCTGAACGTCCCGCTGTCCCTCAGTCCGCAGGTGCACAACCTCATGCGCATGGCCCGCGCCATGGGACACGGCGGCGACAACGCGACCGCAGTGATGCGCGTCTATGAGAGGACGATGGATACCGAGGTGCGGGCTCGCACGACGTAGCGCCCCGAGCGCGAGCCTGCGTCCCCCGGATCACGCAGCGACGACCCGCACCCCGCTATCCCCCGCCCACCCCGAAGCAGGGGAGATCCGCCAGCACGGCGGGCAGTCCCGTGAGATCGAAGCTGGCCCGGTGCCGCACGGTGTAGGGATCGCCCGGGCTCTCCGCGGCCTTCACGGTCAGATGCAGCGTGCGGCCCTGCTCGTAGTTCACGGCCAGCCAGGCGGTGAAGCCGGCCGGGTCCGCGGCGGCCATGCCCGGATAGGTCTGCGCCGACTCGATCCGGATCGTCAGGTTGTCCCACGTCGCCCCCGAGACCGGGAGGCCCTCCTCGACCTGGTAGTCCACCCGGAATTGTTCGATCAT